>LJUP01000200.1 GCA_001303955.1 Bacteroides sp. SM23_62 | reverse complement strand
TCCTCGACGGGGAAGGACCATTTGGTGACCCTTACCAGCTGGATTCAGAAAACAACGGGCCCTACGGTTATGCGCTGATCCATGAGCTTATTCCCCATATCGAAAACAGTTTCAGGGCAATTGGCACCCCCGGGACAAGGTTTGTGGATGGCTGCTCCACAGGCGGCTGGGTTTCCCTGGCACTGCAGATATTCTACCCGGATTTTTTCAACGGGGCTTTTGCCTACAGTCCGGATGCCGTTGAATTCGAGAACTACCAGACGATCAACATCTACAAGGACCAGAATGCCTTTTACAACGAATGGGGAAATCCCCGTCCGGTGGCCCGTGACCTTACCGGCGATCCCATGATCATGATGAAAGAATTCGTCCAGTATGAGAATGTACAGGGTTCCTCCAGTACCTATCTGAATTCGGGTGGACAAATGTGTGCCCACACAGCGCTTTACAGTCCCAAAGGAAAAAACGGATTGCCTGCACCGCTGTTTGATCCCCATACAGGGGAAATTGACCGGGATATTGCGGAACACTGGAAAAAATACGACCTCAAGATCCATCTCCAGGAGAACTGGAGCGAAATCGGACCCAGCCTGCAGGGCAAGATCTGGATCTGGATGGGAGATATGGATCATTTTATTCTCAATCCGGCCACAAGGGCCCTGGATGAATTTTTAAAACACACAACGGATCCCAGATCCGATGCGAAGATTATATTTGAACCGATGCAGGGACATTGCTCGAAATTCAGCCACAGGCAAATACTGGAAATGATAGCCGAAAAACTTAAATATGAACCAAACAAGGTACAGTAAATGGAAACCCGGTTAATCGACTTACGCGGATATAAGGATTGCATTGAGATAACCCATGGAGATTCCAGGGTGGTCATTGAGCCCAATTGCGGAGGAAGGATACTCTGTTATGAGTATAAAGGGATCAATGTGCTCTATATCAATCCAGCGGACGACGGGTACCTGCTTGAAAGCGGTAAATCCCCGGCGGGACCTTCCAGTCCATGTGCAGGCCGCTGTGACATTGGTCCCGAGATGACCACCCCGCCGCATCCTGATCTCTGGCTGGGAAACTGGATTGCAAGGATCCAGGATGACCAGTCGGTGGAGATGACCAGCATGATGGACCATGAAACAGGCATACAACTGACAAGGACCATTTCACTTGAAGAACATTTTGCCAAACTCAAATTCACCCAAAGCATACTCAATATCAGTGAGACACCCAAGCAATATGCTCACTGGTCCCGGACCCTATGCAAAGGAGGCGGTATTGCCATTGCCCCGGTCAACCAGGCAAGCCGATTCCCCCATGGATATCTCACCTACGGTCCGGGAGATGTCATTAATTACCGGCCTGAATGTGAACCAAATGTCTGCATCCACGAAGGATTATTACAGATCTTTGGTCCGCCATCCACCCATAAATTTGCCATGGACCTGTCGGAGGGATGGCTGGCATATCTGTCCAGGGATTCCCTCTTATTTGTCAAGAAGTTCCCCGTTTATCCCGGCAGGGTTTATGGCGAAATCGCAGCCAACAATATGTCATTCTGTTACACCGGGGAGGAAATGTGCGAGGCCGGACCCCTTGGTCCCCTGGAAGTCATCCAGCCAAGCTATGAGGCCAGTTTTACCGAAACCTGGTACCTGATGGAATACGACTATCCCGGGAAAACAGCCGTCAAATCTTCAGATATTCAGAAAATCATTGATATTTTAGTGATGTAATAAACCAAAAGCTTAAAACATGGACCGCAGAAATTTTTCAAAACTTAGCCTCATCATGGGAGCAGGTGCCCTGACAGGGATGAATTCAGCCTGTACCGGGACCGGCAGCAAGATCAGTGAAGGGCTCTATACCGAGCCGGCCAGAAGGCTTCCCACCAGGGAGTTCGATGTGGTCGTAGCCGGTGGAGGCACGGCCGGGGTGGTTGCGGCCATTGCAGCCGCACGCCAGGGGGCAAAGACCATGCTGATAGAAGCAAAGGGATATCCGGGCGGGACAGCCACGGAAGGAGGCACGGCCATTCATTCTTACTATAACCTCTGGAAGGCATTCCCCGGAGTGGAAAAGAGGCAGGTGGTCAGGGGGATCCCCTCAGAGATCATTGACCGCCTGATGCTGGTGGGAGGCACTACGGGCCATGCGGAAATGGACAAAGGATATGATTATGATTCTGTCTGTACGGCCGTTGACACGGAACTATACAAGCTGGTCACCTTCGAGATGCTGGTTGAGGCCGGTGTCCATGTGGCAGTGAATACCCTCTGTGCCGGGGCCATTACCAGAGGGACGGAAATAAAGGGAGTCATTACCGAAAGCAGGAGCGGCCGGGAAGCCATCCTTGCACGATCATTCGTGGATGCTACGGCATACGGTGACCTGGCAGCCCATGCCGGGGCTGAGTTCACCGTACCCAACGATTACGATTCATGCAATTCCATCGGCGTGGGAAATGTAAGCATGGAAAAATACTATGCCTTCCTGGAAAAGTATGACGCCATAGGGCAGATGGCCCACGGGCTTCGCAGCGGCAAGGAAGATCAGCTGGTGCGCCTCAGCGGGCGCGGCGTGAACCTGCCGGAAGAGTACAATGAGGAAGCCAGAAAAATAGGTATGTCCGCAACCACCACTACCGTGCATGATAATTACCTGATGTTCATCAAAATCAATATCCGGGTGGAGGGAAGTGTCATTGACCGGGATGATATCGCCCGGGCTGAGCTGCTCGTAAGACAGCGCCAGTACAGTGGTCTCGGGTTGATCAGGAAATTCATCCCCGGCTGTGAGAAGGCCTTCATTGCCCGCACCAGTCCATCCCTGAACATTCGCCGCGGAAGGCTGGTCACCTGTGATTATGACATCACCCATGAGGATGTGATCGAGGCCAGGCACTTCGATGACGAGGTCTATGTTTACGGATTCCATGATTCAGCGCCGAGGCTGCAGATCAGGGATGGCGGAACATACGGAGTACCGTTCCGGGCTTTGCTTGCACGTGGACTGGACAACCTCATGCTGGCGGGTATGATGGTTACCTCCGACCACCGTGCACACATGTCTACCAGGAACACGGTAAGTGTGATGGCCATGGGCCAGGCCACCGGAACAGCGGCAGCCCTCTGCGCACAGAAAGATTGCGGAACCCGTGACCTTAACTATACCGAACTGAGGGATGCACTGGTGCAGGGAGGTGTTTATTTCGAGAGCTAGGATAGCAGCAAAAAACTTTATACCTTTCTGCGGATTAATTCAACAGACGTATGATCACAACCAGAAACGGCCTCAACAGGGCGCAGTCCCTGTTCCTGGTCCTGTTAAGGATTATTGTAGGGTGGCACCTGCTTTATGAAGGCATTGCAAAGATGCTGATACCGGACTGGACCTCAGCAGGATACTTGGAGAATTCCAGGTGGATTTTCTCAGGCCTCTTCCATTCCCTGGCAGCCAGCGAGGGAGCTATCCAGGTGGTTGATTTTTTGAATGTATGGGGACTCACACTGATCGGTCTGGCGCTGATGCTCGGTGTTTTGACCCGCTATGCCAGCATCGCAGGCATGGCATTGTTATCCCTGTATTATATAGCCAATCCGCCTTTTATCGGAACCGACTTTGGTATCCCGCTGGAAGGACATTATCTTTTTATCAACAAGACCTTCGTTGAGATCATTGCCCTCGGGGTACTGGGGGTGTTTCCCAGCGGACTTTACTTCGGACTTGACCGGTTTATCCGTGCGGCGGGCAATGCAAGGCGGTCCCGCTCCGCAGAAAAACCGGAAAAAGCAAAAAAGCCAGGGAATATCCTGGATGAGAATGCTGTGCCCGATTCCCTGCACCGGCGGGAGATCCTCAGGTACCTGGCCATGGTCCCGGTACTGGGGGCCTTCGCCTGGGGAACGGACAGGAAATACCGATGGAATTCAGTGAACGCGGTATCCGGTGCCACCATCAAGATCAGTGACACAGCGCTCAAGGACCTGAAAGGAGAACTTCCCAGGGGAAAGATCCTCAACAGGCAGGTCAGCCGTATTTTTGCCGGTGGTAACCTGATCGGAGGCTGGTCACATTCCCGGGACCTGATCTATGTAAGCTCCCTTTTCAAGGCCTACAATACCGAGATGAAGGTATTTGAAACACTCAACCTGGCCGAGAAAGCCGGGATCAATGCCATCAACATCAGCCACACACAGCTTGCCCTGATCAACAAATACAAAAGGATCTTTGGCAGTAACCTGCAAACCATGACGCAGGTCCACCCGACAAAGGACAACCTTTATGAACACGTGGATACGGTGATAGACCTGGGGGTTGACCTGATTCAGATCCAGGGGAACTGCTGTGACTGGAGGGTCAGGGACGGGGAAATCGATGTTTTATACAAATGCCTTGACCATATCAAAAGGCAGGGGTATCCTGCGGGACTCGGAGCGCATTCCGTCCAGGCCCTGAAAGCCTGTGATGAAGCGGGACTGGAACCGGATTTTTACATGAAAACTTTCCACCATGATCAATACTGGTCGGCCCATCCCGTGGAGAAACGTATCCCGTTTTCCGTTGACGGAGACCGTTCGGAAGACCATGATGAATTCCACGACAACATGTTCTGCCTCTTTCCTGACGAGACAGTTGAATTCATGAACAGAAAGGAGATCCCATGGATTGCCTTTAAAGTGCTTGCAGGCGGTGCCATCCACCCGGAGGAAGGATTCAGGTATGCCTTTGAGAACGGTGCCGATTTCATCTGTGTCGGCATGTTCGATTACCAGGTGGTGGACGATGTGAATATCGCCATAGATACATTGTCGAAGCTGGCAGGCCGGCAGCGCAAATGGTATGGATAAAACGTAATCATATGCAACGAACCATCATTGCCGTTTTCCTGGGATTGATGATCCTGGCATCCTGCAGCAAATCGGATATGCCAGGATCGGTTAAAATCAAGTACGACGGGGAGATCCCTCAGGCCCTTTTTGCCATCGACAATATCTACAGGGCCTGTAAATCAAAGAAGATCAAGGTGCTTGAACAGGATGCAGACAGGGATCCAGCCCTGGTGATCAACATGATCATTGATCCGGGACTGGGTTTTGAGGCTTACCGTATAGACCAGCAGGAAAACAGCATTGTGCTGGCCGGCGGCGATGCCAATGGCCTGATGTATGCCGGCATTGACCTGACAGAAATGATCCTCCTTGGAAAGGACCTGTATGCCATAGGCTCCATCGAGCAGGAACCGTATATCAGGCACAGGGGACTCCGCTACAATATCCCCCTGGATGCCCGTACGCCCAGCTATGATGACACGGGCGATGCGGCCCAGAAGAACATAGCCACCATGTGGGAATGGGAATTCTGGAAGCAGTACCTGGACCATATGGCACTGAACCGTTACAACCTGCTGACCATCTGGAGCCTCCACCCCTACCCTTCCTGGATCAGGGTACCGGAGTATCCCGAAGTGGCCCTGGATAATGTGACAGTATACAACAAACCCATCACCAACTGGACGGACATGAAATGGATTGAGGAAGGGATACAGGAACCCGAAAATCTTACCGTTATCAGGGAAATCAGCATGGATGAGAAGATCGAACACTGGAAAAAGGTTTTCCAGTATGCCCAGGACCGGGGCATTGACATATACCTCTTCCACTGGAATGTATTTGTCAACGGCGCGGAAGGCAAACATGGCATCCGCTGGGAGCAGGACAATCCCATAACGATGGACTATATCCGGAAATCCGTCAAACAAACCCTGCTGACCTATCCCAATATCAAAGGGATAGGGGTTACGGCCGGGGAACATATCAACCGGGAACTTACCGGCAAGTACAAAACCGAGAACTGGATGTGGCATACCTACGGACAGGGGATCATGGATGCAAGGGCTGAAAACCCGGACCTGGAGGTAAGGTTCATATTCCGCCGTCACTGGAGCGACCTGGAGGATATCGCGGAAGCATTCAAGGATTATCCCACAGAAATTGAGACCTCTTTCAAATATTCCCGTGCACGGATGTACTCATCCACCGAACCGCCCTGGTTTGACAAGATCTACCGGGAAGCAGTCGAATCCCATAATATTCCCTGCTGGCTGAATGTCAGGAACGATGATATATTCACCTTCCGCTGGGGGGATCCCGAGTACGCGAGCGAATATATCAACCATATGCCCCATGAACTTACCCCGGGATTTTACATGGGTCCCGACGGGTACGTATGGGGACGGGAATTCATCAGCAAAAAGCCGCAAACACCCAGGCAACTGGAGGTGGATAAGCACTGGTACCGGTTCCGGATATGGGGAAGGACGGCCTACAATCCAAACCTGGATGCCGCTTACTGGTATGACCAGATCAGGTTAAGGTTCCCGGATGCGGATGCAGAACATCTTTACCATACATGGAAGGCAAGTTCAGATATTATTTCCCTGGTGGATAAGATCCATTTCAGGCAGAATGACTTCCAGTTCTCACCTGAAGGGTGTTTTGACAGGGGAAGGTTCCATGATGTGGATTTCTTTATTGCCGTGGCTGCCATGCCCCTTCAGGGGGTGATCTCCATATCAGACTATGCCAGAGAACCTGAAAACCTGGACGGGATGACCCCTTTTGACATAGCCACCCACCTGGAGGCAGCCGCCAAAACCCTGATCGAAGGGGCAGCTGCCGTTGATCCAAAGAACAACGCAGAACTTCGTGAAACACTGGGGGACATGACGGCCCTGGGCCACCTGGGCCATTATTATGCCCAGAAGGTCAGGGGCGCCACCTACCTTGCCATGTACCGCTGGTCAGGCAAAGAGGATGATAAAACCAATGCGGTTGCTGAACTGCAGAAGGCCGTTGGATACTGGGAGCAATATGCCCAGGCTGCCAATGCCCAGTATCATCCCCAGCTATATGCACGCACCCAGGAACTGAACTGGGATGCCTTGCTCGAGTTTGTAAAAAAGGATGTTGACATCGCCCGTGTAGCCGAAACCGGAGAGTCTATCGAGATCATCCATGACAACATACTCTGGAAGAGAGATACCAGGAGATTTTAATTACCGGGAAAGCGGACTACCAGAGATGATGTACCAGGGATTTGATGTCTTCCCGGTAGATCTCATCCACCACGTATAACTGGTATTCTGTCAGGTCGGGGATATCATCTGCAAGCAGGTTGGATGTCACCTGTTCCGGCCGGGATGCACCGGGGATCACACAGCTGACCTCCTCGTGCATGAGGATCCACCGCAGGGCCTGGGGGGCCAGGTTTTTTTGCCCGGGAAAGGCCTTCTTCAGCTTCCCCACGGCTTTTAGTCCCACCTCATACGGAATCCCGGCGAAAGTTTCCCCCTTATCGAACATGACCCCGTTTCGGTTAAAATACCGGTGATCCATTTTCCCGAACTTTGTGTCCTTCCTGAACTTCCCCGACAGTAGTCCGCTGGCGAGGGGGACCCTTACAATAATGCCCACATTTTTCTTACGGGCCTCCCGGAAGAACCGTTCCGCCGGACGCTGGCGGAACATGTTGAAAATGATCTGTACGGTAGTGACATTATCATATTCTATGGCTTTCAATCCTTCTTCCACTTTTTCCACGCTGACACCCATGTGCCGGATCTTTCCCTCCTCCTTCAGACGGTCAAACAATTCAAAAATTTCAGGGCGGTAATAAATTTCCGTGGGTGGACAATGCAGCTGGATCAGGTCAAGCGTTTCAAGCTGCAGGCTCTTCAGGCTGTCTTCAATATATTGCCTGATACCGTTGGGAGAGAATCCCTTTTCTGTCTGTTTGGCCCTTCTTCCACATTTCGTGGCAACGAAGATTTCCTCAGAACGGTTCTTCAGCAACCTGCCAATGGCTTTTTCGCTTTCCCCGTTCCCGTAAAGGTCAGCCGTATCGATAAAGTTTATGCCGCTGTCCACGGCCAGGTTCAGGATGCGGTCCGCGTTGCCGTGATCGAATTCCGATCCCCATTTACCCCCCACCTGCCAGGTCCCCAGTGAAATCCAGGAAACCTCGAATCCTGTTTTTCCAAGTAATCTGTATTTCATGGTCGCTAGTTTTGCACTAATTTACATAAAGAATCATAAATTTTCCAGCCTTTTTAAACGATTGGAGAACCATTTATCTTCACCCATAGACATGGAAGTTTCAGCTCTTTTTAATATGCACCACATGACCACCACCAGGAGCCATAACAGCCTCAAGGACGGTGTCCTGGTCCACCGGGATAACCTCTTTTTCCAGCCTGGTGGGATTTACATCTGCATCGCCCGCATCCCTCCAGATGGTTGCCTCGAAGGAACCCTCACCCAGGAAATCCAGCGGGATGGAAAGTGTTCTCCCCTCTCCATCCGTCATGGTCCCGATATACCACTGATCCCCTGATCTTCTGGCCGTAGTGATATAATCGCCGACACTGGCATTCAGTACCCTGGTATCGTCCCAGGTTGTCGGAACGATTTTCAGTAAATCAGTACCGGCGGGACTGCTGCGGTAATTATAAGGAGCATCGCACAGGACCTGGAGGGGACTTTCATATACCACCAGCATGGCCAGCTCGTTACACCGTGTGCCCATGGTCATGGGTGAAGGGGACTCGTCTTCAGTTTTGAATTCCACGGCCGTGACATTGACCCATGCGCCGGGTGTGAAATCCATCTCCCCCAGCATCCCGCGGGTAAACGGGATGGTAACCTTGTGTTCCGGTGTGATCCTGTTGCTCCATTTCACATATTCATTCCCCATAACCCCTTCCCTGGTCATCAGGTTGGGGTATGTGCGGCTGACCCCTGTGGGCTTGTAAGCCCCGTGAAAATCAACGACCAGGCGATGCTTTGCTGCCAGTTTCACCAGTCTGTGGTAGAAATTCACGACATACTGGTCATCACGCGCCATAAAATCCACCTTGACCCCGGCAACACCCCACTTTTCATAGAGGGGAAAGGCCTCCTCCATCTGCCTGTCCGCATGGTTCCATTCCAGCCACAGCAGGATCTTCACCCCTCTTTCGGCACCATAGCGGACAAGTTCCGGGATATCAATTTCAGGGTTCATGGTGGTAATATCACTTTCAGGATGGGGATTCCACTCATCCGACTCAGTAGGCAGGAATGGCGGTCCGTACCATTGCCAGTCCACCAGCTGGTACTCCCATCCCATTTCAGCAGACAGGTCAATAAAATGCTTCATGGTACGGGTATTGGATCCCAGCTGAAAATCCACATCCGGACTGTACCGGTTACACCACCACCAGTCCCACGATGATTTACCGGGCCGGATCCAGCTCACATCTTCCAGGGCATTGGGTTCATTCAGGTTGGCAATGAGATCTGATTCTATAAAATCGCCCGGGGAATCGCCTATCATGATCACGCGCCAGGGACTGCTTCGCGGAGCCTGGCTCTTTACGAGCAGTCCGGGATCATCAGGCCAGGGCGCCAGCACAGTTTCAAGGGTATAATTGCTGGTCGCCCGTACATACATACCTGCCCAATCTGTCAAATTCGCCTCCGTAATCGCCACCCAGGCTTTTTCCCCGATCTCCACCAGAAAGGGCAGTCCGCTCCTTTCTTCCAGGATCGGATCATCAAGCATCCCCTCCCTGAACTCGGATTCCTGGTGGGACCGGAAAGGACCGTACTGCGCAGCCCACACCCTGTGGTTCCCCTTGAAACTGAACTGTGTATTATCGGCCGTCAGTTCAAATCCCTTGATATTTTCCTGCTCCGGGATATGGTAACGGATGGCCATACCATCATCGTAGACCCTGACAACCAGGTCAAGCTTCAGGTCAGCTGCCTCATTGGCCAGGTGAATGATCAGCTCATTGTAATTGTCAATGACCTTTTTATGCTTGCCCCAGACCCGTTCCCAGCTTTCATTCACATAGCCGGTCTGGGTCCCGGTGACCCTCATGCCGGGTCCCAATGCGGGCAGGTCTCTGAATTGAAGTCCCAGTTCAGAAAAGCCCAGTATCTCCAGATCACGATATACGATCCTGTATCCCAGTGTTCTTTCATCCGTCCGGGTTGCCTTGTG
>LJUP01000199.1 GCA_001303955.1 Bacteroides sp. SM23_62 | reverse complement strand
TCCATCCATGTAATGTATTCTCAAAATCCTCAAAATATGAATCTTCAGACAATATGTTGGTGGGACTCACGGTGATGGTCTTTTCCTCTGAGTCAATGCATCCAGCAACGGTTGTGACACTATAAGCAATCCTGAAGGTTCCATCAGATGGAAATTTATGATACAGCTTGTTTGAGTCTGTCCTGAAGATTTCTGTATCACCGCTGAATATCTTCCACATAACGGAAGATATGGTATCGGGATAGTGAAATATCTCTGTTCCCTCAAATAAAATGGGATGCGTCTCGCAACTGCTGTTCCATGTAAAATCTGCCGTCGGGTATTCTTTGTAAATGGTCATCGTTCTTATCACGGTATTTTCTTTTCCTACCGTATCAGTGAAGGTATAAACGATTTTCACATCCTTGTTTCCGATTAATTCATATAATGCCGGCCTGAGGACTGCCCTGTTGCTGTCAAGATCTGAGAATGCTCCCTCCGGCGGTTCTGGTTCCACTGATAATGTCCCGATGGTATTTCCGTCATTATCACCAGTGATGTAAAAGGTTGAATCATTATAACAGGCATTTCTTCGTCCATTTTCAAAAATTATACGTCCGGAGCCCGCACCCACCTCGACAATAACGGTATCTGCATTGAAACATTGATTGTCATCGGTAAATTCATAGATAATTGTATGTGGGGAGTTGTCAATACCAGCCACTGAGGGGGTGAATGTCCAGGGAGGGCTGGAAGATATTCCCGGTCCCTTAAACTCACCACCATCCGGCGTATATTCCAGCTCAACCGGCAATTCCGAAGAGGCGTATGCACTGTCAAGATTCGAAATCTCAACACTGGGAAGCGGATGAACCGTAATCAGGGCATTTCCGATTCCCGGACTGAAATTGCCTATTGAATCAACCACCATGGTAACAGTATAATTGGTTGTAGTGTCTGGCCGGGTCCAGAATGATGTATCTTCCGTAATATTGTGCATGGTTAATGTGTCAGTCCCGTCAGATATATCAATATCATAGGGAGGAGATGTACCATCAAGGGAAATGGTAATAAACGCAGAATCTCCAGAACAGATCTCCGTCGAACCGCTCACAATTGCAGAAGGCCGTTTGGGATAGATGGCCACATTGTTGGAGTCAAGGTCTGTGAATGCAATACTCGTATTATCATAGGGATAACGGTCCTGCAGCACAATATTAATTTCAAGATTGCCCGCGGAGACCGGTGTATCCCCATCCTGAACTGTATAATGAAACTGGTAATTCCCATTTCCAAGATCACTGAATGTTACAAATGGACCAACAGGAACACCATTAATCCGGGTGTCCGCGTAATTCCTGTAATCGGGTTGATTCGCTTCCACCCTTATTTCCAAAGTTTCTCCAACAATTATGATGGAATCAGGTGAACTTATATATGCACTATCTATCACCGGCCTGGACGCATCAATGCTCAGTTCATTAGGGCTGATAATTGTATACGGCTCACTCATATTGCCTGCGATATCAATGGCAATGAGTTCCAGCTCCAGGTTTCCCTTACTAACATCATGATCGCCTTCTTCCACAGTATAATACAAATCATAGAAGCCATCGGCAAGAGGATTGATCTGTATGGCCGGGCTTGAAAAGGGCACATGGTTGACATGTGATGTTGGATCGAATGTATATCCCACCCCATCGGTATGTATCCTCAATTTTATCACGGACCCGATATCCTGTGCACCGGTCAGGGTTTTGTCATCAATATGAATGAATTCAGGCCTGTTGGCGTCCAGAAGGTCATTCGCCTGTATGATGGTTTGAGCATATAAATTTCCTGGTATTAAACCATTATATAACTGCACACCGGTAACAGGAATGTTTTCGTAGGCTGCATAATCATTCCCGGATTCTTCAACGGTAAAACTGGATTTGTAGGTGGTTTCATTCTCCCTGCTCAGGGTTGCCAGGGGGTATTCCCCAATCTCTCCGCTGTTAAGTGAAAAAGTATTGCCCTGGTCACTCTCCACCGTTATAGTTACGAGCACCGTATCTAAAATCTTCATGGTGTCATTGGGGATGCTAATGTGAGTGATCACCGGTTCCAGGCTGGCCTGAATGGGGAGGGTGTCTGTAGCAAGATCCTGTTTTGACTGGACAAGGACAAGACTGTCAATCAAAACATGGAAATCGTTGATGTCGTTATCGAAGTCCGTTCCATTGAAAATGAGTTCTATCGTGACATTGGTGGGGGAGGTCCCGGCCACTGAATCTATGCTGAGTCCCGTTGGATAATTCACAAGCGTAAAATTATCCGTTTGCAAACCAACCCAATTGGTAAAACTTTCTTCTACCAAGGAAATATCCAGCGTCCTGAAATCCAGCCTTTCTTCGGTTAATGCAGAATCGGCGTTAAGGTTGGCTACAGGATTCTCAGTATCTGCATAGATCGTCAGGTTATCTGTAGCAAGCCAGCCCGAGGTGGTCTGAATAAGGGCCAAAGACTGGATTTCAACATGGAAATCGGTGATATCGTCATCAAAATCATTATAAACAAACTCCAATAAGATCCTGGCGGAATCATAGGGTAAGATTCTGTAAGCCGACTCTATGTTGAGCCCGGGAGGTTCATTTACAAGCCTGAAATGAGATGCATCGATCGTCACAGCATCGTCAAATTCCTCCTGGACAAGCGCAATGGTTAATTCTCTGACATCCAGACTGTTTTCTGTCAGAACGTCGTCCGCCGTCAGGATAGCGACAGGATTTTCTACTATGGCATGGATGGTGATGGGACCGGTATTGAGATTTCCCGATGATGTGTATCGCAATTCACCTGGGGCTATACCTACAGCAAAATTGGTTATGTCCGCATCAAAATCTGTACCGGTATACTGAAGAGTAAGCTGAGCCTGAGTCGTTGATATAGCAGATGCACTGCTGATTTCAAGTCCCGTTGGAAAATTATTCAGGACAAAATCGTTCTCATCTACAGATCCCGGTGTTTGAAATAGTTCATTTTCCAGGGTAACGGTCAGTGTACGCCCATCAAGATTGTCTTCCCACAATGTCATGTCCGGTGTAAGCGTGGCAGATTCTATATTAGCTATTACAGGTTCTGTATCAGATTCCAGGTCAGAACCAGACTGTACCAGCACATGCTGATCGATGAGGACCCTGAAATTAGGCCGATCTCCATCAAAGTCCGTATAATTAAAATCGAGGTGAATATCAACACTTACAGCTGAGGTTCTCGTTATCGATCCAATGGTCAGTCCCGGGGGTTCATCAATAAGTTCAAAGTCCCCGGAAACAAGTGTGGTATAATCCTTAAATCTTTCCTCGACAAGATCGATGGTGAGGGTCCTGACATCCAGCCACCGTTCCTCAAGGACTGTGGAGTCAATACTCAGATTAGCCCGGGGGGTTTCATTGTACGCGGTGATGGTCAGGTCATTGGAAGTTAAAGAACCTCCAGGTAGAGTATAAGCCAGTACAGCGCCGGATACGTTGATACTGAAATTTGTTACCGGGCTGTCGAAATCGTTCTCTGGAGGATACTCCAGCTGCATTCTTGCATGGGTGAAATCCGAGGCTATAACGGATTCGATGTCGAGTCCCTCTGGGGCATTATTTAATGTAAAATTTCCGTTTGATATGGTCCCTGTACTTGTAAATAACTCGTCAGTGAGGGTTATATCCAGATAACTCGCATCAAGGGTCTGCTCATCTAAAGATGATGGACCCGGAACAATCCCCACACTTTCATCATATGCAACAACGACAATGGTATTTGATGAACCAAGCCAACCAGATGTTGTCAAGGTTAGCTGGCTGAATTCAATATCCACGCTCAAGCTTCCATAATCATCATCGAAATCGGTTCCATTAAAACTCAGGTCAATCTGTGCCACGGTAGCTGAAATCCCTGCCACAGATTCAATGGAGGTTCCGGGAGGCGCTCCAACGAGGGCAAAGCTGTCTTTATTCAGGTTCGGATAATCTTTGAAAGTCTCGCCACCCCCCAGGGTGACTGTTATGTACTCAATATCCAGGTTTACCTCGGTGAGCGGGGAGGAAGGAATGATTGTGGCGGACTGGCTAAAGACAGCTGAGAAAGTGAAAAGTCCCAAAGTGAATATCAGGAGGAGTCTGCTCAATATATACGAATGGGGATCTGAACCAGTGTATTTCATTATGATGATTCCCTCTAATTGCAATAGACATAGTATGAATTATCAATAAAAGTAATTGCGAATGATTTGACGATATACGAAGTACAGTTGAGAATATTTCAAGTTACAAATAATCCTTCGTTGTTTAATCAGAATAACTCCAAAAGGTAGCCCGGCAAATCACAACTTTTTGACAAATTCTTGAAGCAATCTTTGGTATTATCGGCAATCCTTCACTGTTTTTCCTATAATAAGATAGCGGACTCACACATTTAAATGTATGGAGATACAGAAATCCGAATCATATGTATGGATCAGATGAAAGATCTTTATCTAATCCATCATTTCTTCAAGTAATTGTCTGGCTTCAACGGAGCCATAGCGGGCGGCTTTCTCAAGATCCGAATGTGCTCCTTCCTTGTCCTTCAATCTCAGCCGGCATATGCCTTTCATATACCAGATTCGGGGATTGTACGGATCCAGGTCCAGTGCCATGGTGAAATCCTTCAGTGCATACGCATAGGTACCCGTATTCAGGTACGTTTTACCGCGTGCCGCGAAATAACTGGCTTCATCCTTATCGAGTGCAAGGCAGCGGTTGAAGCAGTCCAGGGCCTTCAGGTAATCCCTGTCATCATAATAAATTTCGCCGCAGATGAAATGGGCCTCTGCAATGGCCGGGAAATATTCCAGGTATTGAAGGATATTCTCTTTGGCTTCAGGGTAGTTCCCGGCGGACTGATTCAAAAGACTCAGCCGTTTATACAGGCTGAGCTTTTCAGGTTGGAGCCTGAGCGTGTGTTCAAGATCCTTGATGCCTTCCGAGTATTTTTCCTGTTTTATAAAGGCTTCAGCCCTCCCATGGTAGTAAGCCGCAGTCGCTGAAATCTCTATGGCCTGGCTGTAAGCCCTGACAGCATCCTGGTAATTTCCCATCAGGAACAGGATATGTCCCTTTTCCGCATACAGCTCATCCCAGCGCGGGTTTTCACTAAGTCCCTCTCCAA
Source organism: Bacteroides sp. SM23_62 (assembly GCA_001303955.1). Classification (GTDB taxonomy): domain Bacteria; phylum Bacteroidota; class Bacteroidia; order Bacteroidales; family SM23-62; genus SM23-62. The sequence continues at coordinate 4,927 of LJUP01000199.1, read as the reverse complement.
TTTTTTCCAATGCTGCTACGTATTCGGCAGAACGCCTGAGGTACGCAACTTCGAATTCAAGGTTTTCGGCCTCGGAATACCAGGTTTGTTTCCACAGTGCCTTCCATGCCGCTGTTTCCTCAATCGATGCAAAGGCGGTGTCCAGAAGGATTTCATGCCTGGGTCTTTTAAACCTTGACTTCAGGTGTTTTTCGAGGTACTGGACAGCAGGTGATACCTGGACTGATATGGCAAAAGACCGGGCCAGCATGTAATTCCCTTTTCCGCTTTCCATCCTGTTTGCTTCCTTGGCATATTCTATGGCCTGCTGATATGCACCTGATGAATAGTGTGTTTCGGCCAATTTCAGAAGGAGATCGGGATTCGCTCCCTTGGTTTCAATGGCCTTGGTGAACAGGGTCATGGCAGCCTGAAGATCCCCTTCTTCCAGCCTGGCTATTCCCGAAAGGTAAGGATCCTGTGCCCCGAGGTAAGCCCCTGCCAGGTTCAGGATCAATAAAATAGCAGTCAATTTTTTCATTATCGCCTGTAATTTTCCTTTCATTTGATGACCGGGGTTACTACATCCGCTTCCGTAAATACGTAGACAAAACCAACCATGTTCCTGACCTCCAGTCCGGTCAGCCTTTGTTCATACACATCACATACATAATAGTACACACCGGGTGAAACGAGCCTGTCGGTATTCATAAGTTTGCCATCCCAGTTGATATCCGGATCTTCTGTTTGATAGACCAGCATACCCCAGCGACTGTAGATCTTCATATCCACCCTTTCAACAAAGGAGTAAGCATTGGGCCGGAAAATGTCATTGATCCCGTCCCCGTTGGGTGTAAATACATTGGGAAGAAAGTAATCAATGCAATTGTCAACACAGGCCAACACTGAGAAATTGCTCTCGTTGTTGAATGAGTCGACGGCTGTGACCGCATAGCATGCTGCCAGGCTGCCCAGAGGAAAATGGATATAGCTTGTATCCTCCGCGGAAAGCGTACTGTCGATCAAAGTCAAGTTTCCATTGAGCATGTTTGTATAATAAATATGGTATTTTACCACATCATCCGCACAACTGTGATTGGGATTGGTCCATGTGAGCAGATTATAAGAACTGTCGCAGAAAGACTCCACGGTAAGGTCCGGGGGACAGGGAGGGATGGTGTCTAGGGGTGTCCCGCAGGCAGCATGTGTTAAATTAATGGAAGCATAATTTATATCGCTCACACTGCGCCATCCCATGGTTTTAACCTGGTAGCAGTACTCCACCCCGTTTTGGAGTCCATCGTCCAGATAGGAACTGGCACCTGAGATGCCGATGGAATCAAAGTCCTGGCTGTCAGGCCCTTTCCGGTAGATAATATATTCATTGTTTACCCAGGGTGTATTTTTACGGACCCGTACGACGTTGGCATTGTCTGTTTCATCAATCTCCAGCCAGGTGGTGGATACCACCTCCTGCTGGCCTATCAAAAAGCGGTTACCTGGTTCATCGTTGTATAATTCAAGTTTATAAGAATAGGGGAAGTCCACAGTGTTCAGGGGTGTGTCAAGACAGGTGGTATCATTCAGGTCACTGGTAGTAAAGGAAAATATCCGCTGAAGGTTATTCCCCCAGGCATCGAGGTCCGAACGGTAAAGTATGTATTCATAGGGACCATTGGCAGGTATGGTATCCAGTCCCCTGGGTTTGGCCCATGAGATAAACACCGATCCCGCCGGATCCACATTTGTAACACTTGCCTGCAATACAACGGGAGTTCCGGGTATCAAAACATCACAAACCTCTTCTGAAGGATATCCGGGCACGCCATTGGCATAAAGGGCCACAATCATATAGCAGTATTCAATGCCCTGCTGAAGTCCCTCTCCATCATTATTATCAAGGAAAATGGTCTCGGTTCCGGACCCAAGAGTGCCGATGAGCTCATAGCCAAGATCCGCTGGCACACCGCCTAAGCAGGAGTCAGGCTGGTAATTGATACTGCCAACCTTTCTGTAAATCTTATACCCGACCACATTCCGGCACTCGCAGGGGTCCCAATTGACCTCGATGGAATTGGCGCTTGCCCGGGTCCGCGGATTCTTGGGTGCCGGTCCCAGCACCTTGATATTGAAATTGCTGATGTCAACCAGTTTCACGCCGGGATTATCATCCTCCGCCTTGATTATTACGTTATAGGGTTGAAGGCGAACATGATTGCAGGTGGTCTGCCAGGAAAACCGCGAAACGGAAAATCCCCTACCGGTCACAATGGAGTCGAATGTAGCGGGACTTTCCTCCAGGGACATGGGTAAACCGATGGCAAATTGTACGACCCTGTCACTGTCAGGATCAGTACTCAGGATGTCATATTCCAGCAATTGACCCGCTTCAATGCAGAAATCTCTCAGGGGCATATTCGCCGGCGGTCTGTTATCGGTACTATCAACAGCAATCTGCATGTCGCGTAAAATGCTTCCGATCATGACGCCTTTTCTCCATTCCTCGATTTTAATGGCGATATTATATTTTCCCGTATTCATCGGTGAATCCCAGACCAGATCCCCTGTTATTGGATTGATATACAGGGTATCGCTTGCCATGGGCAAGGTATAGCCTTTGATGGGTTCCCCGTTCTCCTCCGTGCAGACCGTGAGTTTATACGAGATGCTATCCCCATCTGGATCATAGGCTGCTGGGTTGTGTACAAATACCTGACCTACAGCAGCCATGTCGATTGGCGGGTTCAGAAGGATCGGTGTGTTGTTGGTGCCAATGCTTGGATTGATTACTAGGGTGGTGGTGATGGAAAACATAACATTTACGGAATTAGGTATGTTCATTACCCCTAAATTCCTGTTGTGAACCTGAACTAGAATAGGATAGGTACCAGGCCCAGGAAACGTGTGCAACAACTTGTACTGGTTCCAGAAATAAAAATTCGGAAGTGTTACCTTGCTTATCCGGGGAGCCAAGGAAATGGTTCCGTCACCCCATTCTACCTCCAGTTCTGGGTTGTCTGCCGAGGACATTGTATAGGTAAAGGTCTGGATCAGGATCTCATATGTGAAGTCACCTATTTGTGACAGGGTGATCTCTCCCGCCCGCATGTGTGTTGCACGGACAGTCGTCGGGATTATGGTAAGGAATAATAGTATGGTAAAGATTCTTCTCAAAGGAATGCTTACTTCTATTTTATATTATAGGCAATTCAGTGTTTTTAATGTTCCGGCGGTATCATTTTACTGATCCCTGTAATAGTAAATCAATTCAAGTATTCCCTTTTGTTGAATACATACTGCAATTTACCTGTAATGTATCTATCAACTGCTACTATATGCTCTTCATGAACATCCTGCCCGGAGATTAATAGGTTTTCCCCTATATTCTGAAAATCGGATCCTTAAAATCGTCTGAATACAATTGAAATATTGCAGAGATCATGCCTGGTATTATGATCTAAGCCAATAATTGTTACTGATGCATGAATCGGATGAAACGAGGGTGAGAGCTTAATAAACAGTACCAATCAAGTAAATCTCTTCAACCTTTTTCTAAAACTACAATTTTTGTTCCAAAATATGTGCGTCGTCAGCTAAATCTGAACTTTTTCATGTAGAAAAAAATGCAGGCCTTATAAAAACCGCCAAATATTTTGATTTTTTCCAGATCAGGTAATGTACGGGTGCTATTCTTTTCTTAATGTACGATTTCTATTGTTTAATCGGAAAAACATGAAAAGGTAGCCAGGTAAATCAAACTTTTTTAAAAAACCGTTTGATAATTTGCGAACTATTACAAGGGAGGTTAGAATTTAGAATTGTTTGGGGGAGAAATATTTAGGTAAATAAATGGAGGATTTTTTATCTATATATGGATGTTTATACCTCACCTATTAAATTCTTTGATTCTTTTTTCGCTTAGATTTCCCCACGGGATAAGTTCAATCCCTTGCATTTCTCAGGATGGTACTGGATTTCATTGCTTCTACAAGAGAGGTTGCTAACTATGCTCACTACCGTGCTGGTGGGCTTGTGTATACGCCACAAGTTGCTAAAAACACGGCGTATGATGTTTGGATAGGAGTAAAAAGCTTGGGCACAGGCCTCATTCTCGATAAGCATATCAGCCCAGGACAGGTGTTTGTATCTGACCACCGGGAAGGTTAAAGTGTAGTATTTCCAATCCTCCGGAAAGGTATTTGCGACGATGCGGCCTTCTGATTCCATTATTTTCCACAAGCGCGTACCAGGAAGAGGTGTCAGGAACGTTACGTTAAGGAGATCCAAGCCATAGCGACTGGCTGTATCGCTGATCTGTAGACCGATACCATATTCATCAACGTCCAGTCCCATAATAAACGAACCCTCCACCAGAATACCGTGTCGCTGTATCCGCCGGATGGAGGCCTTAAAGTCGCAGCCTTTCTGGATGTTGAACTCCTTATTGACCTCCACCAGCCCTTCCACATTAGGTGACTCGAAACCAATGAAGACGCCGAGGCAGCCAGCCTTCGCAGCCAATATAAGTAGTTCTTCATCGTCGGCTATGTTAATCGTGGCCTGGGCAATCCACTTTTTGTCAAGATTTGCCTGAATCATTGCCCGGAACAGGTCCTTGGTGCGAGCGATATGGTCCTTACGGGTGCCGACGAGGTTGTCGTCTACAATGAGGACATACTTCTCCCGAATTAATTTGAACTCTTGAACCACGTTCTCAATCGGACGGTACCTAAGGCGTCTTCCGTTGAATGCTGTAACGCTGCAGAAAATGCAGTTGAGCGGGCACCCGCGTGAAGTTTGGATGGACCCCAAGTGGTAGCCAGTCGGTAACAGGTCATGGCGGGCTATCGGAACCCTATCCATTTCCATGTGAGTACCGGTGTACACCTGATTCAAGACTCCTTGCTGGGCATCTTCCAAAACCTGGGCCCATATGCTTTCCGCTTCG
>LJUP01000198.1 GCA_001303955.1 Bacteroides sp. SM23_62 | reverse complement strand
TGGAGACACACTGGTCTTCGGGACGAAGGGCGTCCTCGTTAACGCCGAGTACGATCATGTTGTCAATCTCGTCTTTGGCAGGAACGGTCAGGATAACCTTCTTGGCACCGTTCTTAAGGTGGTCACCATATCCTCCTTTGGGACTCTCTTTTGACCTGAAAACACCGGTAGATTCTATGACCACATCGGGGGTATCTCCCCAGGTGATTTCAGCGGGATTCCTGTCAGCGCCAGCCTTGATCTTTTTTCCATCAATAATGAGGTATTCATCATCGTAAGAAACCTCACCCTCGAATTTACCCTGGGTGGAGTCATATTTTAAAAGGTGAGCCAGTGTTTTGTTGTCAGTCAGGTCATTGATGCCAACGAATTCAAGCTCCGGGCGATTACGCCCTATTCTGTAAACCATCCTTCCGATTCTGCCGAAGCCGTTGATTGCCACTTTAATTTTTGCCATAATTTAATCTATTAATTGTTTAACTGTTTTTTTCGAGAAGCAAACATACATATTAAAGTGGAATTCTTCAATACCTGAATGTGACGAAAATAAGAAATCTTTCCGGTGGATCAGGATCTAGTACAGATCACCTTCATCGACGATCCCCTTGGCGTCTACAACCTTGCCAAAACGATAGGCAACGAATAGTGTGAGGAAGTAGAAATTGTTCTGTTCAGTGGCCATGATCTCGATCTTCTTGGGAAAAAGGTCAAGACTTACACCTGTTTCAATGGCATGAATGGTGATGTCACTCTTGCTGTATTCGAACGAGAGTCCAAACCTGCCATAGACCCCGGGTACCACGGCGATCTCATTGAACCCCTTGAAAAATGAGGCCCTTCCATATATATACCCCAGGTGGATGGAGGGATCAAATTTTTCCTCCGAAATATAATAATCGTTTACACCCCCTCCGCCGGCTTTGAAGACTTCGTAATAGATGGGTTTGAGGAATCCTATAGCGGGACCGACGGTGAAATACCGGCGGATGGATATCCCGCCACGGTCGACTTTGCGGAACATCTCATGCTGCTTTCCCCAGCCTCCGCGAAGGTTGAGAAACAGGTTCTGCTTTCCGAAAACAAAGCTCCGGTTGTTATAATAGTAATTACTGATCCTTACTTCCTTGGGATGCTTGATATTTGCCCCGTCAATCTCCCAGATGGTCTTTTTCCTGGCATTGAGCCGCTTGGCATAACGCCCGCTAATACCCATCCCGTTCGAGTTAAGGCTGATACCCAATGATTTCTCATTCCTGTAAAATATCCTTGCCTGCTGCTTTATCTCACCTTGGGCAAAGAGGAAACCTCCGACAAGGTGAAAGAGCCATATGCCCAGAACCCATTTTTTCATTTTCTCCTCTATGGATAGAATAACGCCCGTAAATGGAATTTGTTGTCAGGGATACAGGGACATCAGATTGATCCATGTGCCCCCGTGGTGTAAATATAGGTAAATTCAACCAGTTTACATTACCCGCTCTGCTGAGAATGATGGAACAAGGGCAGGTAATGTTAAATTAACCTCTTTGCGACTGTTCTGTATCAGCCTTGGCGTAAGCAGGACAGAGTTTCCTGTTACAGGAGAAAGAAGCGATTGCCAGTACAATAACGACAAGAACCAATACAACTTTTGCCTTTTTCATCTGATTCAATGTTAATTCATATCCTGAAACCTGCGACGGGTTCCATTCTATTATAACCTGTATAACGGATAAATCCCTGGCATGTTTCAATTTTCGTAGAAATCAAACTCACAATATGAGGTGATAAAAATACAATTTTTTTTATAAGTGTGTTATAGTAAGTTGTTAACAGATTCATTTAGAGGAGGCTATCCGGATGTCATATCAATCATCTGACAGATTCCGGACAGCCTGTGTATCATGCCTTTTTAAACTATATTTTTAGTCACCGGACCATTATTTCCATATTGGGATCCTGCCCGGTGTCCACGGTGCCCCTATATTGTCAAGTTCATCGTTCAGGGCCTTGATTTGTTGGTGTACACTGCTCAGTTTCTCGAGCACAGGCTGTAATTCATCCTTCAGGATCTCATAGTTATCCTTCTCGGTCTGTGTTACCCCTGAAGTCGAGGAATAATGTGCATTGACAAGGGCTCCCAGTCTTCTGTTCAGCGGCATGGGGCAGGGAGGGATCTCCTCAAGGCTGGCCCTGGCCTCAGGGCCTTCAAAGGCAAACATCAGATCTTCGAGTTGCCGGTCGATATCAGATGCCCTTTCCTTTAATTCCTCCGGGCTGCCCGGTGTATTATGCAGGGTCTGCCTGATGAGCACCAAATTTTTCTGAAGGTCGGCCGCAAAATTTTCTGCAGCACTCATGGTGCTTGCCAGGGCTGAGACGTCGGACTGGAATTTAACAAGATCCTCCGTGTTTTCGGCCGGTAGCGTTGAAATCCCTAATGCCCCGGCTTTAAATTCAACCGGTCCCGCAAGCTCCTTCACACCCTCACGTGTAACCATGGAGAGTGAAACCGCATAGGTGCCGGGCATGACCGGTATCAAGTTGCCATCACCCCTTCTGCCTGTGCTGCTGGAGGCTGCTACAGGTGTGAATGCTTCCAGCCTGCCACTGACCGGCCGCAGAGAAGGGTATTTCAGGTCCCAGGTCATGCGGTTGATCCCCTTGCTTGCCTTTGTGCTCAGTTCCCTGACCTCCCTGCCGAGGGCATCCTCAATGCTGAAAACAAGGTAGGGGGCTAATTCCTGCTGCTCGGCCCTGAGCTCATCGACACCAGGCTGCGGGATGGGTCGCTTCTCTTTGAACAGTCTGTTTTCCTCCTCCTGCCGCAGTTCCTTCAGTGTTTTGGGTACCTCTTTCAGATAATAGGTGAAAGTGGCCCCATAGGGCGGGTTCTTGGAAGAAAAGAAATTTGATCCCTGTCCGTATTTTCCTCCTGTCTGAACGTACATTTGTGCGTCCGGAACCGAAAAGATATGTGCTTCCTTCTCAAGGATGCCTTTGTCGAATTCACGAAGCGGGGTATAGTCATCGAGGATGTAGAAGCCACGCCCGAAAGTCGCCATTACCAGGTCGTTTTCCCGCTCCTGTATCACCAGGTCCCGTACGGCTATATCCGGCAGGCCTGAACTGAGCTCTACCCATTCCCGTCCGCCGTTATTGGAGAAGAACGCTGAAAATTCCGTTCCCAGGAAAAGCAGGTCAGGATTCACAAAATCCTGTTCAATGGTCCAGACGCTGCCATTCTCAGGCAGGCCATTGCTGATGGACACCCAGGTTTTCCCCTTATCGGTGCTTTCCAGTACATAAGGTTTAAAATCATCCCGCTTGTGGTTGTTGAAGGTGGCATAAACGACATGTTCGTTAAATTTATCGGCGAGGATGTCACTAACATAAGTATTGGCCGGGACACCGGGGAAGGATTTTACCTGTGACCAGGTTTTCCCGGCATCCTCCGTAACGGAGATGACACCATCATCTGTACCCACATACAGCAGGTCTTCCCTGACGGGGGATTCCACCAGGGAAACGGCCATCCCGAAGAGGGAGGTGGAAACATCCTTGGCCACAGCATCTATACTCCAGTACTGTCCCATAACCGGCCAGGTATTGCGGTCGATCTGAGCGGTGATGTCATTGCTGATCACCTTCCAGGTATCCCCCCGGTCATCGCTGCGGAAGATCTTGTTTGCACCCAGGTACAGTCTTTTGTTTGAATGGGCACTGATGATCAGGGGTGTGTCCCAGTTCCATCTGTAGGTTTCTTCCCCTTTGCCGGGACTTGGTTTGATAAAGATGCTTTCTCCGCTTTTTCTGTCATAACGGGCCACGTTGCCGTATTGCGATTCACAATAGATGATATCCGGGTTCTCAGGGTCTATGGCCACCCAGAAACCGTCTCCGCCCTTGATGGCTTTCCAGTCCTCATTGGTCACACCAAATGTGCTTGTATTCTGCGCCGGTCCGCCCAGTGTGTTATTGTCCTGTGTCCCGCCATAGACATTGTAGAATGGATCATCATTATCCACCATTACCCGGTAAAACTGGGTCACCGGCAGATTGGCCTTGAAATCCCAATACTCCCCTCCATCAAATGACTCATAGATACCGCCGTCACCGCCTATCAGCAGGTGCTGCGTATCTGAGGGATCGATCCAGAGGGCATGATCATCCACATGGCGGCCATCGAGTCCCAGGGTGGTCCATGTCTTCCCCCCGTCCCGGGTCACCTTGCTACGGGTCTCGGAGGAGTATATTACATCGACATTTACCGGGTCACATATGATCTCGTTATAGTATTGTCCGCTGCTGTGATGATCGCTCATCCTGTTCCATGATTCACCACGGTCAGTGGATTTGAAAAAACCCCCTTTCCCTTCCGCCGCCTCAACAATGAGATATACCACATCCGGGTCGGCAGGAGAAACATCAATACCCATTCCGCCAATATGCACTTTCGGCAGACCCCTCATGATCTTTCTCCAGGTCTCACCACCGTCGGTGGATTTGTATACCGCTGATTCGGGTCCGCCACCGATCTTGGTATGTACATGCCTTCGGCGCTGTTCCGCTGTGGCATACATAATATCCGGGCGGACCGGGTCCATGACCACATTGTTAATGCCGGTGTTTTCACTTATTTCAAGAACCTTCTTCCAGTTTTCGCCTCCATCCGTGGTTTTATAAAGGCCCCGGTCTCCTCCGGGTCCCCATACAGAACCCTCGGCGGCCACAAACACCACGTCAGAGCACCGCGGGTCGATCACGATTCCGCCTATCTGCCTTGATTCCTTCAATCCCATGTTATTGAATGATTGTCCGCCATCCATTGATTTGTAAACACCATTCCCGTAACCCAGGGCACGCTGGTGATTGTTCTCACCGGTTCCGACCCAGATAACATTATGGTTATTGGGGTCCATGATTACCACGCCGATGGAGTAGCTGCCATAATTATCGAATACCGGTTTCCAGGTGATGCCTGCGTTCAGGGTTTTCCAGACATGCCCGCTTGCCACGGCCACATAGTATTCTTTAGGGTTGCAGGGATTCACCGCGAAATCGGCGATGCGGCCGGAAGTCATGGCCGGGCCTATGCTTCTCCATTCGAGGCCGGAAAAAGTGCTGCTCCTGAGTGAATCACTCTTTGCATCCTCAACATTTTTTTTCTTTTTCTGTGCTTCAGCGTCCGGTACCAGGACTACTGCCAGCAGGAGTATCCAGGCCAGATGCCTGACGATTCTGAGCTTCCTGTTGATCATGATTACAGCATTTAGGATTTGAACTCACAATAAAGCAAGTTTTTCAGACATAAAAACTGCCAATTGTCATATTATCACAAGAAGCCCGTAATCGTGACTTAACTGTCCAGGCATTATCCTTTCCGGATTTACTGAACCACCAGCCAGGTTATAGATATCCCTTCTTCGGTCCGTATCTTAAGCATGTATATACCGGAGGCCAGGAATCATGGCTTTTATTATAATAATGAGTAGGTTAAAGGATTAATAATATGGTTGCTGATCAACTTTTTCCCTGCTTTATGGTGAAAACTAATTTTTATCATTGTCCAGAAGCACAGGATGACGAACTTTGCGGGTAAAACAGATTGCGATGATAGATACCATATTCAGTCACCGGTCCATCCGGAAATACAAACCCGATGCCATCCCGGGCGAGGTCATGGACAAGGTCCTGGAAGCCGGCAGCCGGGCATCAACCACCGGGAACATGCAGGTTTACAGCATGGTGGTAACCCGGGATCAAGCCATCAGGAAAAAGCTATGGGAAGCCCATTTCAAGCAGGAGATGGTCCTGCTTGCACCGGTGCATATTACCTTTTGTGCCGATTTCAACCGGTTTAACAAATGGTGCAGGTCCCGCAAAGCGGATCCTGGATATGACAATTTCCTTTCCTTCTTCACCGCTGCCATCGATGCACTGCTGGCATCCCAGAATGTGGCACTGGAGGCAGAGGCCAGCGGACTGGGAATATGTTATCTTGGGACAGCGACCTATATGGCTGACAGGATCATTGAGATCCTCAGCCTTCCGGAGGGAGTGGTCCCGGTGGCAGCCCTGGTGCTGGGCTATCCCGATGAGGATCCGGGCCTTACGGACCGCCTGCCCCTGGAGGCGGTGGTGCATGAAGAGACCTACAGGGATTACAGCGAGGATGACATTGACAGGATCTATTCAGAACGGGAAGCTTCCCGGCTGACCCTTGACCTGCTCGAGGAAAACCAGAAGGAAACCCTGGCCCAGGTCTTCACCGACAACAGGTATACACGCAAGGACAATATTCATTTCTCCAGGCAGTTCCTGGAGGTGATCCGCCGGCAGGGATTCATGAACCAGTAAGCATTCCATCCGCAGCATCTGGCCGTTCAAAAGACCCTGGGCCAACTCTGTGTAATGCTGCTGTTCCTTTTCTTTATGACCGGTTTTGTTTTTTCCCGGTCGGGTATTACATTGTCATCATTTATCTGCTGGAAACCAAAATAACAGATGAGATGGGACCCTACGGCCTGTTTACGTTTCCTGTGCTTGTACTGGGACTCCTCTACCTGGTTTACTGGATCTATAGCAGGACCCGGAAAGCACTGGGGAACGGATGATCAGACCGGGCACCTGTCGTTTTTACCAACCTGGCGGTTTTGCAGTCAGGATCCGAAAGAAGTATTGAATACGGGCAGCCAGCGGAGCCCTTTTGGATTGCTTTTTACATGGTTGAGGACACCGAGCTGGAATCCGCGGACCGAATTTGCCCAGTTGAAGATCCCGATACAGACCCCGGAGACATCTCCCCGGATATGGTTAAAGGCACTGATTGACAGGCCTTTCATATAGCCGTCCAGGCTTTCTATCCGGAAATAGGCAGGGGCGATGCTGATCCCCTGTACCTGTTCGCCTCCCACTATTAGGGCAGCTTGAACACCGCTCACGCTGGGTCCCCCGACAGCGAGTCCAGCCAGGCTTATACCGGCTACATGTTCACCTGAACCAACAGCCAGGACACTCATGCTCAAACCTTTGACACTTCCCCCGGCCCCTACGGCGAGTCCACCGAAATTGATCCCCAGCATGTCATTCCCGGCCCCCGCTCCCAGAAGGCCGACCGTCAATCCCTTGACATCATTCCCGGCCCCGGCTCCCAGTCCCCCGATATTGATCCCGTGCAGGTTATGCCCCGAACCGACGCCGAGTCCCCCGATATTGATCCCGCACACATCATTCCCCGCACCTGCGCCCAGTCCACCCAGGTTGATCCCCTTGAGATTGTTCTTGGAAGCTGCTCCGAAAATACCAATATTGACCCCGTTCCTGTTGTTGGTCCCCATGGCAACAGGGATCCCCAGGCTGATCCCGTTGACCGTACCGGTATGCCTGGAATCATCTTTGGCCCCCCACACGCCGATATTGATCCCGTTGATCCTGTCGATGTCCTTATCGATGATATTGAAACGGAGTCCGTCGAAACGGGTGGAATTCCCGAAACTTATTCCCCAGTGCCTGGCGGGGATGTTTAGTCCCTGGCTTAAAAGGGAAACAAGCGGAAGGGTAATAATGAAGCTGGTCAGGATTATTCTCCTCATGATCTGGGGTTTTTTGTTATTTTGTACGACGATCCCGTGACCGGGTAGTTACAAAAAAACAAAAAATAATCACATTACAAGAACGTTATTATGGGGAATCACCTCAAAAGATGTTAATTGACCAGGTTTATCCTTCATATCCTGCTGCTTTTTGCGGCTCCCGGCATGATCTGTTCCCAGCACTATCTTCTGCAGGTTCATCCGACGGCAGGGGGAAAGACAAAACTCCTTCCTGACAGTCCCCGGGAGACAGCTGATTCCATGGGAACATACCTGGCGTTAAAGGTGATGTTGCAGGAACTGAGGGGGGAGGGTTACCTGGCGGCATCGGTGGATTCGTTGGTATTTGATACCTTGCATGTGTCGGCCTATGTGTTTGCCGGTCCAAGGTTCGAATGGGGAAGCCTGTCCTTCGATTCCATAGACCGGAAGGTATTGCGCAGGGCAGGCATCCGGGAAAGGTCTTTCTCGGGAAAACCCGTGAAATCCAGGAAGCTGGCTTCCGCGCAGGAGAGGATACTCCGGGTTCACGAGAACAATGGTTATCCCTTCGCCAGCACCTACATCAGCCAGATACAGATGGACGGTCCCGTAATATCCGGCAACCTGCACGTGAAGGACAACGGGCAATTTTTAATCGATACCTTCCATATCAAGGGGGAAGCCAGGATAGCTCCCGCCTACCTGGAGAAACTCACCGCCGTTGAAACCGGGGATGTGTACCGGGAGGACCGGATCAGGAATATCTCAAACCGCATACGGGAAACCACCTTCCTGGAGGAGATCAGGCCCTATGAACTGGAATATTTCGGGGGGAAGGTGGATGTTTATACCTACCTGAAGAAAGCCAGGGCCAACCAGTTTAACGGGATTGTAGGGATCCTGCCCAACAACGAACAAACAGGAAAACTGTTGGTGACCGGGGACCTGCACCTGTCCCTTGTCAATCCATTCGGGAAAGGGGAGCGGTTTTATATTGCCTGGCGATCTCTCCAGCCACTAAGCCAGGAACTGGACATGAGCATTTCCTGGCCATACCTGTTCGGCTCCTCCATTGGCATCGGGGTGGATTTTGCACTATTCAAGCAGGATACCAGCTTTTTCTCGGTCAACCCGGTCCTTGACCTGAAGTTCTTCATGGGCGGGACAAATTATTTTCATGCCTTTTTTGATTATTTCAATTCCTCGCTGATCAGTACATGGGGACTTGAAAACGCGGTGGTGCTGCCGCCCAATGCTGACGTTACCAGCAGCCTTTACGGCCTGGGCATACAGTTCAACAACCTGGATTATTATTTCAATCCCCGGCAGGGTTGGGATATACGTTCCCGCCTCGGGATCGGCAGCAAGAAAGTCCGCCGGAACCCGGCACTGCCCGAACAGGTCTACGAGTCGGTACGGGAAACATCAACCCAGATGAAGGGCACCGCCGAGGTCCGTTTTTTCCAGTCACTCGGCGGCCGGTTTACCCTTCACCTTGGCAGCCGGACAGGCTATATCCGCAACGATGACCTCTTTGCCAATGAGCTGTTCAGGCTGGGGGGGATCAGGACACTCAGGGGGGTGGATGAGCACTCGATATTTGCCTCCTTTTACAGCCTGGGCACCCTCGAGACCCGGTTCCTCTTTGAGCAGAATTCCAGTGTTTTCCTGTTTGTCGACGGGGGATATTACGAGCAATCCCTGGCGGATGATTTTGAGGCTGATTACCCGCTGGGCTTCGGGGCCGGCATCAACATGCAGACCAGGGCAGGGATCTTCTCCCTGAATTATGCCCTGGGGAAGCAATTCGACAATCCCATCAATGTCGGGAATGCCAAAATCCATATTGGTTATATAAACCGGTTCTGACTATAAATATTATCTTTGTCCCCTGTAAAAACCTAAAATCACTTTCCATGGATGTGACTGTTCAGACCGCCAAGGATCTTGGCCTGACCCCCGAAGAATTTGACATGATCAAAGAAACCCTGGGCCGGACACCCAATTTTACCGAATTATCGATCTATTCGGTGATGTGGTCTGAGCATGCTTCCTATAAAAACTCCATCAAATGGCTCAAAACCCTTCCCCGCGAGGGAAAGAACCTGCTGGTCGGGGCGGGTGACGAGAATGCGGGACTGGTAGACGTGGGGAACGGGCTTGGCTGTGCGTTCAAGATCGAATCGCATAACCATCCCTGTGCCATTGAGCCATATCAGGGAGCGGCCACCGGTGTGGGTGGTATCAACCGGGACATCTTCACCATGGGGGCACGTCCCATTGCACAGCTGAATTCATTGCGTTTCGGAGACCTGAAACTGGACCGGACGAAATGGCTGATCAGGGGAGTGGTGAAAGGGATAGGCGATTACGGCAATTCCTTCGGGGTTCCCGTAGTGGGTGGAGAGGTTTTTTTCGATGACTGTTACAATACCAATCCCCTGGTAAATGCCATGTCCGTCGGGATCATGGAGCAGGGTGAGATGATCTCGGCCGTTGCCAGGGGAGCAGGGAACCCGGTTTACATTGTCGGCTCATCAACAGGCAAGGACGGGATCCACGGGGCTACATTTGCATCGGCGGATATCACG
>LJUP01000197.1 GCA_001303955.1 Bacteroides sp. SM23_62 | reverse complement strand
GAATGAAGCCTATGTGAGCAATGTGATCAGTCCGCTTTACTACCTCCTGGATGATTACCGTATCGAGGTGGCAGGGATGCCACAATGGAACAAGTTCAGGAATATTGACCTGGAGTATTTTCACAAACTGAAGATGAGCTATTTCACTTCCTTCTATGTGGATTATGATAAACCGGAGATGAAAGATTTCATCCGAAAGTTCCGCGAGATATACTACACCGAACCTTACCGTGTAAGTCCACGGGGATACAACCTGAGTGTTTACGGGTATGACCTGCTGTCCGCGTTTGTCACTGCCATTGGGGAATATGGAGGACACATCATATATTTCGCAGGTGAATTGGAAAGTAATCCCATACTCGGTCCCTATGAGTTCGAGAGGATCAACGATTTCGGCGGGCATGTCAATGCCTATATAAGCATTATCAAATATTCCCCCGACCTGAATATCCGGCAGGTGGAACTGGAGAGACGTCCCCAAAGGTTCTGGTACAGGCGATACTACAGGCGTTACCGGGATGATTAACCCTATTCGTATCGCAGTGCATATATCGGATTTGCCGAAGCCGCCCGGATGGTCTGTATATTTACCGTGATCAGGGACAGGAGCAGGGTGACCAGGGCTGCAGCAGGAAAGATCCACAGTGCAAGGTCGGTTCTGAAGGTGAAATTCTGCAGCCATTTGTTCATGGCAAACCAGGCAAGCGGCCAGGCAACCAGGTTTGTCAGCAATACGGGTTTGGCAAAATCCCTGGACAGGATATAGGCGATCTTTGAGATGGACGAGCCCATGGCTTTGCGGATCCATATCTCCTTGGTCCGCTGTTCTGCAATGAAGGAGGCAAGTCCATATAATCCCAGGGCTGCAATAAACAGAGCAAATATCGTGAAATAAACAAAGATATTCCCCATTTTCTTTTCATTTGCATAAAACTGATCGATCCGTTCATTCAGGAAATGATAGTCGAATGGAATTTCGGGATTGATCTCTTCCCAGGCATTTTCAAGTTTAAGGAGGGTCAACGGGGTGGAATCAGATAAAAGTTTAATGATCAGATAATTCGGTTGTCCCCTCAGGAATCTTATCATGATTGGATTGATCTGCTGGTGCAGGGACTGGATATGGAAGTCCCTGATCACACCTATGATTCTGTAAGGGGTTGGTGGTGTTCTGTCTGAATTAATGATCTTTCCAATGGGATCTTCCCATGCCAGTTTCTTAAGCAGCACTTCATTGATCAGTACAGCCGTACTGTCAGTTGAAAATTCGGAATTGAAATTACGGCCATTGATGATTTTCATCTTCATGGTCTTGTCAATAAAATCCGGATCCGCTGCAAACCCATAGATCAGCCATGGGTCCCTGTCCCCGTACCCCTCCGGAAAATAGCCTGTTCCGGAAAGCTGCCCTGCCGGTAATCCACTGCTCAGAGAGGCGGAGAAGACATTCGGATAGGTCAGGAATGCCTCCTTGATAACCTGCCCTT
This sequence comes from Bacteroides sp. SM23_62, assembly GCA_001303955.1. Classification (GTDB taxonomy): domain Bacteria; phylum Bacteroidota; class Bacteroidia; order Bacteroidales; family SM23-62; genus SM23-62. Next base: position 13,534 of record LJUP01000197.1, on the reverse strand, counting down.
TATTCCTTGTTTCCTCGTTCCGCAGGGGGACGATGACCACATGACTTGGATCGAATCCGAGATCCTTCTTCCTCATGAATGTAAGTTGCCTGTATATGACCACTGTACCTATGATCAATGCGATCGAAACGGTAAACTGGATAAAGACGAGTACATTCCTCAGCAGGCTGTTTGACGATCCCGCCTTCAACCTTCCCTGTAACACACGGATGGGATTGAATGCTGACAGGTAAAACGCCGGATAACTTCCGGCAAAAATCCCCACGATCACTGCCAGCAGTATAAAACCCAGTGTCAATTGCCAGTCCAGTATATATTGCATGTCCAGTTCCTTTCCAGTAATGTTATTGAAGGCGGGCAGGATCAGCTCGATCAAAAAGAAGGTGATGAACAGGGAGATCAGGCTGATGATCACCGATTCCCCGATAAATTGCCTCACCAGGTGTTGCCGGGAGGAGCCAGCTACCTTCCTGATGCCCACTTCGCGGGCCCGGTTGGCTGATTTGGCGGTGGACAGGTTCATGAAATTGATACTGGCCAGGATCAGGATAAAAAGGGTGATGGCCATCAGGATATAGATATAACTGATGTCACTGTTATCGCCTATCTCAGCCATCAGGTTTGAGTGGAGGTGGATGCTGGTGACAGGCTGGAGATAAAGCTCAAAGCGCATATCCGCTTCCTGAATTTCATCAGACATATATTTAACAAGGAAATCAGGCATTTTAGCCATCAATGAATCCAGGTTTGCGCGTCTATCAAGCATAATGTAATTATACATGGCAAAATTACCCCAGGTATTCATCCACCACTGGCCCCGCATTTCCAACAGAGTGGAATAGGAGACCAGGGCCTGGAATGTGAAGTGGGAATTGTCCGGATAGTCCTCACATACGCCGGTTACAGTCAGATCTGTCTGATCATTGTATCGCAGCACTTTGCCCACAGGATATTCATCACCGAAATACTTCCTGGCAAGTGATTCAGTAAGCACGAGGGACCTGGGGACCTCCAGGGCTGTGGCGGGATCGCCATAAAGAAGCGGTACTGTGAATATTTTAAAGAAGGATGAATCGGCAAAGAGTATATCGTCTTCATAATATTTCTCATCCCCAAAGGCGAACAGGGAATTATGGGGTGGGTCGATCCGGGTATAATCAACAACCTCCGGGTAATCGGCAACAAGTGCTGGACCGAAGGGGGGAGATGAAACAGCTACATTGATGGCCTGTCCTGATATCTCACCATTGATGGCCACCCGGTAAATCCTTCCGGCATTTTCATGGAATCGGTCATACCCCAGTTCATGGACGATATACAGGATGATCAGGGCGCTGACCGTCAATCCTATGGTCAATCCCAATATGTTGATGATGGTAAATCCTTTCTGGCGTAAAAGGTTACGGAGGGCAATGGTGATGAAATTTTTCAGCATTAGGGCAATTATTATGTGACTTAAATACAGTCCTAAAAGTTACGAAAACCGGGATGGAATAAAAACCTTAATGCAAATTTTTTAGCGGAATGCCTGGCATGAAAGAACCTACCTTGGTCTGCAGGTCTTACGTTCATTATGGGTTGTAATGGCTTTCAGAACAGCCTCAGGATCTGTGGCGGCCTGTACATCGTCATCCCTGTATACAAGCCTGCCGTTTCTGTCAACCACATAGGTCCACCGGGAGGTTGTGACCCCGCGGGTCAATTGCAGAATTTTTCCGTCGACCTCTTTTTCAATGGTCCGCCCTTCCGTGGTCGGGACACCGAACAGTTCGGAGATTTTACCATCAGCGTCAGACAGGAGGGTAAAATTCAGGTTGTGAATGTCCTTGAATGCTTTAAGGTTTTCATGTTCGTCCCCGCTTACCCCGATCACTTTTGCATTGAGAATATTGAACGCCGATTGATGATCGCGGTAGCTGCAGGCCTGTGTGGTACAGCCCCCGGTGAAGGCCGCCGGATAAAAATAAATCACCAGGTAATCTGCCCGCTGCCGGGATAATTCCCAGGTGTCCCCGTTTTCATCAATGGCAGAAAAGTCGGGAACCCTGTCTCCCTTTTCAAGGGGAGCGGATGCGAAACTGTTGAAAGCAAGCAGGAGGATGGGTATGATGAGCGCTGTTCTTTTCATGGCTGGTTGTGCGTTAAATATGATTATCCGGATGTGAAATTACTGATTTTAATCCCATTCCTGGACGAATTTGGATAAATTTATGTAATATTTAACAGTCCCTATTCCCTCAGCATGGACCCCTTTTGACAGGCCAGGATCGGGTTGCCATCCTATGCTCCAGGCGCTGTCGGCAATCATTACAAAATCCGGGATTCGCTGGTTTTTACCGAAAACAAACCTGCCGGGCACCTTCTCACCCGGCCATCCGGAGACATGGGGGATATCCTGGATCACGGACAGGATGGAATCATAATATCCATCCCTGGCCTTAATGAGATAGATGGGATTATACCCCTCTTTTATTCCAACCCAGTGTGGCGGGATATGATTTGAGAGGTTAATGTAGCGATCGGGACCGCTGCTACCCATACCATGATCTGAAGTAATGATCAGGGTGTGGTTGATGAACCAGCTCCTTGAAAATAGTCTCTCTTTTAACAATAGTTTCATCTTTCTGAGAATTAATAAATTACGATAGATTAAGCAGGGATCCGCTTGGGGGCGTTGCAGGCCTGGCCAAAAAGGCCTGCAAATGTAGAAATTTTTAACTAATTTTCATGCACCACAAAGCGCTTTTAAATGGCAGCCACAAAGGCAAAGGGATTCGGCACTCTTCCGGTCTTCTTCACGGCAATATCCACCATACTGGGGGCTATCCTTTTTCTGCGGTTCGGTATGGCCGTCGGGTATATCGGTTTCTGGGGGGTGATCCTGGTCATATTGATCGGCCATACGGTGACCATACCTACTGCACTGGCACTCAGCGAACTGGCGACCAACCAGCGGGTGGAAGGAGGAGGGGAGTATTTTGTGATCTCCAGGTCATTCGGATTGAACATTGGCACCACTATAGGGATCTCCCTTTTCTTTTCACAGGCCATCAGCGTGGCTTTTTATGTAATTGCCTTTACCGAAGCATTTGAACCTTTGTTCAACCATGCCCTCGAAAAATGGGAAATGGAGCTGCCCCGGCAGGTGATCAGCCTGCCTGCCATGGGATTGTTGACCTTGTTGATCCTGAAGAGGGGTGCCAGCATGGGTGTGAAAGCACTTTATTTTGTAGTAGCCATCCTGTTCGCTTCACTTACCCTGTTTTTCATGGGCCAGACCGATTATGTCCCGGAACAGGGTATCTGGACGGTCGGGCAGGGCACCTACGACCTCTCAAGTTTCTTCGTTATTTTTGCCATTGTTTTTCCTGCCTTTACGGGGATGACTGCCGGGGTTGGTTTGTCCGGGGACCTGAAAAGGCCTGCGAGGTCAATACCATTGGGGACCACCCTGGCCACTGTCTCGGGGATGATCATCTATATCTTTATCGCATGGAAATTGTATGTCTCCGCCAGTCCGGAAGACCTCAAGGCAAACCAGCTGATCATGAGCAAAATAGCCTTGTACGGGGCGTTGATCATTCCTTTGGGACTGGCAGCATCGACGATTTCCTCGGCCATCGGCTCCGTCATGGTGGCTCCCCGGACCCTGCAGGCGCTGGCCATGGACAGGGCATTCCCGGTCAGGCCGCTCAACCGCTGGCTGTCCAGGGGCAAGGGGGAAATGAATGAGCCGTACAATGCTTCCCTGATTACCTGCCTCATTGCCTTTGTTTTTGTCGCCGCGGGGAATGTCAATGCGGTCGCAGAGATCATTTCCATGTTCTTTATGGTGACCTACGGGTCATTGTGCCTGATATCATTTCTTTTTCATTTCGGGGCGGATCCATCCTACAGGCCTGTCTTCCGGTCAAAATGGTATATCTCGCTGATCGGTTTTCTGATGTGTGACTGGCTGATGTTCAAGATCAATTCCGTGTATGCCATTCTTGCCATCGCTGCCCTGGTATTGATCTATATCGGGATCAGCAGCTATCACAAGGATCGAAGGGGACTCGAATCCATTTTCAGCAATGCCATCTTCCAGTTGAGCCGGAATATCCAGATATATCTGCAGAAGCGCAGATCCTCAGGGGCCAAGATCCGCTGGAGACCATCCACGGTATGTATCTCGGATTCTTCCTTTGAACGCCAGAATGCACTGAGGCTGCTGAACTGGATCTCCTACCGGTATGGTTTCGGGACCTATATACACTTCATCAGGGACTATTTCTCAAAATCATCCAGGGAAAATTCCTTGGAAATACAGGAGAAGCTGGTGGCTCTGACCAGGGAGAAGCAGAACAATATTTATATGGATACCTTGATCTCCCCGTCCTATACTTCTGCCATAGCCCAGGTCATACAGATCCCGGGCGTATCCGGAATGGAGAACAATACCATGCTGCTGGAATTTGACAAGAAGGATCCCCGGAACCTGCAACAGATCGTGGAAAACTTTTCGCTGGTCGAAGCCGCCAATCATGATGTCTGTATCCTCGGAAGTTCGCCCAATCCCCTCAAGCCCAAAAAGGGCATCCATATCTGGATCAGGAGCATTGATTACAATAATGCCAACCTGATGATCCTGCTTGGTTTCATCATCTCTTCCCATCCCGAGATGAGAAGAGCTCACCTGAAGGTTTTTGAGATTACCTTCGAGGATGATGTTGAAACCACCCGTAAAAAACTGCTCGAACTGATCCAGACCGGGAGACTCCCGATCTCCCAGCGAAATGTGGAGATCCTGAGGCCTGCAGAGGAAACCAGCATCCATTCCCTGATCAACGAACATTCAGCAGAAGCTGCCCTCACCATCATCGGCATCCATTCCGACCAGGTCCGCCATGACGGCGAAAAGGTATTCAAGGGGTACGAGGACATCGGGGACACATTGTTTGTCAATGCCCGCGCAAAACAAGAGATCAATTAAGGACTATTCACCGATTTCTGAGACATCCGGCCTCAGCCACCGGGATCTCCTGGTGCTGTTGTCTCCCAGCCTGATGCCGACCATGAGCTCGTGCGATCCCCCGCTGTAATTCTGAATCGCCCCCAGTGTGGCATCGTAGGCATATCCAAGGTATACGTCGTCGACCATGAATCCGGCCATGAGTGCCAGGGTCTTGTTGGTACGGTAGGTGGCGCCAATCCAATAGTCTGTCTGGTAAAACAGCCTTAATGTGGCATCCATGACAAATGCATCGACGGTTGACCTCGCAAGTAAGGAGGGTTCCAGGACAACCGCATGGGATACCAGCCATTTGTAACCGCCCACAAGGTAAAAATGTCTCAGGGTTTTATAGTTCTCAAATTTATTCTGCCCCAGTTTAATATATGATCCGAACAGTTGTGAAGCGGATAAGCCTGCATACAGTCCCTTGCCTGAAACATAAATCCCGGCATTTGCATCCGGTACAAAAAAGGTCGTTTTATGATTGTTGAGGAGGGGGTCATTGGTGCTGTAGATCAGGGCATTCCGGGCATCCAGCTTAAACTGGTATCCGATTACTGACAATCCGAAGGACAGCTGGTACTGGTTATCGAAATTGATGTGGTAGGCATAGGTGAATTGCAGTCCAGTGCGATTTGTAATCCCATTCCTGTCGTTGAAAAAATAACCCCCGATACCGATATTTTTGTTCCTGCTGGCGTTCTTTGCTTTCTTTTCCACTTTTTGCTTCCGCCGGATCCAGCTATCTTCCAGCAATCGCGTATCTCCGCTCAGGATGAATGTCTGCGGTTCATTCTCAAGCATGCTGTACTGCTGCCGCGCCGTAAAGCTGATATTGGTATAACCCTTGACACCCGCCAGGGCAGGATTGACCAGGAATTTATTCATCATATACTGGCTGATCATAGGAGTCTGCTGGGCCTGCAGGGAAACCGGCAGGCCCAGGATAAATGCCGGGATGATATACAGGATGATCTTTCTCATTATGATCTTTCTCATTTCACTATGGTAATGTTCCCGATAATGGGATCTGTTCCATTATTTAATTTGATGATATAGTGGTAGGAGTCCATGGGCAGGACCTTCCCGTCATGTGTTCCATTCCACGGTTGAGGGTATCCATCAGAGTAGTAAACCCTTCTTCCCCACCTGTCATAGACCTCCACCGTGGCATTCGGGTAGAATTCGATCCCGGTTATTTCCCATGTATCATTGTGCCCGTCATTGTTGGGTGTAATGATTTCATAGGCAACAATGCATACATCAGTTACTGCTATGAGGTTATAACTCTCGTTTACCTGGCACTGGTTCGCATCTGTTACCTGTACGTCCACCATGCCCGGACCGAGTTTCTCTGTGCGTTCTCCAGTGCTGCCATTGGACCATAGAATGGTATAGCCGGGTGTGCCACCCGAGATGCTGACCTCCACTGACCCGTTGTAACTGTCACCGCAGGTTGGATGTGTAATGGTCTCAGTGATCACCAGGGCATCCGGTTCCTGGATGGATTCGCTGAGGGTGTCCTGGCATCCGTTTGCATCAGTGGCAGTGGCCAGGTAAGTGCCGGCACCAATATTGACAAGGACGGATCCGGTCTGTCCGTTGTCCCATGTATAGGTATACGGCGATGTGCCTCCCGAGGCAATCACCTCAAGGGAGCCTGAAGTTTCCCCGTTACAGGAGGCATCCGACTTGCTCAACAGGTTGAGTGCAGGATTCTCGAATACATTGATATCGACCGGATCTGACGGGGGCGATTGCGCCCCGAACTCATTGTACACGGTCACCGTATAGGATCCTGTCGCGGATACCATTATGCTCTGCGAGGTTTCTCCGGTGGACCAGAGGTAGGCGTAGGCCTGGGGGGCGCTCAGTGTGGTTGCCGGGGTCCCTTCGCACAATTCGGTCCCCCCGGTGACGGTGATCTCCGGTTTATCGACCGACTGCAACGTGACCGTGACAGGATCACTGGGATCACTGGTACAACCGTATTCGTTGGCAATGGTAACGGCATAGCTGCCGGCGTTCCTGACCGTAATGGATGAGGTGGTCTCTCCGCCCGGGGACCAGGAATAGGTTGTGGCGGCTGAGGACACCAGTATGACACTGTCTCCCGGTTCAAGCTGAATGGGACCAGCGGGTGTGATCACCGGCCTGGACGGTTTGGGTGATTCACTCACCGCAAAGGGGTCGGAAACCGGACTGCTGCAGCCGTTTGCATCAGTTACTGTCAGTGTGTAACTGCCGCTATTCACATAGATCGCAGCCGTGGTCTCACCGGTGGACCAGAGATAGGCACTGGCAGGCGGGCCGCTTAACATCACTGAATCTCCAGTGCAGTATTGATGGCTGCCTGAGATGGTCGGTTTTTCCGGGCTGGGATTGACGGTAACATCCACGGGATCAGATGGCAGGCTGAAACAGCCATCAGCATTGGCCACCCTGACCGTGTAACTGCCGGTCACTATGGCGGAAATAACATGGGTAGTTTCTCCGGTGGACCAGAGATATGTCGTACCTGCAGAGGAAGTAAGGACTAGGCTGTCACCCTCACAGAAAGTGGTATTGCCTGTGTAAGTGATCGTGGGCTGTCCAGGGGCAGGCCTGGTGGTAACGGTTGTAACCGCTGAGGGTATGCTGACACATCCCACTCCGTTGATGGTCTGGACGGTGTAATCCCCGGCCGTCTTTGCAGCAATGCTCTGTGTGGTATCACCGGTTGACCATAAATAGGCGATCCCGGGTGATGAGGTCAGTATGACACTGTCATGTTCACAAATATCCGTGCTGCCACTGGCCGTAATGAAAGGAGTTGGCGGTAAATTATAAACGGTAACCGTGGCAGTGGCGGAAGGAATGCTCTGGCATCCGCTGGTATCCGTTACCTGTACAAAGAAACTTCCATTCGATTTTACCCGGATGGTCTGGTTGGTATCCCCGTTTGACCAAAGGTATGATAAAGCAATGCTTGAAGTGAGATCCACACTGTCCCCTTCACAGAAGGCCACCGGTCCCGATGCCGTGATTACGGGCTGGGCCGGCAAGGGAAGGGCCGTTACCAGGACAGGATCGGATGGGACACTGCTGCATCCAGCGTCATCAAATACGCTGACCGTATAGCTTCCGCTTATAATGGCCCAGATATCCTGGGTGGTTTCCCCGGTGGACCAGCCGTAGGCGGCTGCGGCAGATGAACTGAGCTGGACACTGTCACCTGAGCAGAAGGTAGTGGGACCGCCGGCCGTTATGACGGGTTGTGCGGGAGCTGTCAGTACGGTAATAAAAATGCTGTCAGTTCCCACAGCTCCATTGGTTTGGTCGGTCACCTCCACCACATACCAGGTAGATACCGCAGGATTGGCAACTGGATCGGCGATCCCCGGGTCGCTCAAACTGTCTGTGGGTGTCCATGCATAGGTATAAGGACCCGTTCCAGCGACATTCACTCCCAGGTTGGCCACTGCCGGATAGCAGGAACCAATGCTGTCTGCATCTGTGGTGGCTGTTACCTCGATATCATCATTGAGGATGGTATAGGTATGGATACTGTCAGCACCAAGCATCAGTCCAGCAGAAGGAGAATCAACCCCGCCACCGGTAGCTGTTCCATCGATGGCCCGGTATTGAAGGGTGAGTTCTGTGCTGACCCCGTAATTGAGCGAAACTTCAATTTGCGGACTGGCAACGGATTCCATTCCCGCCGAAGCAGGCAGTGTAAATCCGGCCACCGGCCTGACACATCCTATGGTCATGTAATAGCCGTCCGGAAGGTCAACCGAGTTGGCGATATACTGGTTACCTACCCTGACTATGGGATAGGGGATGGCATCGGTGGTAAAATCACCGTCCTCATCCACCCACAGTATGAAAGAGATGAATTCCGGCGGGAAAGCAGGCATTATGGTATCGAAGAGGCTGACAGTAACATTTCCCATCCCGTCACCGCCGGTGGCATTCACGCGCCATTCGCGTTCCACACGCAGCAGGTTCAGATCATTATTGGGCAGATCAGTGGTGATCCATGAGCTGATATCTCCATTGTCATGCCCGAAAAGGAGAAATTCCCCGTCGTCAATGTCGGTCGGATTACCGACAGCCAGGATCCTTGCCGATTGTGCATTCGTATGCTGATTGCCGGCATCCACCTGCCCGATCCCGGCCACATCATACCCATGAACGGCCTGATGGGCGTACCTGTCTGTCGGGATGGTTATCCCATATTTGGCTGCCAGGTAGTTTTCAACGATGATCTTCTGTGCCGAATTCAGGATATTGTTGTAAACAATCGCCTCGGCTATATCCCCTCCAAGGAAGGTATCAATATTGCGGCTTGCTCCCAGGACCAGCGATCCGTCCGTGATCACACTTGCCCCGTATTCTGCGGCTGCGAAGGCTGTTTCATTCAGGAAGACCTCGTGGAAGGCAGAAGCGATATTGTGCCTGGCATGAATGATATAGGGCGTATTGTCTGCTAGAGCGGGACCGTAATATTTGGTCCCCTGCGTGAATGCATAATAGTTATTATCCGTTTCCCGGCTGACACTCACGGTCTGGTTTGCGTTCAGGTCCCCGACAGTCATCACGTAGGCATCTGAAGCGGGAGCCGTAAACCTGCTTACGGTGATCAGGGTGATGGGTGCTGATAGGGGTCCCATTTCACCGGTCATATTTTGACTTGTGCCATTAAAGTTCAGCGTTGGCTGGCCATTGATGGCATTGCCAACCAGCACAGGCTGGTTTCCCGCGGTAACCTGGGAAACATGGTTTTCATTCCCGCTTTGGTCATTCCAGGTCTGTACTGACTGACCCGGGGATGCTTCCGTGCCGCCGATGTTCAACACACCTTTGTCAGCGCGCAGCCAGAGATCATTTTCGGTATCGTTGCCGACACCGCCGGGACCGGTATATCCTACAATGGGAGCGGAAGGGTCTGAAGCGCAGATCCCGAAGGTTCCGCTCTTGGCCTGGTCGCCGAAGATCCTGATATAGATGGTTTCTCCCGGTGTGCGGCCGGTCAGGATCCTGGTGGGCATGGCTGAAGTGGTCTCATCACAAAAGAGTTCGGTCAGGCTGCTGCAATCCGCACCGGTATAAATCACCATGACTGCCCAGTCCAGTGTCCCGGCAAAGGTTTCAACCTTCAACTGGCCTGAAGCGGGAACCTCAGCGGTAAACCAGACATCCCCGCTGAAGAAAGTATGACAGGCAGGACTCCCGATGCCTGTTCCATAGGCCCCTTTGTTGTTGAATACAGAGGGTGCGCATACATTGCCGACAACCAGGGCGGCTGCCGTACATGGATCATTGTTTGAAGGAGGTGGATTGGCGCTGATCTCGGCATCCCATCCATTGTGCGTCAGGGAAGTTGGCTGGGACCTGAACCGGAATCCGATACAACCATCCGGAGATGTAAAAGTGAATTGCGGCGTATCGTCATGGTAGGCATGGGCGGAATCACTTCCATAATAGATCGTCAGGTAATCATAACCCCGGAACTCACCCGGAGCCGGATCGGGGAAGGTCCCCCTGTAGTCAGTCGCGAAATCTGAAAAGTCGAAGGTGATGGGGTTTCCATTATTGGAACAGAACCAGACAGTCCACTGTTCATTGGTGCCATAGTTGTTCAATCCCCCCGCATCCCAGAAGGTACCGGAATTGGTGTAAACGGTGTCGCCGCTGTTGAACCCGTGTCCAAGGTAATAATCATCATCACCCGTTTGTGAAAATGACAACTGGACAGCGCATATCGTTAAAATAAGTAAACCGACTCTGTTTATCATGTTACATTGGTGTCTGATCAATCAAAGTTAGAATATATAGACTAATAAAATGCCAAACATGCTGTGGAAAAATATCAACCATCTGAGAACTCGCCTGAAATAAGGGAAATAGCGAACTTTATACTGTTAATAAATTAGACTCCCTTACTTAGTGAAGGGTTGCCTGACATATTATGCAAGTCATGGTGATATTGTATATATTTGGTATCAATTCTGATATGATCATGAGATCCGGAATATTGACAATACTTGTTCTCCTGCTTTTTCAGACAGCAGGATCTGCACAGGTTGCCGAATCAAGCGATACAACCGACATTGAAACCCCTGCTGCAACGCCTGTGACCCCTGCCGATACCCTTAAGGAGGAGAAAGCCGATACTGTGGATGCCTTACCGGCCGATCAACCGCTTCGTCCAATCGAGGGAATAGGTGATTACAAGGTCACTCTCCAACCCGATACCGCGGGCAGTCTGGAGGGTGACCGGGAATTCAATTTGATACGGGCTGCAGATAACGGCCAGCCGGAAATTGTGAAATTCCTGGTAGAAAGGGGTGTCAATGTCGATGCCACAACCGTAGACGGAGTTACCCCACTGATGTATGCCTCGCAGAATGGATATACGGAGATCATGGAATTCCTGATCAGCAAGGGAGCTGATGTGAATGCCACCCCGTATAACGATGTCACGCCTTTGATCGGTGCTGTCAGGACCGGACATTATGATGCCGTAAAAATGTTGCTCGAAGCCGGTGCAAAAGTGGATGCGAGAGATGAACTGGCATTGACTTCCCTGATGCATGCATCGGCATACGATTATCCTGAAATAGCGGATTTGCTTATCGAGAAGGGTGCGGATGTGGAGGCGGGGGACTGGTTCGGGACACGGCCCCTGATGATGGCTGTATATTACGACTGCTATGAAACCACGCAGGTATTGATCAGGCGGGGGGCAGATGTGAATGCCAGGGATACCTTCGGATTTACCGCATTGATGATAGCAGCCCAGCACGGGGATTACGATATGGCCTGGTTGTTGCTCGACAAGGGAGCAGATCCGAGGTTGCAGAATAAAGGCGGACTCCATGCCATTGCCATGGCAGTCATGAGCGGGGATGAGGATATCATAGAATTATTGCTGGAGAGTGGTGCCAGTATCAACCAGCATATTAATTACTCCACCAATGCATTGAGCCTGGCAAAGGAAGAAAAATCTGAGGCGATGGTTACATTCCTGCTTGAGAACAAGGCTCATCATAACCGGGTGCCAGAGATCTCGGGGATCCGTTTTGAGGTGGGACTGGATTTCAGTGGGGATGATCTTATGGTCGGCGGAGAGATCGGTTTATCTGAAAATAAGTACGATATGTTCGCCACCACCGGTTTTTTTGCCAGGACTTCAGCGATACGCGTGATCCGTCCTGAAAATGATACCCTTTCATACCAGTTCTGGGAAAGAAGGTACTTTTTGCCCCTGACCCTAGGAAAAAATTTTACCTTTTACAGGAAACAGAACATATCTGCCGGATTCAAGGCTCAGCTGAGGGGAGGGATCACCTGGGGAGGATACAGGGGATCTGACCTGCATCCCGGGACCAGGTTCATTGTGGTTCCATCTGCCGGATTGTATTGGCGGGACAGATACTGGGGATTATCATTTGATTATGAATATGTCAATTATAAGGTCCATGATTTATCCAAGCACCGTTTCAGGCTGTCTTTGCTGTTTTTTATAAATATGCAGAAACGGATGAAATATACCAGGAAGCATATATCCTGGTTCTAGAGAATGAAAGTGAAAAGTTATATAAAAGCGCTTCTTGTTTTTTTCCTGATTACGCTGGCCGGGTCATGTAATGAGTACCTGGGACTCAATGTCAATTGTGATGATTGCTGGGGATTCCGGCCTGACAGTGCCGACCTGATTATCCACGTGACCATTGACGGCAACCATCCTGAAGTGCCCATCGTGCTGTACCGTGGCAATGTCGAGAACGGACAGGTGGATTATGTAGACACGGCAAGGCAGTCCCCGTATACTTTGTATTCTGCCATAGACCAGTATTATTCTGTAACGGCAGAGTACAAGGTGGATGGGAAAACCATCATTGCGGTCGACGGGGATGTAATGAAGGCGAAGGATGCCACTGCATCCTGTGAATTCGAGTGCTGGATCGTCACCGATGGGGAATTCAGGGTAGACTTGAAATAAGATAATTAATGTGGCATGAAGAAAATCAATCTTTTCCATCTTTGCATTATTGCTGTGACAGTGATCTCCTGTACCACCGGGAAGCCTGAAACAAAGCCCAATATCCTTTTCATCATCGCCGATGACCAATGCTATCAGACAGTAAATGCCATGGGTGGCAAAGAGGTCATTACCCCCTCGCTGGATAGACTGGCTGGGGAAGGGGTGGCTTTCACCCATGCTTTTAACATGGGCGGCTGGAACGGGGCAGTGTGCATCGCCAGCCGGACCATGCTGAACACGGGACTGTCAGTATGGCGGGCCAACCGGGCGGAAACCAGCCTGGATCAGTGGGACGCACAGGGGAAATTATGGAGTAACCTCATGGAGAATGCCGGGTACGAGACCTTCATGGCAGGAAAATGGCACGTCAAGGTGGAACCTGACAGTATTTTCAGGCATACAGGGCATATACGGGGGGGCATGCCCAAACAAAGACCGGAAGGGTATGACCGGCCAAAAGGTCCGGATGACAGGGAGTGGACCCCCTGCGACACCCGGTTCGGAGGCTT
>LJUP01000196.1 GCA_001303955.1 Bacteroides sp. SM23_62 | reverse complement strand
TCAGTGTTTCCTGTATAAACCCAAGCAGCTCCTCCCGGCCCTTTTTTCGCAATGTGGATGTCAGAAAAACATGTGGAAGGGACTCCCAGGAATCAAGCAGCATTCGTTTGTATTGGTCAGTGTTTTGCCGGAGCCGGGTCCCGCTGATCTTATCCGTTTTGGTGAATACCAGGGCGAACGGGACCCTGTTGCTGCCAAGGAAGCGAAGGAATTGCCGGTCGGTTTTTTGCATCTCCAGACGTGCATCGATCAGGAGAAACAGGCAGACCAGGTTTTTTCTTTTCAGTACATAATCCCGGATCATCTTCATCATCTTCTCCCTCTGGGTACCGGGCATTCTGGCATAACCGTACCCTGGCAGGTCAACCAGGTACCATTCGTCATTGATCAGGAAATGATTGATCAATTGGGTTTTCCCCGGGGTAGAGGATGTTTTTGCCAGCTTGTTCCGGTTGGTAAGCATATTGATAAGGGATGATTTCCCGACGTTTGACCTGCCTATAAAGGCATATTCAGGCAGATCATCCCGGGGACAGCCCCTCAGTCCAGTACTGCTTTTGACAAACCTCGCATCTTTGATGGTAAAACTCATGACAACCATTTATGCAGATTTTCAGCCACGAAGTCGTCATCGTTAAGATGGGGATATGCGGCATATACCCGGTCAATTTCCTGTTTTTGTCCGGGTGACAGCACCTCGTCCCTTTTCAGGGTCCACAATCCTTCCATCAGTCCCTGGCGTCTCAGTACTTCATGAAGGCCCACGATACAACCCTTAAAATTATTGGCTGCATCAAAAAAGGCTGCATTGCTGTCGGTTATCTGCATTGCCAGGTCCAGTTGTTGCTGCGTATCCCCAGTCAGATTACCACCCTGGATTTCATCCAGCAAAGCAACTGCCGATCGGGTCCATACGGCCCAGTGTCCCAGTAAACCACCCACGATCCTTTTTTTAATGACTTTCGAACCTGCAGGAAGGTTATATTCGGTTAATAAATCGACCAGGATATTATCATCGTTCCCGGTATAAAGGGCGATTTCATGGGCACGTCCGGATTCAATTACACCACGCACAACATCCAATGTCTGATAACGGTTAAAGGGAGCAATTTTAATGGCAATGACATTTTCAATCTGTGCGAATTCCCTCCAGAAATCAACATCCAGGATTCTTCCTCCGACAGCAGGCTGAAGATAAAATCCAACGATCGGGATGATGTCAGCAATGACCCTGCAATGTTCCAGTATGGTCTGATTGGAAGCTTCCGGGAATACGGCCAGGCTCAAGAGGCCGGCATGATAACCATGTGATAATGCCAGGCGGGCTTCCCTGGCAGCCTGCTCAGTCCGTCCGATAATCCCTGCAATCCTGATCACCGGCTTTTGGGTGGTGGCCGCAAAATGGTCAAACTCTTCCCTGGCAATTCTCAGCACAGGTTCATATAAATTGATCTCAGGCAGCCGGATTTCAAACTGGGTTGTGTGAACGGCTACCGCCACTCCGCCAGCTCCCGCATCAAGGTAATATCGGATGATTGCCCGTTGCCTTCGTTCATCCAGCTTCCGCTCTTTATCCAGTGCAAGTGGCATGGCCGGGATGACAGCTCCCTTATGCAGTGCTTTCAGGATATTTTCGGATAATTTAATATTTTCCATCTCTTACTTCATAATGGGTTGGCTTGCCCAACAATTCCCTTCCTTCGCTGATCCAGCCGGCAATCCATTTGATGATCTGTCCGGTTGTAACTTTCGGATGGCCGAATAACTGAAACGCCTGTTCGGAATTATTAAGAAGGGCCGTTCTGGCTTCTTCATTCACAAATTCGGGCTCGGTATTGAACAATTTTCCGAATGCTTTGGCAACCTGGCGGACAGATAAGATTTCCGGGCCTGTGATGTTTAAGATTTTGGCAGGACTCTCACAAATTTCCAGTGAGCGGAGTACCATGTCATTCACATCGCCCTGCCAGATCACATTAAAATATCCCATCGACAGGTCGATGGGCATTTGGTTTTTCACATTGAGGGCAATGTCAACCAGTACACCATAACGCAATTCCACTGAATAATTCAGGCGGATCAGGCAGACCTTTGTGCCATGCTGTTTGCTCCCGTATTCAAACATTCTTTCCCTTCCCAGACAGGACTGTGCATACTCACCTACCGGTCCGGGTGCATCGGACTCCAGTGAACCCCCCGATTCGACAGATACCAGGGGATAGACACAACCTGTTGAAAAGGCAACAATATTTGATGCTTTATAATATTCGGCAACCAGTGCTGGCATGTAGGAATTGACAGCCCAGGTCAGGGAAAGATTTTCTTCAGAACCAAACTTCATGCCTGCCAGGAAGTAAACATTCCTGACTTTTGGCAGGCTGTGAATAAAATCCGGGTCCAGCAAATCTCCGTGAAAGGTTTCAATGCCAATACGCTCAAGCTGCTTGCGCTGTTCTTCTGATTCGAAGAGGGCAACACCATACATTCGTTTCTCAACGCCTGCTTCCTCACAAGCACGCCTGGCCATGCTCGCAAGTGACGGACCTATCTTGCCTCCTATTCCCAGGAACATAATATCTCCCTCAATGCCTGAAAACATCTTTACAGACCCGCTGGTCGGCGTGGATAACAGGTCTTCCAACATGTCCAGGCTGGCTATTCTATCCGGATATTCTTTCATATTCATTCCTCCTGTTTAAATTAATGTTTTATTTGAACCAAAATTATCAGTCTTGATCTCAGGTTGTCCGTATTTGAGCCGCTATATTCTGATACATGAAATAAACCATCAGGCTCACGACAATAAATCCGGCAACAGCAATAATATTCTGCAGGAAATTGTTCGTGTACTCCCCCATCACTTTTTTGTTATTGAGCATCAGGAACAAACCAACAGCAATAAGGGGAACCGCCAACATGGAGGAAGCCTGGGCCATGATCAATGCATAAATGACATTGCCCCTGAAAAAAACGGCCACAAGCATGCCTATCAGCAAGATGGCAATGATAAACAGCTTGGTCCTTGGGTCGTTCATGGATCGACCTGTACCAAGTCCATCTGCAAGCAGGCCGCCTCCGATCACCGAGTTCACCATCATGGATGAGAATGCGGCCGCACAAAGACCCACGCTGAAGATGATTTTGGCATAAACGCCGAACAATGCTTCCATCTGCATGGCCATATCGGCTGCCGAATTTACCAGGATCCCCCGGGGATGCAAAGCGGCTGCAGAGGTGATCAAAATGGTAGCGGATATCAGGGCAAGGAACAAAATTCCAAGATAGGTGTCTTTCAGGCTTCTTTTCAGGTTCTCCTTTTTCCAGCCCTTGTCCTGTGCCAGGTAAGACTGGTACAGTGCGGCTGCCAGGGCAAAGGATGTGGCCATCAATGCAGAGACGACATGCAGGCTGTCCGCGGATAACTTCGAAGGGATGAATCCTTTGGCAAGCGGTGTAATTTCAGGTTTGGTCAGGATGAGGTTGATGAAGAAGGCAA
The DNA here is from genome assembly GCA_001303955.1 of Bacteroides sp. SM23_62. Lineage (GTDB taxonomy): Bacteria > Bacteroidota > Bacteroidia > Bacteroidales > SM23-62 > SM23-62. The sequence continues at coordinate 6,656 of LJUP01000196.1, read as the reverse complement.
TGATCATGATCATCACCATAAACATCATCAGTTTTTCCAGTACCCTATAAAGATTTTTGGCCCAGAAAATAAGGATAATTCCCAGGGGTGTAAAAATCAATGGCCATACACGTTCATTGATGCCTGTGATACCCTCCATGCCAATGCCAATACCAAGGTTGTTGCCGAACTGGAAGCTTGATGTCGAAAGAAATGCTGAAATACCAATCAGTAGGGCGAACCATCGGCCATAATGAGCTGCCATGGACTGCAGCATGGATTTGCTGTTCAGAACACCAAAGCGGGCCGCCATGGAAGTATATGTAATCATGAAAATGGTTGCAAGCACAATCACCCAGAGGAAGGCATAACCATATTCCGAGCCGATTCTTGAAGCAACCGTGATGCTGCCCGGTCCCAATACAACCGAAGCGATGATAAAACCCGGTCCGACTGATTTAAGAATATTTTTTATCGTGTGGTACATGAAATGAATTTACAGAACATTTTTAATATTACCACCAGCCTTCCGGCATGTTCTCAATATCTTCAAATATACCCGGAATTCCTTCTGCCGGTCCGTAAAACACACTCCCTCCATAGGTGGTCAGGAAAATCATCCCGGGGTGATTGACATCAGGAATGGCTTTTTGTCCCCATTTAAACCGGTAACCTTCCAGCCTTCTCCATGTTTCGCCGGCATCGTCACTCCGGTATGCGGCATTCTGGAATGTATTGATATAGATGGTTTCAGGCCTGAGCGGATCCATACCGGCGGCATTCACCCGGACCCTTTCGTCGAATACCTGTTTCCAGCTCGTTCCCCCGTCCCCGGTTTTGAGAACACCACCACAGGTATCCCTGTCCCCTTCCCTGCGCGGCCAGCAACTAACATACATGATGGCTGGATTTTCCGGATCAATAAGCAGGTCGTGGGGACCATTGACGCCCGAGGGAAGGTTTAGGGGTTTCCATGATCGGGCATTGTTATCGCTGAAGTAGATGGCCCCATCCACAGTTTCACTGTTCCGCTCCCCGCGTGCAAAGAGCACAAACAGACGGCCTTCGGAATTCTGACGTACCTCCCATGCAAACAGGTTGTTTCCCAGTCCCATGTTAGCTTCTTCCCAGCTTTTGCCTCCATCCACCGATTTATATATTCCCTTATCAAATACGCTGACATATAATGTCCTGGAATGCTGGGGAGAATTGGCATCCAGCAGGATATTCGTGCAGATGGCATTTTCCGGCATACCCCTGTTGCTCATGGCCCAGTGGCGGCCATCGTCCTCAGAGACGGCGACACCCCCCTGGAAACGGTCAAACCCCCTCCTGCCGAACATTTTGGTCCGGGGCAGGTCATGTGCATTGGCCCAGACTGACCATGCTTTGCCTTTTATATCAGGATCAAATGTAAGGTCATAACAGGTATTCTGCCAGGACCTGGGTACCCCGGTAATTGAATGGAACCAGCTTTCACCGCCGTTAAAGGTATGGAACAGGCCCATATCAGTGTAACAGATGAAAAAATGTGCCGGATTAAAGGGGTCAAAATGCACACCATAACAGGTAGTAACGTCAAGTCCGCTGCTGGCATATGACCCATCCGGAAGATTATGGCTGTATACCTGTTTCCAGGTTTTCCCACCATCGGTGGTTTTGTAACCCCGGCCATTGTCCCCTGCATAGCATACATCCGCATTCCCGGGAGCAACCCCCAGATCGATGGGGCTTCCTCCCCAGCCCGGGTCAAAGCTTTCCTCCATCCAGGAGCCTTCAAAGTTTTGGGTAATGTAGCCCCCGGGCGTGGAGGAAAGGAGCACCGGATCCCATCTTTCTCCTCCGTTTCCGGTCCTGAAAACACAATAAATCATCTCCACGTCTCCTTCTGTATTTTTAACCGGATTGATGGTTGATATGTAGGCCGTGGCCGGTTGTTTTTCACATACGGCCAGGCCCTGCCTGAACCTTGGAGCCATCCCCCCGGGTACATCCTTGAATAAACCGTTATTGGAGCGTGTCCAGCTTCGTCCAATGTCACGGCTCACAAACATACCGCCCTGCACGTCTCCCTCCTGGTTCTCAAATCTGGATTGTATATAGAGGAGTCCGCCATCCTTGTCATGACCGCCCTCTGCAGCTATGATTGTTTTGACCGGCAGGGGCAGGATGCTGATGGCTCCGGTATGCTCATTCACACAGATGCAGGCACTCTCGGTGAAAACCAGGATTTCACCTGGACTCCCATAGATGTTGCAGGGGAAAATAGCCTTTACGCTTCTCCCGGGCAGTCTGGTTATCAATTCCCAGTCCCCGCCAAAATTGGTAGACCAGACCAGCATGGCAGAATCACTGTCATTCTGATCACCGCCTCCAATGTAAGATCTCAATGGTGCCAGTCCCAGGTAAATGCGCCGGTGATCGGCAGGATCTACCTCAACCTTCTCAATAGTGCCATCCAGTGCTCCATGAATGATCTCTGAAGGCAGATAGTCTGTGTTCTGTAACCGCTCGGACTTTATTACCTTATCCAGGTCAGGATACACAATGTGCCAGCTCTCTCCCCGGTCTTCTGACCTGTACAGTATACTCAAGCCCGATCCCCTGTCCTCACTGTACCGGTAACCGCGTGTAGCGGCATAAACCGTATGCTGATCCAGCGGATCAAACTCAAAATCCTCAGGTACGGTCCACAAATTCTTCATCTTCCAGTGCTCACCCCCATCCAGTGTCAGGTAAGCAGCCGTCATATCACAATGGGTCATGACAAAATTCTCGTCAAACGGGCTGATGGTGGGTTTCATTACACCACCGCCTCCACCCGGACCGATTACCTTCAAGGCATTCCCCCCGGAAAAATCTTTGTCCCGGACCGTTTTGGATGATCTGTCCTGGCAGCCGCTGAGCAGTATTGCCAGGGAAATGATCAGGGGCCATCTGTTTACAAACATTTTCATATCTATTATTACATGATCATTAAACAAAAAGTAAAAATAATATATATATTTGTTTATGAAACCAAATGAAAGGTTTTATGTTGATTTTACTTACGATAACTTGTTTATAGATGACTTACCAGAGCTTATTTTGCCTGCTATTCTTAATGCTGATCGGAGGTCATTGTTACGGCCAGGACAAAACCATTGCAGGCGAGGTAAACGCGACGTATCCCACCATCATTAATCTGGCACTCGAATGGCTGATAGAGGGTGATGATAATCAGAACGGGACCGTAACAGTGCAGTTCCGGGAAAAAGGAGAAAAGACCTGGAAGGAGGGCATGCCCCTTCGGCGGGTCCCGGCCGGGAATTCAGGAAACCGTACCCGGCCAACTTACACGTGGGAAAACAAGCATTCAGGGAGCATTTTTGACCTGAAACCAGGCACGAGATACGAGATAAATCTAAAACTCGAGGATCCGGACGGAGGATCGGAGCAGCGAATGGTGGAAGCCGAAACCAGGCCGGTCCCGCAATACGATGAGCATGCCGAAATCATCGAATTAGAGGCTGGAACGCATGATACCCTTTTCACGCGTGACGGCTCTTCCCAAAAGCCGGTCGTCTACAGGTGCAGCAGCGGCAAGGCAATATTTACACATATCGATCTCAATAACCGGGACTGGGTTTTTGTTGAGGGACTCACGGTCATCAATTTCGACCACAGGGGGATAGGCATACAATTCAACGGAGCAAAGCATTGTGTCATCAGAAGATGTACGGTGGATGCGGTTTACGGCATTGTTTCCTATAAACCCGGTGCAGAAAACTGCTATATCAGCGATAATGTTGTAACTGGTGTTTCAGCATGGACCAACGTGGCCATGGGTGCCCACGGCGCCAATATTGGTGAAGGCATCGAGCTTACCGGTCCCGGGAACGTCATCTGTTACAACCGGGTGACCGGATTCCGTGACTGCATTTCAACCATGGAAGACAGGCATGTGGTCAATCAAACCTGCATAGATATTTATAATAACGACATTTACCGCGGCGCCGATGATGCCATAGAGGCGGATTTCTGTTTTTCAAATTGCAGGATCTTCCGGAACCGGATCACCAACTGTTTTGTCGGACTGAGCTCTCAGCCCGGATTGGGGGGGCCCAATTACTTTTTCAGGAATGTCATGTACAATATTACCCATGGCGCATTCAAGCTGAAACGGTTCAGCCGGGGAGATGTGGTCCTTCATAATACCGTCATCAAGGTGGGTACGGGTCTGGGAGGTAACAGTAAAATGGATTATGTTTATTTCCGTAACAACCTTGCCATCGGCGGACCCACAGGTGGTGTCAACTGGGGTGACTACGGTCCGGGGAATCCCGCTGCCGCCGATATCATCGATCCGGGCACCCACAGTGATTTCGATTATGATGCAGTAGGTGTTTATGGGGTGCCTTACATCGCCAGGATCGGAGGTATGCCTTTTTCAGCAGTGGAAAAGCATGGCATTGAAAACATTACGCTTGAGGAAACCTTCGGGAGCCTTGCCTTTCCGGATCCACCAATTCCGGAAAGGGAGGTACCGGACCTGAGGCCAAAAACGGGTGCCAGGGTGGTTGATGCAGGAGTGCCGATTCCCAATTTGAATGATCATTACCTGGGAAGTGCCCCGGATTGTGGTGCTTATGAAGCCGGACAGGCCTTGCCGCATTATGGTCCCCGTCCCGGTAAACTTGTATTCGAGGATGATTTGAGCCGGGGACTCCAGCACTGGGTGGTTGAAAAATTTGACAGGGATGTAGTGGATGTAGGCCATTCAGAAAGCGGGATGGGGGTAAGCACCGAAAAAGGTGTAGACGGAGTGATGGTATGGTGCAAAAAAATGCTGCCTGAAAACTTCATGGTGGAGTATGAGTTCACACCGGTTTCTGAAAGTGGTTTTTTCCTGATGTTCTTTTGTGTGGAAAGAAGTGACCAGGGGGATATTCTGGATCATCTTGATCACCAATACACCAATTATTCCCTGTTCGAGAAATATACCCGGGGAGAGGTAAACGGTTATCATATATCCTACCGGAGAAATGACAGTCCGACCAGCAACCTGCGCAAAAATCCCGGTCAGCAAAACGGAATCCTGCTAAAGCAGCAAACAGTTTCCGGCATACTTTCAGCAGGCAATACCCATCATGTTGTCCTGAAAAAATCAGGCATGCTTATCAGCCTGGAAATAGACCGGCAGGAATTCATGAAATTCACGGATGACGGAACGGTTGGCGGTCAGCCATACAGCGGGGGCAGATTTGGTATCCGGCAGGTATATGATGCTGAAGGATATTATCAGCATTTCAGGATCTGGGACCTGGACGCAATGCAATGAGAAAAATGGCATACAAGATTTCGTATCTGCTGTTATTTATTTTTGCTGGGATGAATATGCCTGCGCAGGACCATACCATCCCCGGAGAAATAACCACTCCGTATCCTACTTTAGTGAACCTGGCCGTGGAATGGAAAATCCAGGGTGATGACAATCTCAATGGAACAGTGGATGTAGCCTACCGCAAAAAAGGAGAGAAGTCCTGGAAGCAGGGCATGCCCCTGTTCAGGGTCCCTGCCGGTGAGAATACCGGGTTTTCATGGAATAATAAGCATTCAGGAAGCATTTTTTACCTTGAACCGGATACGGATTATGAAATCAGGCTCAGGCTGTTCGACCCGGATGGGGGGACAGCAGAAAAAACCGTGAATGCACGCACAAGACCGGTTCCGAGAATTGACAATGATGCTGATATCATTGAATTAAAAGCCGGGACTTTTGATACTTTGTTTACCAGGAGTGGGACCCGACCCCGTCCGGTTGTTTACCGCTGCAGTGAGGGGGAGGCTGTCTTTAAACATATTGACCTGCAAAACAGGGAGTGGGTTTTTATCGAGGGACTCACCATTATCAACCTGGAGGATAAAGGGATAGCCATTCAATTGGACGGATCCGAAAATTGTGTGATCAGAGGTTGTACCATAAATGCCATATATGGTATTGTTGCATACCTGCCCGGGGCGACCAGTTGTTACATAAGCGACAACGTTGTCACCGGTATCTGCGAGTGGAGCAGCAGGGCCATGGGATCCAGCGGTGACAACATTGGCGAAGGCATCCAGCTTACCGGACCGGGGAACGTGATCTGCCATAACCGGGTGACAGGTTTCCGGGATTGCATCTCGACCATGGAAGACAGCCATGTCTCCAACCAGACATGTATTGACATTTACAACAATGATATATACAGGGCTGCGGATGATGCCATTGAAGCGGATTTCTGCTTCTCAAACTGCAGGATCTTCCGTAACCGTATCACCAATTGTTATATAGGACTCAGCTCACAACCCGGATTGGGCGGACCTAACTATTTTGTCCGCAATGCCATGTATAATCTGATCAACGGAGGTTTGAAGCTTCAGCGCTACAGCCAGGGTGATGTGATTTTGCACAATACCATGATCAAGATTGGCCGGGGATTGGGAGGCAATACACCGATGGACCATGCCTTTTTCAGGAACAACCTGGCCATTGGCGGTCCGACGACTGATGTAGCATGGGGCAGGTGGGGTGTGGGTAACCCATGGGCCGCCGATATCAGGGATCCCGGCATCCACAGCAGCTTTGATTATGATGCCGTGGGTGTCCATGACACCCCTTATATTGCCAAAATAGGAGATAAAGATTTTTCGGAAGT
>LJUP01000018.1 GCA_001303955.1 Bacteroides sp. SM23_62 | reverse complement strand
AAATCCCCGATGGGTAATCTCTGCTTTGTATCTATGTGGTACAGATAAACATGCTGCATTCTTTCCTGATCGGGATAGGTATCGTTCAAAATCCATTCATTGCCCGGCAGGTAAGTATTGTGCCCGTTCCTGGTCATAATCCCTTCACCGATCTGCACAGCGGTATCGGAACCATCATCCCTGAAAAGGAAAAATCCATCATTTCCCTTGTGCCTGGTCCACATGGCCAGGTGTTCCGGATCACGCCAGATAAAATGGGATGTATATCCCGACCCGTCTACGATCCGGATATCCTTCCCTTCCAGGTCGGAAGAATACATCAGTGTCCCGAAGCCTCCCTTTTTCAGCTCTGAAGGCAATGTCCACCTGTGCAAAAAGACAAACCTCGTCCCATCGGTGTTAAAAAGAAGGTGATTGAACCAGTTCTTTTCAGTGTAAAAATAATCGAAAGTCGGATCCTCACTTTCCTTCAGAGGCATCCTGCTCATATCGGCGATAGAGATGATCAGTTTTCTTTCCCCGGCAATAAGATCACATAAGTATATCCCGGCATCCTCGGGTGCAAGCACATCCCTGTTTGGGTCAGGAATGCCGGCATAGCCGTAACCCGGTCTCAGGTCATTGATCCGTTCGAAATCGACTGAAAGCGCGGTATACCCATCCGGGCTCAGGGTATAGATTGGGAAAGGCAGTGTTTTTTGTTCGCCGGAATGAATGTCTTTGATATGGCTGACAAACTGATCCCCCTGCCTGTCATTCCATATCACCTTGGAGGCTGAGCCTGGAATAAATTGAAGCATACATCCCTGCTGCCAGCCCCAGGCGACTGAGGTTCCCAATTCAGTCCACCGGTCATCTTTTTCAAGGTCAATCATGCCTATCCGGATGGTATCATCGGGCTTGGGAGACCGTCCTTCAAAGTCCACCTGCGCAGTCAATACATAACGGCCAGATGGGTCAAACTGCAGTTTGTCATAATATCCGAACCAGTGATGTTTTGGTCCGCTCGTCAAAACCTTAGCGGGTACATGTAAAATGCAACCTGGTATGTCCTGGAATTCCTTTTCTGATCCCGGTTTGCATGAGGAAAAAACCAAGCAAACTGCCAGCATGGGAAGAATGAAAATATTTCTCATACACTTCAAATTGTGGAACATATTTCTATCAATATGTAAAGTACAAAAAAATGATTATTGTCAATGACAAAGGCAGTGAGAAATATTCATGTAAACCTTTTACGAAAAGTAAGATCCCCAAAATATAATTATATTGTACCCACGATGGATGTAATCAAAAATTCAGACCAATGAAACAGGCCATCCGGAATCTGTCTACAGATGAGTTAAAAACATTTCTGTCAGAAGCCCGGGGCATACTGATTGACATCAGACCAGTCGACGCTTACAATGGCTGGAGACTGAAGAACGAAAAACGTGGTGGACATATCAGGGGAGCAAAAAGTCTTCCTGCAAAATGGGCAGATTATATTGACTGGATTGAAATTGTGCGATCCAAAGAGATTAAGCCGGCATGTGAGATAGTTCTCTACGGATACTCCGTGGAAGAAACCGTTAAAGTTGCCAGGGTGTTTTCACGGGCCGGATATTCAAAACTCAGGGCGTACAACCGTTTTAAAGAGGAATGGTCGGCCGATCCCGATCTTCCAATGGACGTCCTACCCGGATACAGGAACCTGGTGCATCCGGCATGGATCAAGGCCCTTCTTTCAGGAGAAAAACCAGCAGCATATGATGGACAGAATGTGGTCATTTGCCACGCACATTACCGGAACAGGGAAGCATATCTCGGCGGACATATCCCCGGGGCCATCGACCTGGATACCCTGGCCCTGGAATCCCCGGAATCCTGGAACCGAAGATCTCCGGAAGAATTAAAAGAGGCGTTGCAGCAGCATGGAATCACAGCCGATACCACAGTGGTCCTTTACGGGAAATATATGCACCCGGACAATGAGGATCCTTTCCCGGGAAGTGCTGCCGGACATATCGGTGCCATACGTTGTGCCTTTATCATGATGTATGCCGGAGTAAAAGATGTAAGGGTGTTGAACGGAGGTTTTCAATCCTGGACAGATGCCGGCTACGAGATCAGCCTTGGGGATATACCTAAAACTCCCGTCGCCGACTTCGGGAGCGAAATACCTGGCAAACCCGAACTTGTTGTTGATCTCCCGGAAGCCAAGGAAATGCTCGCTGCGTATCATGCTGAACTCGTCTGCGTGAGAAGCTGGCCTGAATATATCGGTGAAACAAGTGGCTATCACTACATTGAGAAGAAAGGTCGCATACCGGGTGCCTTATTCGGTAACAGCGGCACCGATGCCTATCATATGGAGAATTATCGCAACCTGGACCACACCACCAGGGAATACCATGAGATCGCAAAAATCTGGATGGAGGCAGGCATTACCCCGGACAAGCACCTGGCTTTTTATTGCGGTACAGGCTGGCGGGGAAGCGAAGCGTTCTATCATGCCTGGCTGATGGGCTGGCCCAGGGTATCAGTGTTTGACGGAGGCTGGTTCGAATGGAGCAACGATCCCGGGAATCTTTTCGAGACAGGTGTACCTGCAATTCAATCACGACTAACTGATTGAAAAGGCCCGGCTTACCTGGAAAGCTCTTCGAGTACCTTTTTCCCCTGTCTCATCAAGGCTTCGGCGTTCTCCGGCCTGCCAATGCTGTTAAACCTGGCCACGGTTTCATCCAGCAATAACAATCTCAGGTTTGCCGTCTCTTTATCTGCATTTCTGAATTTTTCCCTGAGTATCCGGATCTTTTCGGCATCCTGTATGCCTTCCACCAGGCGTTCAAAACGGATTGAGCTCCGGGCTCCCGGATAGACCATGTAGGTATCCCCTGCAGGCCAGCGCCTGAAACGGGAATCATGAAGCGGGTCCTTGACCCAGCTCGTAAAAGACCAGCGCAACAGCCCGTCAAATCCGGCTGCCCCGGCATACCAACCAAGGTACACGGCATCTACCGGAGGAGAAAAGGTAAAAGTATTGGGGAATTCATCTACACAGCATACATAGTATGTTGTAGGGTATCCCATCGATCGCCGGGATGCTATGTCCGCTGATTCAATCATGACATTGGTATAGGATACGCTCAGATCCTTGATTTTATCGGGGAAAAGCTTATAGGCTCCATGGCTATCTGCCAGGGCAATGCCTATATCCGGTGCCACTTCATCCATCATCCTGAGCATGTTTTGCATGTCTTCTTCATTCCTTTCATCCATGGCAAATACGGTGATCAAATGCCATCCCTTCACTTTCAGGTGGATACTGAAGGCTTTTAAAAAGGGAGTCCACATTTCGATAAAACCCGATGAACCTGGTTTGATATTGACCGTATCATTTTGCGAGGCTGCTTCATTGAAGTAAACCAGTTTTTCAGTCCACGGGATCAGGGAATAACAGCTAATTTGCCTGTCCACGCCCATATCCATCATGAATTGAACGTATTTATCAAAAATGGTATAGTCGAATGCCCAGCTGCCATCTGTTTTTTTTGTCCACTGGATCATGGATTCAAATCCCCACTCCGTCTGGGTGCCCCAGGGCTTCTCAATGACGGATGTGGTGATCACTTTTTGTCCCGCTTCAGCCAGCATCTTTGCGTAGGGTCGCATAATTTCCCAGTGCTCCTCGGACCAGGGCTCCACCTGGTATACCCTGGCAATAGACAGGGGATGCTGCCAGAGGTCGAGATGGAATTGCCACTCTGACGGTGGCGGCAGCAATTGGGGCAATATTTCGAGCTGGAAGTGAAAATCCTGTGTACCCTCACCACGGGCAGATACCTGCATGGTGGAGGTATATATTCCTGGGACCGCCTCTGCGGGTACCTGCATGGTGATCCAGACAGGTCGTGTGGCTTTGCCTTCCATATCAAAGGAGGGGGCATTATCCAGGGCATCAGGGGACAGGTATACGGCATAGTCACTGGGATTGCGACTGCTGCAGCCATCGGCAAATTCATCCGTGAGGACATACCTTACAAACCTGGCACAGGCTATTTCAGAGGAGAGCTTCTGGCCCTGTTCCGAGATAAAATCGGAAAATGTGCATTTGACCTTTGGGATGGGATCCCTGCTCCACAGAACCAGCTGTACGGATACCCTTTCCCCCTTCCATGCGGTGCCTTTCCACTGGTTGACCCTGGGCAGTCCGGGGACAGCGCTCTTCATATACCGTACATCAATGGAACCCACGGTGGCATGCAGTCCGGGTACAACTGCCTCCCATTTGGCGCTGGTATCGGGACTGGGATCTTCCGCTTCAGAGTATGTTTCGAAGGTATTCGGGGCCTGTTTATCCTGATCGCAAGATGCGAACAAAAGCAGGAGAAGGGTAAGGGGACCGGAAAGGATGAGCCACCCTGACCCGGCACCGTTTGACTTAATCCAGTTCACGGATCCTTATGTTTTTCCAGAGGACTCTCAGTCCCAGCTGATTTTCATTGCTTATACTATGAAGCTGAAGCGCTATGAATCCTGTGCTGGCATCATCATCTGTGGTTTCTACAGCCTGGACCCCGTTGATCCAGGTCTGGAAATTGTTCCCGTCAGCGACGATCCTGAAATGGTTCCACTCACCCTGCTTGAAAGCCATGCGTGCCTGTTCATTCTCGGTAAGGGGTACCAGCCATCCCCGGCCACCTTCTTCATAAAAACCACCTGTCCACGCCCTGTCAGAGGGATCGATCTCAACCTGATATCCGTGCACCATGCCAGCTTCCCAATCACGTGTACTCTCTTCAAGACTCCCGTTAAGGTAAGGTGTTGTGGCAGGCTCATCATATACCCCGCTGCGGATCTGCACGCCGCTGTTCATTCCCTTGTCGACCTTGAAATCCACTTCCAGTTCGAAATTACTGTAGTTTTCTGTCGTGGCAAGGAAGGTATTGGGCAGGCCCATTTTTGTTTCTGCCACCAGTATGCCATCCTCGACAAAGAAGTTGCTTTCAGGGCCTCCTTTTACTTCCCAGCCCTCCAGGTCCGTTCTGTTGAACAGGTCAACCCATCCCCCACCCTGCTTGCAAGAAATCAGGGACAGAATGCCCATGGCAAATAACAGTAAGATTGATTTTTTCATGTTGATCCAGGTTTAGTGATTACCAATTACAAGTCCCCGTAAATTTAGTAATTCTCGGTTTATCCATGCATTTAACAGGATACTTATGCTGGTAAATGACCTATTTGGATATCTTTGAAAATAAAAAGCCATGTATAGACGAACTTTTCTGAAAACCTCATCACTGGCCTGTTTGTCAGGTATTGCAAAGCCCGGATTACCAGGGAAGGTATACGATGGAAAAATCTCCCCGGCCCTGTGCCTGAATGCCTACTCTTTCAATCGCATGCTGTTGAACGATGAGATGAGCCTCAAAGAACTGTTCCTGTTTGCCGCACAGACCGGTTTTGTGGGGGTTGATCTTACTGCCTATTATATTCCAGACTACCCGGAGGTACCTGAGGATAAAATACTCTTCGGTATTAAAAGGATGGCCTTCCGGCATGGTCTTGCCATTACCGGGACCGGGGTAAGGAATGATTTCACACTGGATGATCCGGAGCAGCGTACAAAACAGATCGACCTGGTGAAGAACTGGATCGTAGCAGCTGCCAAACTGGGGGCCCCATATGTAAGGGTTTTTGCTGGACGGGAATCACCCCAAGGCCATACACGGGAGGAGATCAAATCCTGGATCAAAGAAGCATTCCGGGAATGCGCTGATTTTGCATCATCTTACGGGGTGATGGTCGCCTTCCAGAATCATAATGATTTTATTGTTACCACCGAAGACATCATTGAAATCATGGAAAACGTTCATTCTGACTGGTTCGGACTCATGCTTGATATCGGCAGCCTGCCGTCCATTGACCCCTACAGAGAGATTGAAGAACTGATCCCTTATGCCGTTACATGGCAGGTAAAGGAGCAGGTAAAAACCAATGACAGTAGCGTTCCGACTGATTTCGGAAAACTCATGCATATTGTTGATAAACAAAAGTACCAGGGATTTTTCCCTCTGGAAACACTTGGAGAAGGAAATCCCCGGATAAAGATTCAGGCGCTTTACAAGCAGGTAATGGAAAATATGAACTAATCCAGGATTGGCGTCAACACCATATTCCTGTAACTGACCTTCCCATGATTTCCCTGCAGGTAGATAGGACCGGGGATGAATTCATCAGAAGTCATTGCTTCCCCCGTAACTCCTTTCACGGGTTGGTTGTCAATGATTTTTTTGCCGTTCAGGACCACCGTCAGATGCCTTTTACACAATATGATATCCATTTCCTGCCATTCACCGGCCGGTTTCTCGGCAGTGACCGATGGGACAATCCTGCTGTACAGGGCACCCATGTTGTGTGAATCCAATGGTTTCCCGTAACTGTCCATAACCTGCACCTCATAAATGCCCCTCAGGTAAACACCCGAGTTGCTGCCTTCCGGGACATTGACTTCCAGTTTCAGGTTGAAATCCTCAAAGGTTTCGGTGGTACGTAAATTGCCGTACTGAATATGTGCCTCCCCTTCCTTCTGTACCGGATCATTTACCAACACTCCGTCAATTACCTTCCATCCGTTAACCGCATTCGGATCGAGTAATTCCCATCCGGTAAGATCCTTGCCGTTAAAAAGTTTAACCTCCTTCCCAAACTTTAATTGGCTGAGGTCGGGTGCAGAGCCATATTCCGGAATCCGTTTCCCGGTAAAAGATACGGACTCGAGGCCAATCCCATCTGCATTGGGGAAGAATCCTTTTCCTGAGATCCTGTCAGGACCTTCTTTGGTCAGGTCAAACCAGAATATCTGGCGCTGTGTCCTGACAGGCTCACCCGATTCGTCCTTTTTCCTGATCAACTGGTTGCTGTTTGTTATAATCAGGTGACCCTCGGCAGCAAAGACAAATTCAACCGGATATACACTCCCCCAGCGCCAGAGTACACTGGCATCCAGGTAGCCTTCTTCCTGGCTGATTTCCATCCATCCGGCATGGCTGCTTTCATAATCCAGGTCCAGGGCCCACGAGCCCAGAAACTGGTCAACAGAGGATTCCTGTCCACGAACATGGTGGGCCTGAACAATAAACAGACCCAGTACGAATGCAAAAAATAAATGCTTGATTTTCATTTTTTATTATGTTAGTTGGTGGGATTTCTTTCGCCTTGCCCTTTTTTCAATCTTTTTCCTGATCTTATCGTACGATGGGGGTGGTCCCATGCGTATTTCCCTGCCATCAATAAACAATCCGTCAGCTATTCCCCATTCATCCAATACTTCCCTGTCAACGGTATCATATTGTTTAATATTGACTTTCGGTTCAAAATCTTTCGATGCTCTCAAAACCCTCTCATATACAAGGTTCATGGCCGGGCACCATCCATTTCTGAACATGGTGATATTAACTTTTTCTTTTCCCTTTCCTGGTTTCTTTTTTGATCTGATCATCTTTGGCGGTACTGCTTGTTCATTGAATGGTTTCCACAGCAACCTCATGAATCCTTTTTTATCCACTACTTTATAGCCTTTCCGCTTGAACCATGAAGCCCGCATAAAAGCCGGAATGGCCAGTCCCCATACAACCAATCCATTGGTCCCGAGTGTTCTGCAATCCTCTTCTGCAGCCGTCAATAATGCCGTCCCCATCCCTTTTTTCTGATAATTACCAATGCCCTCCTTGTATCCGTGCACCCAGATACAGAGAACTGTATACAGGTTTTCACCTTCAAATATAGAATGTTCTATCGGCATGTATTGTATCATGCCCCCTATAACACCTTCCGCATCCTGGGCCAGTTTTACCCTGACGCCTTTATTTTTCATGCGTTGGTACCATCGTTGTTTATGGTCCCCCGCTTCCTTCATCTCATCCGACCACTCTTCCAGGCAGCAGAAATAATTATTTTCGTGTTCCGGTGAGATATCAATTATTTTCATCGCTCATTTCATTTAGTGATGGCAGAAATATTTATTGGTACCGGTTGTTTTAGCCTGACAGGCTGGCACCAGGAATTCGTCCCGTCATAAACACCGGTGATCAGGTGGGTGATCTCCCCGTTCTCAATCAGCAGCTGTGGCCTTTCCCTTCTTACACAATGTAAAATTTGACCATTATCAAATTCGATGTCATGATCGTATACTACGACAGGATCATATTTTTTCCAATCATTCACCCCGTTACTTGAATAAAGATTTACACCCCAGCGTACTTGGCCACTTACCCCTCCGACATTGTCTTCGCATATGAAGTGATATTGCTCGTTGGCCTTGAATAGATAGAAATCCTCCAGTTTGCAATCAGGCCAGACATTGTCATTCACAATCTCATAGGGACCTTTGTATTGATCTGATGCTGCCATATAAACCCGCAGGGGCGCGTCTCGAAATAGCAAAAGCACCCGTGAATCTTCTATCAATATTGCCGGATTGTTCGATTCCTGCGGAATGACAGGTTTGTCCGAGCGTTTCCATGGTCCCTCGATAGATTTTGCAGCAGCATATCCGACCAGGCGGAGCAAATTGCCCGTATTTTCACGGTAGGTAGTAAAATCACTGCCGATGTAGAACAGCACGTATTCTTCCCCGATCTTATGGATGGTTGGATTTTGTGCCATGTTTGCATCCCAGTAAGAACTATCCCGCTCTCCGATGACCACCTGCTCAAACCTGAAGGGTCCGGTGGGTGAGCCTGACGTGGCCCTGACTATTTCAGAATCAAACCTGTACTCCCTGGGAAAGTCCATTTTCTTTACCCAGCGGGATGCAAATAAATGATACGTTGAATCCACCCTGATCATGGAACCACCCCAGACCCAGTATCCGTCCATGCGGAAGCCACTTTCCACCGGGATTTTCTCGAAGTCAAACTTGATCACCTGGCTTCCCCCTGGCCTGAGAACCATCGTCAGCGCTGCTAAAATCAGTAATCTAGTTCTCATTATCAGGATAAACTATAAATTTAAGTTTCAATTTACCCCGAATAAGTTACGAATTAATCATGAAAAAAATTTTACCCCATCATCTGTCTGCTTGCTGTCTGCTGCTCTCTGGAAGCTCAGCATATCTTTTCAGTACATGGCTCAAGGACCTTTTTAAATGACAGGGAGATCCAGGTCATTGGTCTCCGGTGCTTAAACTCTCTGCAGACCGATGAGACAGCTGACGATCTGATCAACCATCTGGATGTTTATCAGTCCTATGGTATCAATACCATCAGTGTTTTTTTATGGGATCAAGGTTCGGTGATATCAAAGGATACAATGAGGATGCATCACTGAATCCTGAATATCTTGGAAGGATGGCAAAAATCATTGAAGCCTGTGACCAGCGTAATATGATCATGCCTGTCGGATGCCTTTACTGGGGCAATTCCAAAGGGAAGTGGGACCACTGGGACCAGCAGGATGCAGAAAATGCCGTGGCAAAGGAGCAGGGCCTGTATGGAGGATATATTAATGTTGGCATCTACACGGAGGGGAAAAAGGCGGAACAGTTGCAACTTACTGATAACCTGCTTAAAAATGGTTGCGGGTACATATTTGCTTCCACATGGCTGCAGAATGTTCCGCCCAACCATCATCCCGGAGGAAATGTTACCTACTGTGACCCCGGGATCAAGTGGTGGCTTGAGTATATCAGGGAAAACTATTGGAAATGATGTTTAACGGAGTGTTAAATTGATTTTTTTCCCAAGACCTTCTTCAAATATTCGAAATAGTGTCGACAGCTGAATATCAATTTTCCCATTTTCCAATCTTGATATATAGCTTTTCTTTGTCCCAATTTTTAATGCAAGTTGGTCTTGCGTCATGCTAGCTTCTTTGCGGGCTTCTTTTAGCAATTCACCGATCATAAAGGCTTTTGCCTTACATTCAAATTCAGTTCTTCTGGTGGTACCAATTCCCCCATACTTTGCATCAAGTAATTCATCGAAACTTGTAATGCTCTTCAAATCTTTCATGACTTTTTTATTCCTTTTTCACGATAATATTCCTGTCTTAGATACGCTGCCTTGATTATCTCTTTTTTAAGTAGTTTCTGACTCTTTTTTTGAAGGCCATGCAATAATATTACTATGTGATCTTCGTCAAAGAAGCAGAATATACGGAATATGTTGTTACTAAACTGAATCCTGATTTCATATAATCCTTCGGCACCTTCGAGAGACTTGAAAAACTTTGAAGGAATAATCTCACTATTCCGAATAATATAAAAAACATATTCAATCTTCTCCTGAACCTCTGAATCAAGATTTTGATAGAATTCCAAGAAATGATGTTTATGAAAAATGATTCTCCGGATCATTTACAAAGTTAACAAATTAGTTAACAAAAACAACTGATGACCTTATTCCTAATTTATGTTCTGATCGCCCAAATATCGTATTTGGCAAACTGACAGGATCAGATATAAACCAATGATTAAGGATACCGAGAATTTTCAATCAACTTACCAGAAAACAATGTATAAAATAAGCAGGATCACAATGACCAGGGTGGCCGTGATATTGAACACTTTCCCGGTCCTGAACAGTCCGGATTCAAATACCAGTCCCCTGGGATCATTTGCCATTCTTCCCTCCATCAGGGAAAACAACACCATAAAGGCGGTAACTACCAGGAAGGCTACCACCATCTGGTCAAGAAAGGGCATCCCCGGGAATCCGTACTTTAGTCCCACTGATGCAACGATAGAAACAAGGATACCCCAGAAGGCTGCCCTCGAGGTGGTCTTCTTCCAGAACATGCCAAGAAGAAATACTGCGGTTATACCCGGACTGACCATCCCGGTGTACTCCTGTATGAACTGGAAAGCCTGGTCTATTCTCCCCAGCGAGGGAGCGATGGTGGCGGCAATTAATATTGCCATGATCCCTGATACCCTCCCTGTCAGGACAAGCCGGCTTTCACTTGCCCCGGGACGGATATAGGATTTATAAATATCCATTGTGAAGATGGTTGCGGTACTGTTTATGATCGCACTCAGGGAAGAGACAATGGCTGCGATCAATGCAGCAAAAACAAAGCCTTTGATTCCAGCAGGAACAAAACGGTTCAGCAGCCATGGGTATGCTTCATCTGGTTTGCCAATATCGGCGGCCAGGCTGAATGCGACGATCCCCGGGATAACCACAATAACCGGCAGGATCAGTTTCAGGTACCCGGCGAATACCATCCCGCGCTGGGCCTCCTTCAGGCTCTTTGAACCTAGCGCTTTCTGTATGATATACTGGTTGGCGCCGAAATAGTATATGCCCGCAATCCATATCCCCCCGAAAATGGTCCGGATACCCGGCAGGTAGGTGAAATTGGGATCACCCTTTGGAATGATCATATGGAACTTCCCGGGAACATCTTTTAGCAGCTGGGAGAATCCATGAAAAGGTCCTGAAACATCACCCACTGCATCAAGGGCGAGGAAAGTGGTCAGGAGTCCCCCTGCAATCAGGAAAAACACCTGGATAATATCCGTTGCAGCAATCGATTTCAGTCCCCCGCCAATGTTATACACCAGGGCAAACATGGCAAGTCCCCATATACCATAAATAAGCTTTACATTGAAGATGGTCTGCAATGAAAGGGCTCCCAGGTACAGGATCGAGGTCAGGTTAACAAATATAAAGAGGACAATCCAGAATACAGCCAGGATGGATTTGATCCTGTTGTCATAGCGGATGGATAAAAACTGTGGCATGGTGAAAATTTTTCTGCTGACGAATACGGGCAGGAAGAATTTAGCTACAATGATCAGTATGGCTGCTCCCAGCCACTCGTAGGTAGCGATAGCCAGTCCCGCTGCATAACCCGATCCGGACATGCCAATGAATTGTTCCGCGGAAATATTGGCAGCGATGATTGAACTGCCAACCAGCCACCATGGCAAGGATTTGCTGGCAAGAAAATAGTCGGTGCTGTTCTTTTCCCTTTTGTCTTTATTACGGGATACCCAGAATCCGACAAAAATGATGGTGACTCCGTACAGAATGAAAACAGTGATATCCAGGATACTCATGGTATTCAGCCTCTGCTCCTGTTTTCAAATTCCCCGACAGCTTTCCGGATGGCAAGCAGGTTTTCCCATGGTACCTCGGGCTCCACGAGGTGTGTGGGACCGATACAGAGTCCCCCTTGTTCCCCGCATTTCTCGAGCCTGGAAAGGCATTCTTCCCTGACTTGATCCGCGGTACCAAACGGCAGTAACTGCTGTGTGCCTATGGTACCCCAGAATGACAACCTGTCCCCGAACCTGTCATGCACCTCATCAAAACTCATGCATTCCGGTTGTATGGGGTTCAGGATATCCACCCCTATCTCGATCAGTGGGTCAATAAAGGGAATAACATAACCGCAGGAATGGTAAAATATGAGTATTTCCGGATTAATTTGCCGGGCTGTATCAATCACCCTCGAAAGTCGTGGTTTCAGCCAATGTTCCCAGAGCGCTACATCGATCATAATGGAAGTCTGCGTGCCAATGTCATCTCCAAGGCTCAAAATATCAACACCTGCACTGGCATAGGCCTCAGCCTTGGCACAGGCAAAATCTGTAATCCTGTCCAGAAGGGCTGTCGCCCTTTCATCTTCCATCACCATATCCATCATCAGTTCTTCCATTGAACGAAGGTACCAGGAGGCCTCCCATACCGTCATTTGCATAAACGCCAAGGATGCCAGTCCCATATCATGCAGATCCTTCACAATGGCCGCCATCTCTTTTTCCTTGGCAGGATCAACCGTGGGATAAGGGTAATCAATGATCTCATTCAGGCCGGCTCCCTTCAGTGGATGGTGCATCCTGGTCATGTGGAAAGCCAGTGCTGATCCCTTGGAATGCCCTATCCCATATTCATCAAATTCCGTATCCGGCGGGAGTTCCTCCCTGGGATACAGGTCAAATCCATATGTGTAATTGCGATGAACCTCCATTTCAACCTTACGGTGGCTTAACCCGAACCAGCTCTCGTAATCTTCTTGGTCCATCCGGTTGCGGAATGATTCAATCTGGGACTCACATAACCAGAAATCTACCGGAACATGGTCAAAACCCTGTCGGCGGAGTGTGCTTAAAAGGTTTCCCCTGGGTGTGTTCATTGTAATAAGATTTTCCTGTAAGTTAAACTAATAAATCAAATCTTTGGCCCTGCCTGAAATTATGGCAGTATTGTCAGGAATGCCTTCTTATAACCGGTATCATCGTTCTGGCCGGCCTAAAGAATATTATCTGGTTTTGAGGTAAATTTATGGAACCATTCAGATATCACTCATTATACTGGTTATAAATAACTATTCCTGATACCTGATAAACAGCTATATTTGGTTTAAATCTAAAAAATTATATCGCTTTTGCCACTCGTCTCTGTGGGAAAATCAGTATCGTCTGAACAATGATCCTTCGTAGCATATCAAAACTTACTAAACCCTACAGCTTAGGTTGGATCCCGGCTGTTGGCACCATCCTGATCCTTGCATTTACATCGCCAGTGACCGAACCTCCCAGCGCTGAGGCAATGTATACACAGGATAGTGTGCTGTACCGTATCCATACAACCAGAACCGCACTGGAAAACATCCTGAGGGAATACGGTTCTGACTTTGAAAACGGAGCCGGCTACATTCAAGAACTGAATGAAATTGAGATAAGGTATTTAGCGTCCAGGAACGGGAATCAAATGGAAGACCTGAACCAGGCATACAATCGTTTGATCGGTCTGCAGAAAAAAGCCTTGATATGCTCACCAATCATTGACTTTGATGATATTCTGCTGGTCAAAAGGAAGATTGATCTGACAGATTGGGACCGGTTAAACCAGAAAGGAAAAATCGTTCGTTTTGGCTTTCCGAGCAACCATGAGTGTAATTCCAGCCTGCCTGAAAACGGTTTCGAAAATGAACTGGCCGTCCTGTCAGGTTTCAAAGCTGGCGGGAAAATGAAAACGGTTTTCAGGCCCGCTGAACATGGATACGCTGGTGAAATGGACCTGCACTGGGATGCTGACAGGATACTGTTCACCCAATCCGATCCGGTGAACTGGAAAGTTATGGAAATGGATCTGAACTCCGGCCAGGTCCGCCAGGTTTCGAAAGCGCCCGGGGATGTGGATTGTTTTGATGCAGCATACCTTCCGAACGGGAATATTGTCTTTGGCTCCACGGCCAATTACCAGTCAGTCCCCTGCTGGCACGGGATCAGAAGGGTCAGTAACCTGTATGTAATGAAAGAAGATGGTTCGCAGATGCGCCGGTTGTGTTACGACCAGGATCATGATTTTCATCCCGCTGTTCTGGGAAACGGGCAGATCCTTTTCAACCGCTGGGATTATACCGGGATCGCCCATATCTATTTTCGCCAGCAAATGGTGATGAATCCTGACGGGACGGCACAGCGTGCCATTTATGGTTCCAACTCATGGTTTCCCAATGCCATTTATTTTTCGAGGGAGATCCCGGGAAGTCCGGGCAAACTTGTCAGCATATTGTCAGGATACCATGGCGTCCCCAGGATGGGACAGCTGGTTGTGGTTGATACCAAAAAGGGATGGCATGAAGATGATGGACTGGTGGCAAGGGTATCAGGGAAGGGGGAAAAGATCACTCCCAAATACCAGGACGACCTGGTTGGCAATGACTGGCCCAAATTTGCCACACCTTATCCATTGAATGATGAATACTTTTTGGTTTCGGCATGGACTGAAGGAAAAAATAGCGTAGGCATATACCTGGCTGATGTTTTTGATAACCTGGTCTTGATAGCCGAGTTGCCGGGTCATGCATTGCTGGAACCCATCCCGTTGAAAAGCCAGACAAAACCACCGGTCATCCCCGACAAAGTCAGGTTAACCGAGACTGATGCTACCGTGTACATTCATAATATTTATTCGGGACCGGGACTCAAAGGGGTTCCCAAGGGTACCATCAAGAAAATCCGGGTCATTGCTTACAATTTTGGTTTCTACGGGATGGCCGGTCCCGATAAGATCGGCTATGGCGGTCCCTGGGAGGCCATGCAGATCGTTGGTACGGTCCCCATAGAAGAGGACGGCTCAGCCATGTTCATGGTCCCCGCCAACATGCCCATCGCCTTTCAACCCGTTGATAAGGAAGGAAGGGCGGTCCAGTTAATGCGCAGCTGGGTGACCGCGATGCCGGGTGAATTTATGTCTTGCGTGGGTTGCCATGAAGGTCCGGATGAAATTGCCCCTTCTGTTTACGCCCAGGCCGCCGGCAAACAACCCCGGGAGCTCGAAAACTGGTATGGCGATCCCAGGGGATTTGATTTCGAAAGGGAAGTACAACCTGTGCTGAACAAGTATTGCATCTCCTGCCATGACGGCGAAAGGAAATCCATCCCGGATCTGCGACCGGAAGATTTCTTTGCGGATTATCAGGGGAAACTACTTTCAAACCTGGGGGTTGACCGTATGCATCCCGTCATGAAAGACGAAACGAGGGGATATAACAAATATACTCCGGCCTATGATGTCCTGATCCCATACATTCGAAGGGTGAGTATCGAGGATGAGGTAAGCCTGCTGATCCCGGGAGAGTACCATGCAGGGACAAGCCCGTTGGTCCAGATGCTTAAAAAAGGCCATCACGGAGTAACCCTTAACCGGGAAGCATGGGACCGGATCTATACATGGATCGATCTTAACGGTCCCTGTCATGGCACTTGGAACGATGTTTACCCGGTCCAGGATGGCGTTTGTGAACGTCGTTATGAACTTTCAGTATTATATGGCGGACAGGTCATCGATCCGGAAACAGTTCCCCTTACCCTTAGATTCGATGAGACTCCTGCCCAAAGAAGCAGCATGAGAAGGCCGGCTGCATTGACACTTGAAGGCTGGCCGCTCTCCCCTGAAGAAGCCAGGCAGCAACAAAATAATCTGGGTGAATACGATAAAGAAATAACACTGGGGGAAGGGATCAAAATCAAACTGGTGAAAATCCCCGCCGGCAAATTTGTTATGGGTGATGTAAAGGGCTTCCCGGATGAATGGACGGAACGGGAAGTAAGCATTGACAGGCCATTCTGGATGTCCAGTTGTGAAATTACCAACGCGCAATTCAAAGCCTTCGATGAAGGGCATAACAGCCGTTTTTACGGCAAACGCCATGCAAGGGCGGATGACAGGGGATTGCCGCTCGATGCCGATGCTCAGCCTGTATTAAGGCTTTCCTGGACAGAAGCCGAAGCATTTTGTGAATGGTTATCTGAAAAAACAGGAATGAAATTTAGCCTGCCTACCGAAGCACAATGGGAATATGCCTGCCGGGCTGGTTCTGATTCACCATTATTCTATGGGGATATCTCAGATGATTTCTCACCCTGGGCCAACCTCGGGGACAGATCATTTGGTCCTTGTTTGTTTAAATCGGGTGGCGTCACCCATTTTGTAATGGATGGAGCTGACCTGGCTGATACTACCTGTAATGACCATTTTGTCGTGACAGCGCCTGTTGGATCTTTCCTGCCGAATAACTGGGGACTCCATGACATGCATGGCAATGTTGCCGAATGGGTTCAGCAATCCAATGAAAATGGAGAAAAGATTGTTCGCGGGGGATCATTCTATGATCATCCCAAAAGGGCCAGAAGCGCTTACCGTTTATCTTACCCTGAATGGCAAAAGGTGTACAATATTGGATTCCGTGTTGTAGCTGAAATCGAAGAATTCCATGGCTCACGTTAAATATTTCATCCTGCCTGCCCTTGCCCTTCTTATTTTCTGCCTGGGAAATTCCAGAAAAGATGGCCCAACATTCCTGGGTCCGGTTGACATGGTATATTCTCCCGAACAGGGAAAACTTTACATCGCAGAATATTATGGAAAGAGAATTGATGTTTTTGATATAAGCAAGAAGACCCTGGTTAAAACACTCCCCCTTGCAGATCATCCAAACAATATATTTCTTACGGAAGATCTGAGATCTTTGATTGTAAGCCAGGGAATGGCCGAAGGTAGTTTGCTGGTCTATGACCTGGAAAAAGGGAGAAGGAAAAAAGAAATTCCCGCAGGTCATTCCCCAACCGCCATCTCAGAAAGCGAGATGCATATCGTTATCTGCAATCGCTTCCCCGGTGAAATAACCTTCCTGGGTAAGGATAAATTCCAGGTTGAAAAGATAGTAAAAGTGGGACGGGAACCCATTGCGTTGTATATGGTTCCCGATAAGAATAAACTGTTTGTTGCACACCACTTACCTGAAATGGCTTCGACAGCAGATCATGTAGCCTCGAAAATTTCAGTGATTGACTTGGACAATTTAAAGGTCATAAAAACCATTCTTTTACCCAATGGCAGCTCCAGTGTAAAGGATATAACCCGTGGTCCGGAGGGAAAATATCTTTTTGTGACCCACATACTTGCCAGGTACCTGCTTCCAACCACCCAGCTTGAACGGGGGTGGATGAATACAAACGCTTTGTCGATTATCGATGTGGATCAAATGAAATGCTGGCAAACCATTCTCCTCGATGACATTGACCATGGTGCCGCAAATCCTTGGGACATTGATTTTTCAGAAAATGGACAAAGGATATTTGTGTCGCATGCCGGGACGCATGAACTCAGCATCATCGATTGGGAAAAAATGAAAGATGCCCTTAGCCAGACAGGCAGCACCAGTCTTGATTATGCCACTTCAGAAAACCTTGGATTTATATATCCATACCGGGAGCGATTAGCCCTGAAAGGCAATGGGCCCAGGGCAATCATGCCTGTCGGGGACTTTCTGATTGTGGCCAATTATTTTTCTGACAACCTGAGTTTTATCAACCTTGATAATTTTAAGGAACAAAATATACAGCTCGGGGAACCCAATCTATCTAACGAACTGCTTGGGGAAATGTATTTTAATGATGCTTCCCTTTGTTTTCAATCCTGGCAAAGCTGTGCTTCCTGCCATCCGGATGTCAGGGTGGATGGTTTGAACTGGGATTTATTGAACGATGGAATAGGTAATCCGAAAAATGTAAAAAGCCTGCTGTTATCGCATGAAACCCCACCTGTTATGTCGCTGGGTGTCAGATCCCATGCAAAAGTGGCAGTCAGGGCAGGTTTCACAAATATTCAGTTCACGGAGGTTCCTGAAGATTATTCTTCCCATGTAGATGCTTACCTGGAAGGATTAAAACCGGTCATAAGCCCGCACCAATCTTCAGCCAAAGATCTAGAAAAAGGGAAAGCTCTCTTTCAATCCCTGCAATGTCATGAATGTCACCCGGCACCACTCTATACGAATCTGAAATCCTATCCCCTCGGAGAGGACAAAAGCCTGCAATGGGATACCCCGACACTGATTGAAATCTGGCGAACCGGACCGTACTGGCACGACGGAAGATATGCTGCCCTGGAAGAAATATTCAATAAGGAAAAGCATGGATTGCAGGAGTCTTTATCATCAAATGACATCAGGGCACTTAATGCCTATTTATTATCATTGTAAAAACCGGGGCGGTCTAGCGTTTCTTGATCTTTATATTCTTGAACCAGACGTCATCACCCTTCAGAGATTTTCCAGTCCGCCTTCAAATGGAAGTTGCTGAATTGCTTATCGTATATGGGCAGGAGTTTTAATAATGTTTCATCTCGATTGATTTGGATGCGTTTATAAATACACGATACTGCGCAATCAAGGGGTTTGCGTATAGCTGGATAACAAAAAAAAGGAGCAGTACCAAATTCATTTCCTAAATACTTACCTTAGAGGTATACTTCTTTTGAATTTTATGAAGGCAGGTCTTTTTATTCCATGTTACATTGACCAGTTCTATCCCCAGGTTGGGATCGATACCCTGGAATTGCTGGAAAAGCTTGGCGTGGAAATCGAATCTCCGTTAAATCAGACCTGCTGCGGGCAACCCCTGGCCAATTCCGGCATGGAGAAGGAGACCCTGAAGATCTGCAGTCATTTTATCCAGTTGTTTGGCTCCTATGATGTCATTGTCAGTCCATCCGGAAGTTGCGTCCTGCACATCAAGGAGCATGTACCTGAATCATTGCATGACCAGGTATATTTCCATGTAAGGGATCATATCTACGAACTGACGGAATTCATGACAGATATTCTGAAGATTGATGGATTGGATGGACATTTCCCGCATCGTGTGGGACTGCATCAAAGCTGTCATGGCTTGCGCGGATTAAGGAACGGAAAATCCAGCGAGCTGGCCGGGAAAGGATTCGGCAAGGCCCGGGCAATCCTTTCCTCCCTGAAGGATATCCACCTTGTTGAGCTGGACCGCAGGGATGAGTGCTGTGGTTTTGGAGGCACATTCAGCGTTTTTGAAGAGGCGGTTTCTGTCCGGATGGGAAAGGATCGCATTCATGACCATATGAAAAACGGGGCGGAAATCATTACCGCCACAGATATGTCATGCCTGATGCACCTGGAAGGGTTGATCAAAAGAAACCATCAACCCATCCGGGTAATGCATATTGCTGAAATATTAAATGCTGCCATATCATGAAACATGCCCGGGCTGCCAGAGAATTTCTGAGGAATGGTCCACGGACCGACTGGCATGACCAGGCACTCTGGTATGTACGCCAGAAAAGGGATCTGCAGAAGGATGGGATCCCTGACTGGGAAGATCTTCGTGAACAGGCTTCTGCCATAAAAGAGCATACCCTCTCCAACCTGGACCAGTACCTGGAAGAATTCGAGACCAACGCGCTGAGAAACGGGATCCGTGTTCACTGGGCCCTGAATGCGCAGGAACATAACCATATGGTATTGGAAATCTTACAGCAGGCCGGCGTCAACAGGCTGGTAAAAAGTAAATCCATGCTGACCGAAGAATGCCAGATGAATCCGTTTCTTGAGAAAAAGGGGATAGAAGTGATCGAATCAGATCTTGGTGAGCGAATCATACAGTTTGCAGAACAGGATCCAAGCCATATCGTTTTACCTGCCATACATATGAAAAAAGAGGAGGTCGGAAAGCTTTTTGAGAAAAAGCTCGGTACAAAACCCGGAAATCATGATCCCCAATACCTTACAGGAGCAGCGAGAAAACATCTCAGGGAGCACTTTCTGGCGGCCGAGGTTGCGATGACGGGGGTCAATTTTGCGCTTGCCGAAAGCGGAGGTTTTGTTGTTTGTACCAACGAAGGCAACGCCGACATGGGGATTCACCATGCCAGCATCCATATTGCTTCCATGGGCATCGAGAAGGTAATCCCCGGAAAGGAACATCTTGCCGTTTTTCTCCGCCTGCTGGCCCGCAGTGCCACGG
The DNA here is from genome assembly GCA_001303955.1 of Bacteroides sp. SM23_62. GTDB lineage: Bacteria > Bacteroidota > Bacteroidia > Bacteroidales > SM23-62 > SM23-62. The sequence continues at coordinate 10,575 of LJUP01000018.1, read as the reverse complement.
GACAACCTGTTACCACTTATACCTCACATTTTCAAAGACCGGACAGGGACAAAGAAATCCATCTGATCATTGTAGATAACGGACGCTCGGAACATCTGGGCAAAGATAAATTCTGGCGGGCCCTGAAATGTATTCGCTGTGGTGCCTGTCTCAACACCTGTCCGGTCTACAGGCGAAGCGGAGGGCATAGTTACGGGTACACCATCCCCGGACCCATAGGCTCCATCCTGACACCACGTGTCGACCTCAAAGCGTTCTCGGATCTCCCGTATGCATCCAGTTTATGTGGTTCCTGCAGCGATGTCTGTCCCGTCAAAATCGAGATCCATGAGCAACTGTATCATTGGCGCCAGGAAGTGAACGAGCAGGGAGAGCTTTCAAGGAAAAAGAAACTGGGAATCCGGTTCATGGGCCGGTTGCTGGCCCGGCCACGTCTGTATCAAAAGTCCGGGAAATTTGCACGCAAAGCCCTGAGGATCACGCCACGGTTCCTGGTGTATAACAGGCTGAATCCCTGGGGGTTGTCGAGGGACCTGCCAGAGCCACCCCGACAAAGCTTCCAGGAGTGGTACAGGGAAAACCGCAATAAATCATGAGCAGGGCACAAATCCTCAATAGCATCTCGAAAAACAAACCGGCACCCGTAAAATTGCCGGCTCCGCGGAAGATTTTTGACAAAGCAGATGAAGACTTGCTGCAAGCATTTATTGATAAAGCCATAGACGCGGGTTCCGAAACAGAGAACTTTGATTCATTTGAAAAAGTGGAAGCTTGGGTCAAACAACAGAGGAAAAATGGAAAATATGTGATGGACCTTTCCATGCCGGCCGGTGATCCCGGCATGGTGGATATGGTGGTCATCAGGGGACAATTGGGGGTGGCTGAAAACGGGGCAGTATGGATCGATGATGAGGATATGCCGACCAGAAAATCACCTTTTGTTACAAATCATCTGGTCCTCACACTCGAAAAGGTAAAAATTCTTCCTGATATGCATGAAGCATACAGTAAGGTGGACCTGGACCGGACAAGCTTTGGCGTCTTTATCGCTGGTCCGTCAAAAACCGCAGATATTGAACAATCCCTGGTCATTGGCGCTCATGGTCCCATTAAAAACACCATCCTGCTTTATTAGCTTTAAAATTGTTATGTTTGGTATAAAGTAAATCCACCCTCATGAAGCATTTGCTGTTTTTATTATTGACTGTTTTTACCATCCCCGGGATCTGCCAGACAAACCAGAGGCCGAATGTCATCCTCATTATCACCGATGATCAGGGTTACGGTGACCTGGGATATCACGGAAATCCCATCATTCAGACGCCCCACCTGGACAAGCTGGCAGCAGCCAGCGTACGGTTGAATAACTTCTATGTGTCTCCCGTTTGCGCTCCTACACGGTCCAGCCTGATGACCGGCAGGTACTCCCTGAGAACCGGGGTACACGATACCTATAACGGAGGGGCCATCATGGCAAGCGGCGAAGTTACCATTGCGGAGGTACTGAAAAAAGTGGGGTACAAGACCGGTGCCTTTGGCAAGTGGCACCTGGGGGATAATTTTCCTTCAAGGCCCGGGGACCAGGGTTTTGATGAGTCAGTGATCCATCAGGCCGGGGGCATGGGTCAGCCAGGTGATTTTACTACCTATTTCAAGTTTGACAGGAGCTACTTTGACCCGGTGCTGTGGCATAATGGTCAACAGGAGTCATACAACGGCTATTGCTCTGATATCTTCACCGGTGAAGCCATTAAGTTTATTGAGCAAAACAAGGAAGGCTCCTTCTTCTGTTACCTGGCCTATAATGCCCCGCATACACCCCTGCAGGTTCCGGATGAATATTACCGGTTGTACAGGGAGGTGGATCCAGCACAGGGATTTGATGGGGATGACAGGCCTTTCCCCGAAATGACCGAAAAAGATAAGGAGGATGCCCGCAGGGTTTATGCCATGGTCACCAACATCGACGATAATATTGGGAAGGTGCTTCAAAAACTGAAGGACATGGGCATTGATGACCATACTGTGGTCATTTTCATGACCGACAATGGGCCCCAGCAAAGGAGATACATCGCGGGACTGAGAGGAAGGAAGGGTTCTGTGTATCGGGGGGGGGTCCGTGTACCGTTTTTTATCCGGTACCCCGGGAAATGGAAAGGGGATAAAGATATTAAGGTCAATACTGCTCATATAGATATTTTACCCACGCTCGCCTCCATCTGCAATGCCCCTCTGCCCAGGGGAGTGAAGATCGACGGCAGGGATCTGCTGCCTGTAATAAGAGGTGAGAGAGTGGAATGGGAAAACCGGTCACTGTTCTTTTACTGGACCAGGAAATACCCGGAACTGTATAATAATATGGCCTTGCAAAAGGGCCCACTTAAACTTGTCGGGCATACATCCTTTGATGCGGAAATTAATGGTTTCCAGCTTTTTAATATTGAATCAGACCCCTTTGAACTCGAAAACCTGGTGGGTGATAAAGAAAATCTGGCACTGCAGCTCAAAGAAGAAATGGATGCCTGTTATTATGAACTTACGGCATCACCTCATCTGGTCAACCAGCCAAGGATTGCGATCGGAACGGAACATGAAAATCCGGTGTATTTAAACCGGAATGATGCTTCGGGCGAGCGGGGGGTCTGGACCCAGGAGGAGCGGTACGGTAAATGGGTGGTTAGCATAGCGCGTGGGACCTATGATGTAGAATACGTATTTATCAAACCAGTTGGGGGACAGGGAACGTTGTACCTGGAGGCAGGGACGCTCATCAATCAGAAATCTATCGATCAGGATAAAACGGACAGGCTCATCATGGAAAATGTGTTCTTGCCTGAAATGGATACAGATCTGATCCCCTTCTACCTGGTAGATGATAAAAGGTATTTCCCGCTTTACCTCAAGATCACCAGAATAGAATAAAGTACCGGCAATAAAAATGCATTCCATGGCAATAAGAAGTTTGATCCTTCTCTGCATGCTTTTTTCAATCGCCGGGGTAAAGGGACAAGAACCGGACTGGCGAAATATCCGGAATGGCCTGATCATCCCCGACGCAACATACAGTGACCAGCCTTACATTGTCAAAGCTGACGATGGGGCATGGTTGTGCATTCTCACAACAGGGACTGGAAGGGAGGGACAATCAGGACAATACGTGGCCGTAACAAGAAGCAGCGACCAGGGAAATTCCTGGTCAGATCTTATCCCCTTGGAACCCCCCGATGGTCCTGAAGCCTCATATGCCGTGCTGCTTAAGATCCCTTCAGGCAGGATCTATGCATTTTACAACCACAACACAGATAATATCCGGGAAATAAAACTGGATGATCCGGACCTATCACCGGCCGGCACCATCAGACGGGTGGATTCCCAGGGGTATTTTGTATTCAGGTACAGCGATGATCATGGAAAAACCTGGTCATCGGAGCGCTATACCATTCCCGTACGTGCCTTTGAAATAGACCGTATAAATGTATACGGAGGAGAGATAAAATTTTTCTGGAACGTGGGCAAAGCCTTCATGCTGGAGGGAGCCGGTTATGTACCGCTGATAAAGGTTGGAGGTTTCGGCGAAGGATTTTTCACATCCAATGAAGGGGTGCTGTTGAGGAGTCCAAACATACTGACGGAAAAGGATCCTGGAAAGTTGAGCTGGGAAACGCTGCCGGATGGGGATACAGGTCTAAGGACCCCGCCCGGGGGAGGTCCCATTTCGGCCGAACAGAGTTATTCGGTAATGAGTGACGGTTCTATTTATTGCGTTTATCGCACCATTGACGGACATCCGGTTTATACCTGCAGCCGGGATGGCGGATATACCTGGGATACTCCATCATATTTAAGGTTTGCCAATGGACGGCTGGTAAAACATCCGCGAGCGGCCAATTTTGCCTGGCGATGTAAAAATGGCAAATACCTTTACTGGTTCCACAACCATGGGGGCAGGTTTATCCGGGAACATCCCCGGCGCAGGACCATGGCATACCAGGACAGGAATCCTGCATGGATTATGGGCGGCATGGAGAAGGACGGTCCTGATGGCAAGATCATTGAATGGACACAGCCGGAGATCCTGCTGTATGATGATGATCCACTGATACGCATGAGTTACCCGGACCTGGTGGAAGACAATGGTAATTACTATGTTACCGAAACACAAAAAGACATCGCCCGGGTCCATGAGATTGATTCGGGATTATTGCATGGTCTCTGGAAACAGTTTGGCAACACGCAAAAAACCGTTGATGGCCTGATGGTGAACTGGCAACTGGGGGAGGAAGGATTTCCCCTGCAAAAAAAAGGTATCCGATTTGATCCTTTTTATGACCGGGATCCTGGCAGGGATGATCACGGGGGTATGCATATCCGTTCAGGATTTACCATTGATATTGCCTTCCGGCTTGATGATCTGGGTCCCGGGCAAACACTGATCGATACCCGTAATGAATCCGTGAAGGGCCTGCTGCTATCCACCACAGATCAGAATACGGTCAGGTTCAGCATGAGTGATGGGCGGACAACATCTGCATGGGATTGTGACAAGGGATTGCTCATGGAGGGAAAGGATCATTACATCAGTGTCATTGTTGACGGCGGACCAAAGATCATCATGTTCATGGTGGACGGCATACTTAATGACGGCGGAGATGAGAGGCAATTTGGCTGGGGCCGGTTCAATCCCTATCTTCAGGACGTTAACGGGAGGGGGAAATGGACCCTGGGCTATAACCTGCGCGGGGAAATACCAATGATAACCGTTTATAACCGTGCACTGAGAGTTTCTGAGGCAATTGGAAATTACAACTTTCATATCAACAATAAATGAACCCTCGCGGCATTTCATTTCCCCGAAGAATCTGGCTGGCCCTGTTAAGCATAGGTCCGGGTATATTCTGTATCGGTTATACCATAGGTACGGGAAGCGTCACGTCCATGGTAAAATCGGGAAGCCAGTTCGGGATGCAACTGTTATGGGTGCTCCTGCTCAGCTGCCTGTTTGCCTGGGTGCTGATGGATGCCTTTGGAAGGTATGCCATCATTACCGGGGGCACATCCATTTACAGCTTTAAAACCAGGCTGAAGGGAGGTAAATTCCTTGCCATACTGGTAATGGTGGGCATCATTGTTGCCCAGTGGAATGCATTGACGGGCATCCTCGGACTCAGTTCACACGGGATCTATGAGGTTTTGCGATTATTCCTTCCTCAACTGCCTGAAAACAGTTACTGGGGGGTCCTTTCACTGGCCATCATCCTGATCATGATCATGTATGGCCTGCTTTTGGTGGGGAAATATTCGTTTTTCGAAAAGGTACTGGTGGTTTTCGTTACCATCATGGGACTGTCATTCATCGTATCGATGTTCATTGTCCTGCCGGAGCCCGGAAGTATTGCCAGGGGACTTGTTCCCTCCATTCCCAAAATGCCCGGAGGCAAGCTGATGGTTGCGGCATTTGTCGGGACTACCATGGCTGCACCGACCTTTGTGGTAAGGCCCCTGCTGCTCAAGGGAAAAGGCTGGAATGCCGGCAATGTGAAAGACCAGTCCCGCGATGCATTCACCTCTGCTCTGCTTATGCTGGTGATCAATCTTGCCATCATGGCGGCGGCAATGGGAGCCCTGTTCTATCAGGGTAAAACAGTTGATAAAGTACTGGACATGGTATATACCCTTGAACCCATTGCGGGAAAATTTGCGGTAGCCCTTTTCATGGTGGGAACCTTGTCTGCAGGCCTGTCATCCATCTTCCCCATACTCATGGTGGCACCACTTCTCATAGCTGATTACAGGAGCGGGGAGCTGGATACAAATTCGAAAATGTTCAGGGTGATCACAGCCGTTGCCTGTGCATTTGGCCTGACTGTCCCGGTGCTGGGTGCCAATCCCATCATTGCCCAGATAGCTACCCAGGTGGCAGCCGTATTTGTCCTGCCCCTTGTCATCGGCGGAATATTCTTCCTGGTCAATAATCGCAGGCTGATGGGTGAACACAGCGCGGGTGTGCTGCTTAATGCGGGGATGATAACCGCTTTTGTTTTCTCCTGTATCATTTCATATACGGGTGCGATAGCACTGCTGGAATTAATCAGGTAGACCCGTCATCGCGGTAAGCCCTGAGATCCTTGCCATTAAAGTTTCTGTCGTCTGCCTGCTTCTCTTAAAGTGGCCACATCCACTTCAGGGATGGAACCGTCAGCCTTGGGACCGATATTCAACAGCAGGTTTGCATTCAGCTCTTTGGCTTCATTCAGCATCTGCATGACCTGATCCGCTGATTTATGCAGTCCGTCCGCCTGCTTATTATAGCCCCACGCACGTGGTTGCAGCGTATTGCAGATTTCACGGGGCTTGTTTTTGTTTTTCTCATAGACCCTTCTGGCAACTTCAAACTGGGAACCCACCCTGGCAGCAGCATTGCGCTCCGGAGCTGAAAAATCCTCATCCCCGTTGGCACCCTGTTTAAAGGATATCAGTGCATGGGGACTCAAAGACCGGACGAGGGCATATGTTTCTTCGATAGGGAAAAGGTCAGGCCTGCTGTAAAAACCCATGATCGGATCGAACCAGATGCCCGCTACGGTGGGATACTGTGTCAGGAGTTCTTTCAATTGCGCATGTACATAATCCACATAAATCCTGAAATCCTCGTCTTGCTTGAATTTGTATTCAGGCTGGGGCTCCGGGTAGGCAGGCCGGGCATTTTCCCAGCCTGCTTCCCTTGCATAAAAATAGGGATGCTTCCAGTCTGCTGCATAGGAATAGTATAAGAACAGGGCCAGCCCCTTCTTTTGGCATGCTTCGTCCAGTTCCCCTATCAGGTCACGGCCGCATGGTGCATCCAGGCTGTTAAAATCAGTTTGCTCGGTCCTGAAAAGGCAAAACCCGTCATGATGTTTGGAAGTAATGGTAATGTATTTCATTCCGGCCTCGAGGGCCAGGTCGGTAATGAAATCCGCATTGAATTTCTCTGCCGTAAAGGTATCCTTCAGTTTGGCATATTCTGCAACGGGTATGGTATCCCGCAATTGCACCCACTCCCCTTTGGCCAGCTGTGCATACAGGCCATAATGAATGAACATGCCGAACCTGGCACCGGTGAACCATTTTAAATTTGCCGCCCTTGGATTTTCGTTATACTCGCTTTGAAAATCTTTCAGGTAGCTTGGGATGTTTGCCATCTTTTTATCAGTGCAACTGTATAGGAGGATCAGTGATAAGAAGACTGCCGGTATATACCTTGGATGGTTCTTCATAATGTATGCGTCTGATTTTATAGAGATCACAATATATGGTATTCCATCGGATTTTTCAGCGCTTTTATAAATACCCTTTAACATATCATCGAGATTATCCCTTAAGGTGTCAAGTAAACACTGTATATTAGGACTTTGATAAAAAAACAATTACATGAAAAAATTCACAAGACTCATCTTTATCAGTATTGTCGCGGCGCTGGGCGGTCTGCTCTTTGGTTTTGACATCGCCATCATTACCGGTGCCGGTCCCTACCTGGTTCAAACCTTTGAACTGAACAACATCCAGGAAGGCTGGGCATACAGTTCCCTGCTTTTCGGGTGCATATTCGGGGCCGCTGTTGCCGGGAGAATTACCGATGCCATCGGAAGAAAGAAAATCCTGATCATTGTGGCTGTCTTGTTTGCCCTTACATCCATTGGATCGGCGCTGGCTTTCAACCTTAATTCACTTGTGGTGGCCCGCATTTGCGGAGGTATCGCGGTGGGGGCCGCTTCCACGGTTTCCCCCATGTACATTTCTGAAATTACGCCCAAACGCTACAGGGGAAGCCTTGTGTCTATGTATCAACTGTTTATTGTCACGGGGATCCTGGTATCCTACCTGATCAATTATATGCTGAATGATATTGGAGAAAACAACTGGCGGTGGATGTTTGCAACGGGTGCAGTTCCTTCCTTGCTGTTTTTGATAACGCTTTTCCTGGTGCCGGAAACACCCCGTTATCTCTACAAAAAAGGAGCGAAAGAACGGGCATTGGAAGTCCTCGATATGGTCAATTCACAGGAGGAATCGAAAAAACAGATCCGGGAAATCCATGAGAGCCTGCAGGTTGGCTCAAACGGGTTCAGGGCGCTTCTTGATCCATCCCTGCGAAAAGTAATGCTGGTTGGATTTGGACTGGCCGTTTTTGTGCAACTTTCCGGCATCAATACCATCATTGATTACGCCCCAAAGATCTTTACCACTGCCGGATGGAGGCTGGATACGGGCCTGTTTGCCACTTTTGGCCTGGGCATTGTCAATTTCATTTTTACCTGGGTGTCCATCCTGGTCATCGATAAATTCGGACGCCGGCCGCTTTACGTGGTCGGATCACTCGGTCAGGTACTGACTTTACTGAGTCTGTCCATCCTTGACTTTTCTGGGAATTTCAAAGGCATAGCCGTGTTGATCATCGTGATGATCTACCTTGCCTTTTTTGCTTCATGTATCGGTCCGGTATTCTGGACCTACATGTCGGAGATCTTCCCCAACAGGATCCGTGGAACGGCCCTGTCGGTGCCGGTTTTTACCCAATGGATCTTCAATGCCCTGGTGGTGCTGGTTTTCCCCCTGATGTTGACAAGACTGCAGAGCAGTTACACTTTCCTTATTATCTTTATGATGGCTGCGGGACAATTATTGTTTGCCTGGAAATATATGCAGGAAACCAAAGGGAAATCCCTGGAAGAAATTGAGGGTCTGTGGGAGTAGTTATTGAAACACGAACGATTATCCAATACATCATTATGAACCAAAAAAAAGAAAAATGAAAAAAGCGGTTATTAATTACATGCTATTATGCTTGCTGCTGAGCTGCTGTACTCCCGGGACAGTTCAGGATCCGGATGCCCTTTCTTTGCTGGCCGAACTGGATAAGGAGGCACCCGTGAATCAATTGACCGGAAAGGAAAAAAAACTGGGCTGGAAGCTCTTATCCGATGGTAAAAGTTACAATAACTGGCACGGATACAATATGGATGAAGCACCTGATTGCTGGGCAATCGAAGACGGAGCCTTCAAGGTGCTCACCGAAGGTGGCGAGGAAAGCAACTTGGGACTGGTTACGGATAGTGTATATAAAAACTTTGCCCTTGCCCTTGAATTTAAACTGGATACTGCCGCCAACAGCGGTATCATTTACCAGGTGGCCGAAGATCCCAAATACACCTACGCCTATGAAACCGGTCCCGAATTCCAGGTGATTGATCATGAAAACTGGCCGGATACGCTGGAAGACTGGCAGATCTGTGGCGCCAACTATGCCATGTACCCACCCAGGGTAAGACCTTTCAAACCTGTGGGTGAATGGAACCAATTATTTTTGATGGTCAATGGGAATAAAGTAACCCAGATCCTCAACGGGGAAGTTGTGGTTGAATATGAGAAATATTCCGAGGAGTGGATGAAGTTGCGGAATAGCGGCAAATGGACTGATTACCCGGATTACGGAAAATTTGATGAAGGTCATATTGCCCTGCAGAACCACAGCACCACGGTCTGGTACAGGAATATAAAGCTGAAGGAGTTATAAACCGGCAAACATATTTAGAATGAATAATACAAGATCGTCAAGGCGTGAATTCGTGAAACAGGCTGCCACGGCTGCGGCTGGATTCACCATCATTCCAAACTTCACCGTAAGCGGTCTCGGGCATAAACCCCCCAGTGATAAAATGAATATTGTGGGGATAGGGATTGGTGGAAAGGGCCATCCTAACCTGGTTGCCATGAACACGGAAAACATCATCGGGCTTTGCGATGTGGACTGGAAATATGCAAAAAAATGTTTTGATGAGTTCCCGGAGGCCAAAAAATATTATGACTGGCGAAAGATGTTTGATGAATTGGATGACTCCATTGATGGGGTTATGGTCGCCACCGCAGATCATACACATGCCATCGTGGCAGGCCATGCCATGGTGATGGGCAAGCACGTTTACTGCCAGAAACCGCTGACGCATTCCATTTACGAATCAAGATTATTGACAAAACTGGCCGCCAAATACAGGGTAGCCACACAGATGGGCAACCAGGGGAATTCCGGGGACGGGGTAAACCAGGTTTGCGAATGGATCTGGAATGGTGAGATCGGTGAGATCAGGGAGGTGCATGCATGGACCAACCGTCCCATCTGGCCGCAGGGACTGCAACGCCCTACGGAGCAAATGGATGTGCCGGAAACGCTGAACTGGGACCTTTTCATCGGTCCCGCACCCATGCGTCCCTATCATGAAATTTATACCCCCTGGAACTGGCGTGGCTGGTGGGACTTCGGTACCGGTGCCTTCGGGGATATGGCCTGCCATATACTGGATCCGGTTTATCGAGCCCTCCAACTGGAGTTCCCGGATTCGATCAGCGGCAGCTCGACCCTTTTGAACACCGAAAGTGCACCACAGGCGGAGAAAGTCAGGTTCTCATTCCCGGCCCGTCAACGCAAGGGCAGAGTTAAAATGCCAGCCGTAGACGTATACTGGTATGATGGAGGATTGCTTCCGGACCGGCCCCGGGATCTTAAAGATGGAGAGAGTCTGCTGTTCGATCAGATGGGTG
>LJUP01000017.1 GCA_001303955.1 Bacteroides sp. SM23_62 | reverse complement strand
TGTTGATTTCCAGGTAGGAAGAACGGGAGCCGTCACCCCGGTGGCCAACCTTGAACCGGTCCAGCTGGCCGGCACCGTAGTAAAACGGGCTTCCCTTCACAATGCGGACCAGATAAGGCTGCTGGATATCCGGCTGGGAGACGAGGTATATGTTGAGAAAGGCGGTGAGATCATACCCAAGATCGTCGGCATCAACCTGGCATCACGTGCTGAGGAGAGCAAACCTTTTGATTTTATCGAAAATTGTCCGGAGTGCGGCACCCGACTGATCCGTAAGGAAGGGGAAGCCGCCCATTATTGTCCCAATGAATACGGATGCCCGCCACAGATCAGGGAAAGGATAGCACACTTTATCAGCCGCAGGGCCATGGATATCGGTGCTGCGGAGGCAACTATTGAGCAGTTGCATGCAGCGGGACTGATACAGGATGCCGGGGATCTCTACAGCTTGCGCAAGGAGGACCTTTTGGGACTGGAACGCTTTGCTGAGAAATCGGCTTCCAACCTGATCGACAGCATTGACCAGTCAAGGAATGTCCCCTTTGAAAGGGTATTGTTTGCACTGGGGATCAGGTATGTGGGAGAAACAGTGGCCAGAAGGCTTGCCAGGCATTTTACCTCTATCGACAGGCTCCGGAGGGCGGATTTCGGCGAGCTGGTGGCCGCCGACGAGGTGGGGGAGCGAATTGCCGAAAGCATCATCCAGTTTTTCAATGACCCGATGAGCAGGCAATTACTGGATAAACTTCAGTCCGCGGGACTTCAATTCAGTCTGGTACCGGAACAAACGGAATCCGGCAACAAACTCGAAGGGCTTACATTTGTCATATCCGGATCATTCGAAAAGCATTCACGCGATGAACTGAAGAGGCTCATCGAAGCGAATGGAGGAAAAAATGCAGGATCCATATCCTCCCGCACAGATTACCTGCTGGGGGGAGAGGGGATCGGGCCGAGCAAACTGAAAAAAGTCGAAACCCTCGATATTCCCGTCATCAGTGAAGATGAATTCCTTGCCATGATAAGGCCATGAACCTCTCTGTGACTGGCCCGGTGAGAGGCTTGTGTTGATAAATTGAAAACTTCTGGTAAGCTCGGTGGACTTATTTTTTATATTATTGCAGCGTGAAGCTGATCAGAGATATCCAGAGGCTTGTCGGGACCTTTGAACTGCGCAGGAAACTCAGACAGGTAGACCGGCATAAATGTATACATAACTTTACCACAGCAAGATCTGCCGGAATTCTGTTTGCATGCCGGAATGAGGCAGAATTCGAAGCGGTGAAGGAATTCAAGCAATTCCTTGAAAGCGAATCCATTGACACAACAGTGCTGGGTTATGTCGATGATCTGCAGGTCCCTGACCATTACCTGCTCCGGAAAGGCTTCAGTTTCTTCTGCCAGAAAGACCTAAAATGGTCAAAGGTACCGGGGGTCCTGTTTGTCGAGGACTTCTCCCGAAAACCGTTTGACATCCTGTTTGATCTCAGCCTGGAAGATCATTTCCCATTGAAGTATATCCTGAAACTAAGTCCGGCTTCCTATAAGATCGGCAGGCTGGTGACGCATACAGAATATGACCTGATGATCGATATTGAAAAAGAAATCAGCATTCTTTACCTGATAGCACAGATCAGGCATTACCTGTCCATTATCCACACCAGAAAACCTTAGAAGCAATCCGCTGAAATTGCCTATATTTGTTCAGGCAGTGGACAGTATCATGAAAAAATCAGCTTTTACCGGCACCGGCGTAGCCCTGATCACTCCATTCAAGAAGGATGACAGCATTGACTTCAGGGCACTTACCAACGTTGTAGAACATGTCATTAATAACGGGGTTGAATACCTCGTAGCCCTTGGAACAACGGGAGAAACACCGGTGTTATCCAGCCAGGAACAAGGGGAGATTATCAAGCATGTGAAGAAGGTTAACAGGGGGAGATTACCCCTGGTAGTGGGCATGGGTGGTAACCATACCAGACAGCAGATCGACAGGATTAAAAATGCTGACTTCGATGGGATCAATGCCATACTGACGGCTTCCCCCTATTATAACAAACCCAGCCAGAAGGGGATCTATCATCATTACATGGCCATCGCGGGGGCCAGTCCTGTTCCGGTTATTATTTACAATGTACCCTCCCGTACTGGTTCCAATATCAGTGCTGAAACAACCCTTAAGCTGGCCGCAAACTCTGGGAATTTCGCAGGTATCAAGGAAGCCTCGGGCAATATGGCACAGATCATGAAGATCGCCAAGGATAAGCCGGAGGGATTTGACCTGATATCGGGCGATGATGCTCTTGCACTGCCCATGATCAGCACCGGGGGGTCCGGTGTTATTTCGGTCATTGGCAACGCATTCCCCCGCCAGTTCTCGGAAATGGTAAGGCTGGCCCTCGATAACCGCTGGGAGGAGGCTCGTTCAATACATTACAGCCTGCTGGAAATCATTGATCAACTTTTTATTGAGGGGAACCCGGCCGGTGTTAAAGCCGCTTTGAACATACTTAACATCTGTGAGAACCATGTCCGTTTGCCTTTGACCACCATCAGCCGTACGACCTACGGAAGGCTTACAGAACTGATCAGGTCCATCCCGATCTAGTTCCCGGCAGGCCGGCACAGAGGCTGAAAATTACGTGGTCAGGACACAGGCACCGCTGCTGATATCAGGCTCCACTTTCTTGTATTTTGCCTCTACGATCTTGCCGTTCTGGTACCTTACCTTGACGATCTCATTCCGTCCTATTTTTTTTCCTGAGCGGACGGGCTCCACCTTTCGCTGTTGCGGGGCAGGCTGTCCATCCCTGCCCCCGCGTTCATAGGCGGACCTGGCATCGCTCTTGGTCTGTTCGAATTCACTCATATCCAGGCGCCTGGGACCCCTTGCCTGCTGTACCTGGCTGGAGTCCTGCAGGGGTATGTTCCCCTTCAGGAGGCTGGAAGTAACTTCTCTATTGATCCTGTCTATGGCAATCTTAAATAATTCAAAGGATTCAAATTTATAGATCAGCAGCGGGTCCTTCTGTTCATAGGTAGCATTCTGCACCGATTGCTTCAGGTCATCCAGTTCCCTCAGGTGCTCCTTCCAGGTTTCATCGATGGTGGCCAGCATGACCGTTTTTTCGAATGATTTGAGTACTTCATGGGCCTTGGTCTCATAAGCCCTTTCGAGGTTGGTAAGGATCTGGAAGACTTTTGTACCGTCGGATATGGGGACCACTATATTCTCATATACCTTACCCTGTTTTTCGAATACATCTTTTATCACCGGCCATGCCTGTTGTGCTATGGATTCCTGTTTCCTGTGGTACTTGTCACGTACGCTTTCAAAGAGTTTTTCAGTGATATCAAGGGCATCCTCTTTCATGTATTCAGCTTCATCAACAGGGGGTTCTGCGGAAAGATTTCTAAGCACTTCCAGAGAGAATTCTGCATAGTCCACATTGCCGTGGCAATCATGGACAACGCTCTCGCAGACATCATAGATCATATTGTTGATATCCACACTGATTCTTTCACCAAGCAGGGCATGTTTGCGTTTTGTATAGATCACCTCTCGCTGGGAATTCATCACATCATCATATTCCAGGAGCCGTTTCCTGATCCCGAAATTATTCTCTTCCACCTTCTTCTGGGCACGCTCTATGGATTTACTGATCATGGAATGCTGGATCACCTCACCTTCCTTGAGTCCAAGACGGTCCATGATCCCCGCGATCCTGTCCGAACCGAACAATCTCATCAGGTTGTCTTCCAGCGAAACATAAAATTGTGAGGAACCCGGATCACCCTGTCGTCCCGAACGTCCCCTCAGCTGACGGTCCACCCGCCTTGATTCATGCCGCTCGGTACCGATAATGGCCAGTCCCCCTGCCTCCCGGGTATCAGGCGTCAGCTTGATATCTGTTCCACGACCTGCCATGTTTGTGGCAATGGTTACGGTCCCGGTCCTGCCGGCATGTGCCACGATATCAGCTTCCTTTGCATGCAGCTTTGCGTTCAGCACATTATGCTCAATCTTCCGGATCTTGAGCATGCGGCTGAGCAGTTCCGATATCTCTACTGAAGTCGTACCGACCAGTACCGGCCTGCCAGCCCTGACCAGGTTAACAATTTCATCAATGACGGCATTGTATTTTTCCCTTACCGTTTTATAGACAAGGTCTTCCCTGTCATCCCTTACGATCGGCCTGTTGGTCGGGATCACCACCACATCGAGCTTGTAAATATCCCAGAATTCCCCTGCCTCCGTTTCGGCTGTACCTGTCATCCCGGACAGCTTCTTATACATCCTGAAATAATTCTGGAGGGTAATGGTTGCAAAGGTCTGTGTGGCTGCTTCCACTTTCACATTTTCCTTGGCCTCGATGGCCTGGTGCAAACCATCGGAATAGCGCCTGCCTTCCAGTATCCTTCCTGTCTGTTCATCCACAATCTTGACCTTGTTGTCCATGACCACGTACTCTACATCCCTTTCAAAAAGGGAATATGCTTTCAATAACTGATTGATGGTATGCACGCGTTCTGATTTGATCGCATAATCCTGGAGGAGCTGGTCTTTTTTGGCCAGTTTTTCCTGGACTGTAAGGCTGGCATTATCAAGTTCGGCAACTTCGCTGCCTATATCTGGAAGTATAAAGAAATCAGCATCTTCAGATGAGGTAGTGATCAGGTCCAGTCCCTTTTCAGTCATTTCGATGGAATTGTTCTTCTCGTCAATGACAAAGAACAGCTCATCGGTTACCTTATACATGTTCTTGCTGTTCTCCTGCATGTAAAAATTCTCGGTCTTCCGCATGAGGGTCTTGTTCCCTTCCTCACTGAGCATCTTGATGATGGCCTTGTTTTTCGGCAGCCCCTTGAAGGCCCTCAGCAAAAGGAAGCCGCCATTCTCCGTATCCCCCTCATTCAAATGCTTCCTGGCATCAGCAATGATGTTGTTGACCAGTTTTCGTTGTGCATTGACAATTTTCTCCACCTTGGGTTTCAGCTCCATGAATTGCTGATTTTCCCCTCTTGGAATAGGCCCGGATATGATCAGCGGTGTACGGGCATCATCCACCAGTACCGAATCCACCTCATCCACGATGGCGAAATTATGCGGTCGCTGTACAAGATCAGCTGCACTGATGGCCATATTATCCCTCAGGTAATCAAATCCGAATTCATTGTTTGTACCAAAGGTGACATCTGCCGCATAAGCCTTCCTGCGGTTGTCAGAATTGGGCTGATGCTTATCAATGCAATCGACACGCAAACCATGAAACTCATAGAGGGGCCCCATCCATTCGGCATCCCGCTTGGCCAGGTAGTCATTTACCGTGACCACATGAACCCCCCTTCCGGTAAGGGCATTCAAAAATACAGGAAGTGTTGCCACCACCGTTTTCCCTTCTCCCGTAGCCATCTCTGCTATGCGCCCCTGGTGGAGGACCACACCACCTATCAGCTGTACATCGTAATGGATCATGTCCCAGGTGATCATGTTACCGCCCGCCATCCATTCGTTCTTCCAGTAGGCCTTGTCTCCTTTGATCTCAATGCTGTCACGCCCGGCCGCAAGGTCCCGGTCATAATCATTGGCCGTAACCTCCAGGGATTCATTCTCCTTGAACCGGCGAGCCGTTTCCTTGATAATGGCAAAAGCAAGTGGCAGACTCTCGTCAAGGACCTTGTCCAGCCTCTCATCAATGGTCTTTTCGATTTTTTCTACCTCCTGGTATAGTCTTTCCTTCTCATCCACATCCATCTGGGGATCATCAAGCTGGATTTTCAATCCGGCTATCTCCTCCCGCTCTGCCGCAACGCTTTCCCTGACTCTTTTTTTCAATTCAGCCGAGGCTTTCCTCAGCTGATCGTTGCTCATCCCCTCGACCTGCTCAGTCTCTGCATAGATCTTGTCAACATAGGGCTGAAGCTCCTTGATGTCACGCTCTGACTTGGATCCGAACAGGCTGCCGACCACCTTATCTACAATACTCATTTTAATGCTTATTTAACTTTTTGCTTTAACGCACGTAAAATTAATTTATTTTACCCAATTACGGTAGGGATAACGGCATTATGAAACAAATAATCCCTTTATTGATCCTGCTTTGCCTGAGGCCTGCCGGGATATCCGCCCAGGTTTCCAGAGATCATCCAAACGCTGAGTGGCCGGTTCCCATGAGGCAAAATCCGGATTTCCGGCCATCTCCCGCCAGTGGTGTGCCGCAAACAACATACCAACAAGCTCCCTTCCGGCTGATAAATAATGTACCAGATACAAAATCCAGCCCTTACAAAAGTGATGCTGAACTTCCCGCAAAGTATGACCTGCGGGATGTGGGACTTGTAACACCGGCGAGGGATCAGGGAAACGGGAGTGCAGGTGGTAACTGTGCATCCTTTGCCGTCATCGGATCCCTTGAATCATGCCGGTTGAAAACGGGGTTTTCAGAAACCGACCTTTCAGAACAGAACCTGTCAGGATGTCATGGATATGAGTGGGCTTATGGAGCAGGCAGTAATCCATATATTGCCACAGCCTACCTGGGAAGGTTGTCCGGGCCTGTCCTCGAATCACAGGACCCTTATAATACATCGGCTACAGAGTTTTTCTGTGATCAGTACGAACCTGCAGCCGGTTTCCCCGAGGCCCGCTGGCTGCCTTCTGTGGATAAAGAAACCCTGAAGGGACTGGTGCTGGACTACGGGGCTGTCTATACAACCATTTATATGGATCCGGCTCTTTTGAATACCGGGAACCATTCCTACTATTATGACGGAAGCGTGGCCACCAACCACTCGGTCCTGCTATGCGGCTGGGATGACAATTATATCACCGACGGGGGCACAGGGGCCTGGATCGCCAAAAACAGCTGGGACACCACCTGGGCCGATCAGGGTTTTTTCTATGTATCTTATGAAGATACCAGGTTTGCAGATGAGGCGGCCTATTTCCCGGTTCACTGGGACCTTGAAGAAACGGACACCATATTCATGCATGACCGGCTCTGCGTGACCAACATTATTGGCTATCCGAATGATGAAGAAGCATTTGGCCTGGCCAGGTTTACCGCTCCGGATGAAATGCTTATCACCCATATCGGAGCAGCCGTAGCCGACCCGAATACGGTACTGGATATTGAAATCTATGGGGACTTCTCGGATCAGATGCTGAGTGGCCTGCTGGCAGGTAAGAAGGATGTCCTGATCCGGCAGATGGGCTATCATACCATCGAGATGCCGCTTTCTGTGAATGGTGATTTTTATGTAAAGATCAGGCGGCGGACCGAAGATAAAGGAACGGTCATTCCCATTGAGCAGCCAATAGAAGGATATGCGGATCCCATTATTGAATCCGATGTCAACTGGGTCAGCAACAACGGAACAGACTGGTTGTCAACCAATCCGTCCGGGCAGGATAGCGGATATAACCTGACCATCCGGGCCTACGCCAAGATGGTGGCGGGACCAAGGGCCCTGTTCGAGGCGGATAAGCGGGAAGCCTGCCTGAATGCTGGTATTACCTATACATTCCTTGAAAACAGGGATGTCTCTTCCTGGATGTGGGACTTCGGAGAGGGTGCTTCACCTGCCACGGCCAGCGGTGCGGGTCCGCATACCGTGCAGTATTCATCTGAGGGGACCAAGACAGTCCGGTTGATTGTATCGGGACCTGAAGGAGCAGATACGGTCGTCCGGCACGGGTATGTCAGGATTTCCCCGGCCATCGATATTGTCCTTGTGGATTCAGAGGTCGAGATAGCCCTGGGGGAATCGGCAGACCTGGAAGCATTTGGCGCTGACCAGTATATTTGGGTCCCAGGTACCATACTGGATCATTATGCCGGTCAGCGGGTTACGGCGACTCCTACCTCCCCGGGAGAATATAAGATCATCGTAACCGGCTACCAGGACATTTGTTTTGACCAGGACACTGTCGTAATCTATGCCGGGAGCCAGTTGCTGAATGATGACATGTGTGATGCCATGCTGATCACACCCGGGGGACTTGTGGCCACCCATTCAAATCACCTGGCTACTGCCGAGCCGGGCGAACCTGCCCCGGATGAATCGGAGGACTGCTATTCACAGACAGCCAAAACCTGGTGTATTGAGGGAGGCGTACAGAACAGTCTCTGGTATTATTTTTACGGTCCCCAGACCGGCATAGCTTCTCTCAGGTCCACTGGAATGGACAACCAGATGGCCATTTACCGTGCCGACACCTGTACGGAAATCCAAAAGTTGGATCTGATTGCCGCCAATGATGATTACAGTCCCACTGAACTAGCCGCTACCCTGGAAGCCGTTAATGTGATACCCGGTGCCAAATACTTCCTGCAGATCGACGGGAGTTACGGCGGAGCACAAGGCACCTATGAACTTTATTTTTATGCTTACCCTGTTGGGCTGGATGAAATTCATGCTCCCTTACCCGGCGGACCGGTATTGCAGGTCTATCCAAACCCGGGCAGGGACATATTCAACATCCTGGTCGAAGGGGTTCAGTCCCCCAAGGTGGACATCATACTTTATAATACCAGCGGCCAGGCCATGCAGCGTAAATCCTTTTCCGTCAGTGACGGCAGGCTTTCTGCCCGGATGGACCTTTCCGGTTACGGAAGCGGGATTTACCACCTGTTGTTGATGGATGGGAAACAGGTGGCAAACCAAAGGATCATGAAGGAATGATCCCTGTTCACCGGGTTGTTACGGTATCTATCTCGCCAGCATTACCTTCTTGACAATGGTCTGCTGCCCGGCAATAAATTTCATGAGATATGCCCCGTTTGGCAAATGGCTCAGGTCAAACTGCTTGGTGAAGGTATCACCCGGATGATCGAACTTTACAGCCAGCAACACCCTTCCGGTAAGATTCACGAGGATCACTTGCAGCTGGTCTGTACTTTCCTTCATCTGTATGCTGACATTCAGCAGACCGGCCGATGGAACAGGATAGATGTTGATGCCCTCCGGAAGCATTGGATAATCCTTTACAGCCGTGGTTCCCTGTATGCGCAGGTTGTCTATCATCCAGCCCCAGCCCACAGCATAGGGATCCGACAACAGGCGGAACCTGATCAGCACAATGTCCCCGGACTGGAAATAGGGGTCTTCGAGCATGTTGATCAGCCTGTACTGCTTTTCTTCTTCTTTGGGAATGGCCTGGGAGTCATTGCTATTTCCCAGTATTCCGTTCTGGTAGTTCTCAAACCAGGTGGCATTGGCCCTGCAATCCCAGCCATCTGCAAAGGGATGCCAGCTCTTTCCGTCATCCTTCGAACCTTCAACGACCACGTAATCAAAGAAATCTTCATCACCAAATACAGTGCCTTCAATCCCATCCTCTATATAGGCAATCTCATCAAATGACAGAAAGGAATTATCACTGCTCAAACGTATGGGAATGCGCAGCTGGGCATAGAAATCATAGTAGGTATTGTCTTTGTTGGGTTCCTTGTATGGATGCTTGCTATGCAGTCCGAATGAATTAAATCCAACCGGCTTATCATGAAAGAATTCAGAAGTAAGGAAATCTGAGATGCCTTCTTCGAAATCATTTTCATAGAAATCCCTGGAAGGCGGGATTTCCTCGATGGTAAAATCATGGTAATCTGTCGCCGGTTGATAGGTG
Organism: Bacteroides sp. SM23_62; assembly: GCA_001303955.1. GTDB lineage: Bacteria > Bacteroidota > Bacteroidia > Bacteroidales > SM23-62 > SM23-62. Next base: position 21,373 of record LJUP01000017.1, on the reverse strand, counting down.
GTGTTCTGGGCCACCGCTCCATCAACGGCCTTGATGCGGTATTTGATCTGGTCCCCGATGTTCACCTGTCCGCCCGAAAAGTCGAAATATGCATGATAGTTATTCAGCGTATCCCTGGTCAGTTCGATGGGGGACTGGTCCACCCCATTGATCTTGTACTCGACCTCTGTAAGAGCCAGGCCAAGGTTGTCGGTAATCTGTGCGGTGATATACAGCGAATCTTCAGTAATCAGCATGAACTGGATCGGGATATGATCAATGACCGGTGCAATGGTGTCCTCGCCAACGTAAAAACCATGGGAGGATTCCGGTGCCTGGGAGGGCGAGGTATAAAGCCGGTCATAATTGTCCATTGTATGGATGTAGTAATTAACTTTAGTTTCCAGCGAGGATACCTGTATATTACCGGTGAATTCATCCGGATTGCCTGTCCCCGTCATCATAACAGAGTCTTTGCTCTGGAAGCCGTCTGTCGACCAGTAAAGGTACTGGTTTCCCGCCAGTATGCCTTCATCACCAGTGATCTTTGCGGTCACGGTGAAAGGCTGATCGAGTGATTCCCTGTCGGACAGGGTATCATGGTCGATGTAGGTATGTACCCACCCGATATCATATATCATATTTTTTGCCAGTGGACCCGGGTCATGGATCACCTCACCGGGCTGGGAAGAAAAGGTCATCATGGCATTTATGCTGTCATCTTTGGTATTGTATATTTCATCCAGGTGATAAATGCTGGATCCGCGGTTGTACTCCGTCGGTACATACATCCTGGGGTTCTCCCTGCCAACCTGTCTGGTAACCGGCCCTTTAAAATAGATCGGCGGTGTCTGGAGCTGCACTGCGAGCGCTTCAGACCGGATCGGAAAAAGGATGGTATCAAGCAGCCAGTCCCCCTTACCGTCCCTCGGGTCCTTGGCCCACAGGAAATGATCGAAGACCCCCGGAATGGTATAATACTGATAGCCCAGGTCCTCAAACACCAGAAAATGACCGGAGAATCCCAGTCCATGCGCCATTTCATGTAACAGGACACTGAGAAAATCATGCTGGCCGGGGAGCGGGTTTCCGTCATCCTTGTAATACCAGCTGAATCTGGTGTTAAAATCGATGAGGATATCCGGACTATTGCCATTCAGGTTCCTTCCCAGCAATTTTTCCGCAAGGGAAGCATTGTAGAGCCGCGTAGGCAATGCTCCGTTGGTACGGACAACATATGGACCATCGGACAGGGTAGATGCAAGGACCCCGGATTCCTCCCCTTCCATCACCCTGAATCTGATTTCTACATTGATGGGCACATCCGAATGGATCAGTGATCCCCAGATCCCAGCCGCTGTCTCCGCAGTTTGTCTGGCAAAATTATGCGGTGGGCTGATCAATGTCATATTGATTTCAGCACCTGCAGCTGCGGATGATTTAAGCCGGGACAAATAGGCCTGCGGGGGACCTATACGCAGGTTACTGTGCCCTGGCGCAGCATAACATATAATGGTGTCATTAAGCTGGGCATATTTAAGTACCTTAGCCTGTCCGGCAAGGTATGTGATAAATCCTGCCAGTGAAAATACAATCAACGTTGCTAACCCTCTTCTGATTACCATGAAATTTCTACTTTTAGATATTATATATTAATATGAACCACAGCAAAATTACGAATATGTTTGATAAATCATTGGCTGGCAAATGTTTTAACGCCATTTTAATGTTTTTGGTATCCACCCTCTTTTTTTCCTGTTCCGGTACGAGAACAATCACCGACGAGGACCTGCTCATTGAATTGCAGCGCACAGCCTGCTATGGTTTCTGTCCGGTCTATACAGTAAAGATCGATAAAAACGGAAAAGGGTTGTTCGAAGGTGTGGAAAACGTGGAAAAAATCGGCAGGTTCAGCTTTTCACTCAAAAAGGATGAGCTTGCAGAACTTGAAAATACCTTCCTGCGGATAGATTTCTACCAGCTCAGGAATATCTATGATGGCCTCGTGTCCGATCTGCCTACCACTTACATAACATATATCAGGGATGGCAGGCGAAAGAAAATAATGGACTACTACGGTGCACCCGCAACACTTCGCAGCCTTGAAAACAGGATAGAAACCCTCGTTCTTTCAAAGAAGATGAAAAAGATCAAATAAGCTGCCGGATTTACTCTGCAGCCGCTTCACCCTCACCGCCACGCATTCCCATGATATCCCGGTCGAACATATACATGTGATGATCACCGACAAGCTTCAGTTTATCGATCAGGGCCTTGACCGATGCTTCCTCTTCAATCTGTTCGGTAACAAACCATTGTATCCAGTTGTGGGTGGTATGGTCATTCTCATCAATACAGACCTGTACAATCTCATTGATAGAACCTGTGATGAACTGTTCGTGTTCCATCACTTTATCAAACATCTCACGAACTGAACCGAACTCAGCGGGAGGCTCCTTGACGGCAATGATTTTTGCCTTGCCGTCCCGTTCGTTGATATACCTTACCAGTTTCAGCATATGGATTCTTTCTTCTTCGGCCTGTGCATAGAGCCAGTCAGCAATACCTCCCAGTCCCTCGGTTTCTGCCCATACAGCCATCGAAAGATAGAGATGTGAGGAGTACCCTTCCTTATCCACCTGTACATTTAAAATATCTTCAACTTTTTTAGATAACATGCTTATTATTATTGATGGTTTACATATTGTTGATGATCTCGGTACCGAATTCAGAACATTTGAGTTTGGTGGCTCCCTCCATTAAACGTTCAAAGTCATAGGTCACCCTTTTGGCGCCTATGGCCTTTTTCAATCCTGAAATAATGAGATCTGCGGCTTCCTGCCAGCCCATATATTCAAACATCATCACACCGGAAAGTATCACTGAGCCGGGATTCACCTTATCCTGTCCGGCATACTTGGGTGCGGTCCCGTGTGTGGCTTCAAAGATCGCATGGCCTGTTTCATAATTGATATTCGCCCCTGGCGCGATCCCGATTCCCCCGACAATGGCAGCAAGGGCATCAGAGATATAATCACCGTTCAGGTTCATGGTGGCAATGACCGAGTATTCGGCGGGTCGTGTGAGGATCTGCTGCAAGAAGGCATCTGCTATCACATCCTTGATCAACAGCTTGCCCTCTGCAAGGGCTTTATCCTGGGCCTCATTTGCGGCCGCTTTGTCCTGGTTTTCAGCAATACGGTCATACTGCAGCCAGGTGAACACCTTGTCGCCAAATTCCTCTTCAGCCACTTCATATCCCCACAATTTAAACTGCCCTTCGGTAAATTTCATGATATTCCCTTTGTGGACAAGGGTGACACTTGGCAGGCCGTGCTTGAGTGCATACTTGATGGCGGCCCTGACAAGACGGAAGGTACCTTCCTTCGAAATGGGTTTAATCCCGATGGAAGTAGATTCCGGGAACCGTATCTTGGTCACACCCATCTCCTTCTGGAGAAAGTTTTTCACCTTGTCCGCTTCGGGCGTACCATTCATCCACTCGATCCCTGCATAAATATCTTCCGAGTTTTCCCTGAAGATAACCATATCGGTCTTGGCAGGATTCTTTACCGGTGAAGGGACTCCATCATAGTACCTTACCGGCCGCAGGCAGGTATATAGATCGAGGATCTGTCTGAGGGCCACATTCAGTGACCTGATACCTCCTCCTACCGGGGTGGTTAAAGGTCCCTTGATGGCCACCAGGTATTCTTTGATGGTATCCAGGGTTTCCTGGGGCAGCCATTCTCCTGACTGATTATATGATTTTTCACCTGCAAATACTTCTTTCCAGAAGATTTTCCTGTTGCCGTTGTAAGCCTTTTCTACTGCCGCATTGAAAACCCTGACTGAGGATGCCCAGATGTCCGGGCCTGTTCCATCTCCTTCAATAAATGGAATAATTGGAAAATCAGGTACCTGCAATACGCCATCCTGAATAGTGATTTTTTGTCCTGCCATTTTGAATTGTGTTTTGGTCGTACACAAAAATAACAAAAGATAGAAGTCATCCAATTAAAATACCGGATTATTCAAAATCAAGGTTAAACCGTTCCTTGAGTTTGCCCAGGTTAGGGTTTTTTTTGATCATATGATTATACTTCTCTTCGGAAGTATAAAGCATATTTTCCTTTTTCTCCGGCTCCTGCACCACGGGGATTATTTTGAACTGCGTGTTCTGCAGGGCATCTTCAAGATAGCTGACCAGGTCCTTTTTGATGTCCCTGTTGAAGTCCTCTATTTGCGATGAATTACTGAATGTGACCTCGATTTGCAGTGCATCTCCCAGGGAGGGAATGTGGTGTTTCAGGCTGCTGGACATGCGGGGTTTCTCTTCCTTGATCTGATCAGCGTATTCATTCCATTTTTCCAGCAGATCATCCTGGGTAAAGGGATTGGACAGGACCTGCCGGATTGTCCTGTAAGGATCTTCACCCTCTTCATCCCCGGTTCTACCGACACCGTTCAGGGCATCTTTAATAGATGGAACCGTACCCGGGATTTTCTTTCTTGGATGAGGAGGTGGGCTAGCCGGAACTGAGCCTGGCTTCTGCTGCCCTGATGATGTAGCAGGCCTTTGCTCATCGGGCGGAAGTTCATCCATTTCCTGTTCAGGCAGAACCGGTTCAGAGGATTGTTTCTCAGCAGCGGGCAGATCTGTGATTTTTTTCTCCGGGGGGTCATTCTCGGCGGAGGGTGCGTCATGGATCAGGACTTTTTTTTTTGATTCCACCGGTATGTTGCAGAGCTTTATCAGGGCCAGCTCTACATGCAGCCGCTGGTTTCTGCTGGCCTTATAGGAAATATCTGCCACGCCAAGGATATCAAGGGCCTGGTATAACCACTGCTGGCTTACTGCCTGGCTCTGCTGCCGGTATTTTTCACGGATCCCTGCCCCTACCTCCAGGAGTTTCAGCGTTACGGGATCCTGGCATACCAGCAGATCCCTCATATGGCTGCTGAGACCCACAAGAAAATTATGTTCATCGAATCCCTTCTCAAGTAACTCATCAAAGATCATAAGTGCCTCCCCAGCCTGTTCTCCAAGGCAGGCCTCGGTAATCCTGAAATAATAATCATAATCCAGGATATTTAAATTCCGGATGACATCTTCATACCTGATTGATTTACCGGAAAAACTGACTGTCTGATCAAAAATGGAAAGTGCATCCCGCATGGCACCATCCGCCTTTAGTGCAATGATATTAAAAGCATCTACTTCATATTCAACACCTTCCTTCTCTGAAATAAATTCGAGATAAGCCACTATATCATCCACCCTGATCCGGTTGAAATCAAAGATCTGGCAACGTGAAAGGATGGTGGGGATGATCTTATGCTTTTCCGTGGTAGCCAGGATAAATACCGCATGGGCCGGAGGTTCTTCAAGGGTTTTCAAAAAGGCATTGAAAGCCTGGGCGGAAAGCATATGGACCTCGTCTATGATATAAATACTGTATTTCCCAACCTGTGGCGGGATCCTCACCTGTTCGGTCAGGTTCCTGATATCATCGACGGAATTATTGGATGCTGCATCCAGTTCATGGATGTTAAAAGCCCTGGATTCGTTAAAGGATACACAGGATTCACAAGTATTGCAGGGTTCTGATTCCTCAGTGATGCTGGCACAATTGATGGTCTTGGCGAAGATCCTGGCACAGGTGGTTTTGCCTACTCCGCGGGGACCGCAGAAAAGATATGCATGCCCCAGGTGATTGCTCCGGATGGCATTTTTCAGGGTACTGGTAATAACCGGCTGTCCAACTACAGAAGCGAATGTTTCGGGTCTGTATTTCCGTGCCGATACGATGAAATTATCCATGCGGATAAATTTAGTAATAACCCGCAAAGTAACCAAGGTGAATTTATTTTGTACATATCAATAAAGTTCCTATTTTTGTGCGCTCAATATTCATAACCAAATTTTTTACAATGTTGAACCAGTACGAAACCGTTTTCATTACAACTCCCGTTTTGTCTGAAAGCCAGATGAAGGAAACGGTCGACAAGTTCAAAAAGATCCTGACTGATAACAAGGCAGAGATTGTGCATGAAGAGAATTGGGGCCTGCGTAAACTGGCATACCCTATTCAGAAAAAGTCGACCGGATTTTACTACATGATCGAATTCAGGGCTGACGGAAGCCAGATTCAGAAGATCGAAACAGAATTCAAAAGGGATGAACGCATCATCAGATTCCTGGTCGTCGGACTCGAAAAGTATGCAGTTGAATACGCTGAAAGGAAAAGGGCAAGAAAGAAAGCTGAAGCTGAAAAAATCAAGGAGGAATAATCATGGCGCAGAATCAATCAGAAATCAGGTATCTCACCCCCCCAACTGTTGAGATCAAAAAGAAAAAATATTGCCGGTTCCGTAAAAACCGGATCAAATATATTGACTACAAGGATCCCGAATTCCTTAAAAAATTCCTGAATGAACAGGGCAAGATCCTCCCCAGGCGGCTCACAGGCACTTCATTAAAGTATCAGCGCAAGGTATCCCGGGCCATCAAGCGGGCCCGCCACCTGGCACTGCTGCCATATGTAACAGATTTGCTGAAATAATAAAGCGGAGGACCAGGCATGGACATTATATTAAAACAGGACATACCCAACCTGGGGCACAAAGATGACATCATCACGGTCAAGGATGGTTATGCCCGGAATTTCCTTATCCCCAAGGGAATGGCCGTAAATGCCACGGCATCGGTCAAGAAAATGCACCAGGAAATTCTCAAACAGCGCTCCCACAAAGAGGAGCAGGTCAGACTGGAGGCGGAAGGGATCGCCGAAAAAATGAAGGATATCAAGCTTACCATTGGCGCCAAGACCAGCACCAAGGGTAAGATCTTCGGTTCGGTTAACACGATCCAGCTCGCAGAGGCTTTGAAAGAAGAAGGATTTGAGATTGACCGCAAAGACATTACCATCAAGGAGGAACTGATCAAGGAAGTCGGCAGTTACACGGCCACTGTAAAACTGCACAAGGAAGTCCAGGTCGAAATACCCTTTGAAATCTTCGCCGAATAGGGTAACCAGCCTCCTTAAATCACAAAATTTATAAAACGCAGCCATCTCTATCAGAAGTGGTTGCGTTTTTTTTTCCTTTTCAGTTAAACCATTTTACATCTGAATCAAGTGTGATATTTGGTACATTTTATGCCCGCCTATATACATATTGCGTAACTTATAGCATCAGCCAGATTTATGAGTAAAAAGCTTGTCATATGGCTTGTCATTTTGATGAGTCCGAATGTTTATGCTCAACACCTGGAAAGGCCATATCATACAATCATGACCGTAGATTAGCGTATGGATATTAAAGCGGAAGCCTCCATTTGAGCCTGCTCAAATGTAAGCGAGGGGTTAATATCCATAGCTGAGTATGCCATCCGAATCTGACTCAGTCTTTCATGGCGATGGCTTCGATCTCTATGAGCACATCCAGCGGAAGTTTTACCACCTGGTAAGCTGCCCTTGCCGGGGGATCCTGCTTGAAATATCCGGCATAGACCTCATTCATCTCCTGGAAATGATCCATGTCTTTCAGCAGGCATGTACATTTTACCACATCCCATGATGCATATCCGGCAGCAGCCAGAATGGCATCCAGATTCTCCAGGACCTGCCGTGTTTGTCCCTTTATCCCGCCTTCCGCGAGTTTCCCGGTGCCCGGAACAATGGGAATTTGTCCCGACACAAACAACATCCCATTATGTTCCGTTGCCTGACTATACGGACCGACAGCCTGAGGTGCGTTTTTCGTATGAATGATGTTTTTCATATCATTGGTTTAAAAGTTATCATACCAGGTGTCTCCCTTCTCGTACTGGAGATCCTTGAGAATGGCAGATTTGATATTGATTGTGAATGAATAACTCCGGTATTTACCGAAAGGTACCATGGAAACTGTCATCTCCCAGCAATGGAGGTCCCGGTGAATATTCAGATTGGTGGTAGTGACCTCCATCTTCTTAAAGTCGAAGCCCGAGTTAAAACCGATTTTCCATTTCGGGGTCAGGCTGAAATCCCCCCTGAGCCGAATGGACTGGATAATATTGGATTCATCATAGGGTTTGGTGTACCGTAAATTATAGTCCACACCCAGTGACCACGGAATGGTGAAATCAACATAAGCAGCATAGTTTATTTCGTCATAGCCGGTTGGATTGATCAACCTGGCCGTGGCATCGTTGGCAAGGTCAACCTGGTCCTCTTCCTGTTGCCTGCCCGAGGCCCCCTGCCTGGAACTGAAATTCATACCGACAGAAAAATCCAGTCCCGTTACCCTGAACAACCGGTTCTCAGTCTTGATCAGCGCCTTGTCAATATCATGGTTCCGCCCGTTTTCATCCGTAACATAGGCATAGGGATTGAAGACGCCCCCAAAACGAAGGCTTACCTTTCTTTTGAATATACTGGTATTCCCGCTCATCCTGACCGTGGACCACTTCATGGAGTCTTTGAAGATATTGTAATTGGCAGAAAAATTCAGGTTGTCGAGGAGCTTCACCTTGGTCACCTCTTCAACGGTATCTGAACGGGATTTTAATTTCATTTCAACATTGTTCTTCAAAGACAGGTTGACTGATCCTGAACGTCCGGAAGGCACCGGAACCCGGAAGACAGACTCATCATACAATGGATAGACCCGGGTCCTGCCGGTGGTATCAACCTGCACTTCCTGGTAGTAATTGGGCATGACACCGGACATGTCCGGGACCAGGCTGAAGCTTGCAGAAGGTGACATCACATGCCTGATGGCTTCAATCCGTGAATTTTCACGGAAAGTGTACATTCCATAAATCCTCGGGGTAAACGTCAATCCAACACTTGGCACCGCAGCATGGGCATAATTGAAGCCGGGAATGGTATCCACGATCAGCGTGTCAACCACCCTGCCATCCGGATACTGGTAATCTTCAATCCATTGAGGGTTTATGGATTTGGTAAATACAACCCCCGAATACCTTACCGAAGGAGAAAAGGTAAAATAGTTAAGGAAGTTCAGAGCCAGACTGGCCGGTATATTATGTGAGTAACCATTTTCAAAATCTTCAGCCCTGGTTGTGGTGAAAAGCGAGTCAGTGATGGTACTGAGCCTGTTTTCAAGCTGGGCTGTATAGGAGACCTGGAATTTTTCATACCAGCGTGGACTTCCGACGGCATTTCTTCTCTTCAGGGGATAGATCCTGTTCATGGAAAAATTTACCGACGGCAGATTCAGATCCATCAACTTGGTCTGGCTGTTCTGTGTGGCACTCATACTCGCAGAAAGGTTGAAGGGAGAGTTTGGGAAAACACGTGAATATGAGACACTGGATCTTTTCGTGCTGCGCAGGACATTATTGATATTATGGCTGTGGTTCTGGTCATAGGAAGAGGTCGTAAAATCCACGCTCGCCCTGAAGGATTGATTCGGATTTGCCCGGGAATCCTGGCCGTGGCTCCACCGTATGGCCACATCCCGGGATTTGCTGTAATCCTCCAGTCCTTTTTCCCCGATAACGTTTTCCATATAATTAATGCCAAAACTACCGTTGAATTTGTAATTCTTCTTGTAGTTGCTCCTGGTCCTGACCCCCCAGGTCCCGTTGGTATAAACATCACCGGTTATCGCCAGGTCAAAATAATCACTAAGAGAAAAATAGAAGCCCCCATTTCGGAGATAAAAACCACGTCTTTCCTCCTCTCCGTAGGTAGGCAGGAGGAAACCCGACTGGCTCGTCCTGGTGGAAGGGAAAAATCCGAACGGAATCCCAATGGGCAGTGGTACATCTTCAAGTACAATGTATGCGGGTCCGGCCACGATCTTGTCATTCGGTATCGATATCGCCTTGGTGAGGGCTATGTAAAAATGGGGATGAGGCGCATCACAGGTGGTGTATTTACCATTTTTCATATGGATATGGTCATTCGGATGCCGTTTGGTGATGGCACTGTGAAGGTAGCCACCCTCCTGTTCCGTAAAAATATCAGTGATGATCCCCTTTTTGGTGCGGAAATTATAGGACAGCTTCTTGCATTGAAAAGTTTCATCCCCTTCTGAAAACTCCGGTTTACCAACCTCCATGCCAAGACTGTCCAGGGTCCCACGTGCAAAAACCGCCTCGTTCCCCATATTAAACTCTATATAGTCTGCATTTAATGTAATATCGTTATATTGAATAGTGGCTTCCCCGTAGAGGTATACTTTTTGCTCACTGATAGAATAAACAATGGAATCGCTGGCCTTGTAATCAACAGGAGCATCAATGGCTTGCTTTTCCCCCACGTCATGAAGGGTATCTGAAGCAATTCCCGTTGAATCTGAAATGATGATCAGGTCTGTGGTATCCGGGGCCGGTTTGATCAACATGGTATCGATCTCCGGCATAGCAGTATCCACTGCCGATCCGGGTTCCTGTGCGGTTGCAACAAAACCGGGGGCCCCAAAAAACAGACAAATGAAAAGAAACCGGAGTAGTTTTGCAGACAACTTTTATATGCTATTTTTGTACGGGTCGTATACCTCTAATAAGGGTAAAACTAATCAAATTAACCGAGAATTGATTGTTAATAAAAGCTTGAAACCACTGTTGAATAAACGATTTTCAGGGCTATTTCTTATATCCGTACTGACCTTATTCAACCTCCCGAATATCCTTGCTACAGAGGATCCGGATGATAAGGTCGATGTGGTGGTCCTTGATGCCGGGCACGGGGGAAAGGACCCGGGTGCACTAGGTAAAAACTCTAGGGAGAAGGATATTGTGCTGGGTATAGCGCTGAAAGTCGGACAATATATTGAAGAAAATATCCCTGACGTTAAGGTCATCTATACCAGGAAGAAGGATGAATTCATCGAGCTTCACGAAAGGGCCAATATCGCCAATGAGAATCATGCCGATCTATTTATTTCCATCCATGCCAACTGGTGGAGCAATACCAGATCATCCGGTACAGAAACCTATACCATGGGTACATCCCTTGATGACAGGAACCTGCAGGTCGCCATGAAAGAAAATTCAGTGATCACCCTGGAAGAAGACTATACGACCAATTACGAAGGATTTGACCCCAACTCGGCGGAATCATACATTATCTTTAACCTGATGCAAAAAACCTTTCAGCAGCAGAGTGTGGACTTTGCCGGCCTGGTACAGGATCAGTTCCGCGAAAGGGCAAGAAGGTATGACCGAGGTGTGAAACAGGAAAGGTTCCTTGTACTCTGGCGTACCACCATGCCATCTGTTTTGATTGAAACAGGTTTTATATCCAACGGAGATGAAGAAGCATACCTGCAATCAGAACAGGGGCAGGAATATCTGGCATCTGCCATATACCGGGCATTCAAGGATTATAAGGAGCATATTGAGGGAAGAAGCCTCTATGCCAACAATGCTGCTGCAGCCGGTGAAATAATTGAGGATATTCCCGACCGTGAGATCAGGCCCAAGGCCATCCTCCAAAAATCAACGGATACAATGATCCCTGGTGACAGTACCATATATTATATGGTGCAGGTGCTTACAACTACCATCAGCAGGCCCCTCGATGACATGAGTTTCAGTAATTACGGGCATGTGTCAGAGTTTAAGATCAATAACCTCTATAAGTATGCTGTCGGAAGATCGACCTCCTTCGAACAAATCTCAGGATCTCTGGATCTTGTTCAGGAGGACTTCCCGGGAGCATTTATCATAGCCGTCCAGGCCGGGAAAATTATTCCCATGAAGGAAGCCCGCGAGCAAAATAAGTAGTAACTTTGATATCCACTTTTGAACCACCATGAAAATCTCAAGCGAAGCAAAAATAGGTATCATTATAACCATTGCCATTGCGGTGACCATCTGGGGACTGAACTTCCTTAAAGGAAGGAATATCCTCAAGGGTGTAAATACTTATTATGCCATCTTCGAAGACATTGGGGGATTGGAAAAAAACAGCAAGATCTTTATCAACGGGTACCAGGTTGGACAGGTCGGCGACATATATTTTACTGAGGACGGCAGCGGGGAACTGATCGTATTACTGGGGGTTGAAAAAGCCTATGATATCCCGCTGAATTCAGAAGCTGTACTTTATGATGCTGACCTGATGGGGACCAAGGCCATCCGGATCAAAATGTCAGGATCAGACCATTACCACCGTCCCGGGGACACGGTCCCGTGCCGGATACAATACGGATTGACAGCCAGGCTTGAACAACAACTTCTCCCTGTAAAGAACAAGGCTGAAAGCCTGATCGTTACTGTCGATTCTCTCATGTCTACCCTGAATTATATTTTCGACAGGAACACATCAGCGATGTTACAGGCCTCCATTCAAAACCTCGAATCAAGTACTGATGGAATCAAAGACATGCTCTCCGATCAGGGGAAACTTACCAGCATGATAGGACATATGGAAGCCATCACCCTTAACCTGAAAAACCATAATGAACAACTGGCCTCAGCCATGAGCAATCTTGAATCAATAACCGATTCCATAGCCCGTTCAGAACTAAAGTCAACCATTTCAAATACCAATAAAGCACTTGCAGAAACACATCTGATCCTGGAGAAGATTAACCAGGGTGAAGGTACACTTGGGATGCTGGTCAATAACGATTCACTGTATCAAAATCTGACCTCTTTATCGCAGGAACTCGATCTTCTGTTGAAAGATCTTCAGGAAAATCCGAAAAAGTATATTAATGTTTCCGTTTTTGGTAAATCAGATAAGAAGAAAAAGCCAAAATAATCCGCAGCGAATGAAAATCTGATTTTTTCATATGATTTTATGGGTAAAAGATTCGTGTTTTTTTTGACGAATTTCTTAATTTACAGTATCCAATTGAACCTATCTCTTTAATTAAGAATTTATAAACAATTAACTTACAATTTATTAAGATTTACAGCATTCATTTCACTGGTATTCAGTGACTTATATTTTTTTTCTTTTTTTTCGGATTTTAATAACCTGATAATAAACCGGATATAGTTTATTCTAAAAAAACAAGGTAGTCTCAACTTTTTTTTTACTGTTTTTTTCACAATCTTAGCTACTGATTAAATGGTGGGAACATTTTAATAAAATCGTATAAATTTTTTTTCTAATGCATGAAGAGGTTTGGAACAGATGTCTGAAGATCATTAAAGATAATGTTCCCTCCATCAGTTACAGGACCTGGTTTGAACCGATCATTCCATTGAAGCTTGAGAGTAATATTTTAACCATCCAGGTTCCAAGCCCTTTTTTCTACGAATATCTTGAAGAACAGTATATTGATATACTCAGGAAAGTACTGAGGAAAGAACTGGGCTATGAAGCCAAGCTGGAATACAGTGTGGTCATGGAAAACAATGGTTACGCCAGTTCCAAGCCCTATACCGTTAAATTACCTGCCCGTAACCAGAAAGAACTTAAAAACAAGCCTGTATCCGTTCCAATTGATGCCGAAGGCACAACGATCAAAAACCCTTTTATCATCCCAGGATTAAAAAAGCTGAATATCGATCCCATGCTGAATCCGGAAAATTCCTTCACGAATTTTGTGGAAGGTGACTGCAACCGCCTTGCAAGATCTGCAGGATATGCCGTTGCCAACAATCCCGGAGGAACAGCTTTCAATCCGCTGTTGATCTATGGCGAATCAGGTCTGGGAAAAACCCATCTGGCACAGGCTATCGGGATACAGGTCAAGGAGAAATTCCAGGAAAAAACCGTCTTGTACGTCAATGCAAATAAATTCCAGACACAGTTTGTCGATTCCATCAGGAACAACAACAAAAATGATTTTATACATTTTTATCAGATGATCGATGTCCTGGTCATTGATGATGTACATGAATTTGCCGGAAAGGAAAAGACCCAGGATGCATTTTTTCATATTTTCAACCACCTTCACCAGAGCGGGAAACAACTGATCCTGACTTCTGACAAACCCCCGGTTGAATTGCAGGGTTTGGAACAGAGACTGCTGTCAAGGTTCAAATGGGGACTGGCGGCTGATCTTCAGGTCCCGGATTTCGAGACAAGGATAGCCATCCTCAGGCAAAAAACATACAAAGACGGGATTGACATGCCTGCAGATGTGATTGAGTACATCGCAACGCATATCACGGATAATATCAGGGAGCTTGAAGGTGCCCTGATCTCCCTGCTGGCTCAATCGACCCTCAATAAAAAGGAGATCACACTCGATCTTGCCAAGGATATGATCGACAAACTGATCAAGAATACCAAACGGGAGATCAGCATCGACTATATCCAGAAGGTAGTATGTAATTATTTTAATATACCGATTGAACAGATCCAGTCCAAAACAAGAAAGCGAGAGATAGTACAGGCCCGGCAGGTGGCCATGTTCTTCTCAAAAAACCTGACCAAGGCTTCTCTGGCAACCATTGGGTCCCAGATTGGAGGAAAAGATCATGCGACTGTGCTGCACGCCTGCAAAACGGTAAACAACCTGATCGAAACTGACAAGCGGTTCCGGATACAGATTGATGAAATAGAAAAGAAGCTTAAAATATAACCGCTGTCCCCTGCAGGATCCGACCGCCAGATCGCAAACAAACCCGAAATGACCAGCCAGCCATGCTGTTTCTGCTCCTCAGTATCGTGAGCTCTGCCGGCATTTTTCTGATCTTTAGGCTGATTGAAAAACGGGGAGTGAAAAACTTCCCTGTCATTGTCATCAATTATTTTACTGCTGCCATACTGGGTTTTGCCCTCAACAGCAGGACAGCCGCTGAACCTGTTCATTTCCCGGCAGTCTTTTATGCCCTGGCCATGCTTATCGGGATCCTCTTTATCCTCATGTTTTTTGTGGTTGCCAGGTCATCACAGAAAGCAGGCATGGCAGTTACCACCATTGCAGGTAAAATGTCTGTGATCTTACCTATCCTGTTCTCTATCATCTACGATGTCCATGACACAATCAGCCTGCTTAAAACCCTGGGTATACTGGTTGCCCTTGCTGGGGTCCTGCTGACCATTTATAAAAAAAGAACACAGCTGCCAGAACCTGCCAGTATCTACCTGCCGGTTGTTTTGTTTTTCGGGATGGGATCCATTGACTCCCTGATTAAGCTTGCACAGTATGAATATATTTCCGATACAAACCTGTCGTTGTTCACGACCATCCTTTTCAGTATATCCGCATTGAGCGGCCTGCTTGCCAGTATCTTCCACAGAGGCCGGTTCAGGTCCATTTTTACCCCCAGGGCATTTTTATGGGGTGTACTCCTGGGAGGGGTAAATTTCGGATCAATCTATTTCCTTGTTAAAACCCTGAATTATATCCATCCGGAACATGGAGCTATAGACAGCTCAGTGGTATTTGGAATAAACAATATTGGAATCGTTGCATTATCGGTTATTTTAGGGGTACTTTTATTCCAGGAAGAATTATCGGGAATCAATAAGGCCGGGATCCTGATCTGCATCATTGCCACGATCCTGCTGGCTTATGCCGGGTAAATATGGCGGAACCTGATACATACAGGACCATTCAACAAAGATCTGATGGGGTATTCAGGGACAGGGGAAGTAAATTCATGGCTTTTGCATACCCGGTGTACACCACTGATGAGATAAAAAATATACTCGAGGAACTAAGAAAGGAATACCACGATGCCCGGCATCATTGCTATGCCTACAGGCTGGGGGCTGCAAAGGAAATATTCAGGGCCAATGATGACGGGGAACCGCCTGGTTCCGCCGGGAATCCTATCCTTGGACAGATCAGGTCAAATGATCTCAGCAATATCCTTATCGTGGTGGTCAGGTATTTCGGAGGCACCCAGCTGGGCGTGAAAGGCCTGATCAAAGCCTATCGTTCAGCAGCTGCCAATGCCATTCTGGACGCAACGATTATCACAGCCGCTGAACAGGATCTGATCGAGATCAATTTTCCCTATTCGATGATGAATCAGGTCATGACAATCATTCGTGACGAAAGGATGAAAATCCGGGAACAGGATTTTACAGAAACCTGCCGGATCAGGGCATTTGTAAGGAAAAGCCGTACCGACAAGGTGCTCAGCAGGCTGTCATTCCCGGAAGAAACAAGCGCCCGCAGACTAAAATGGGACTGAAGACCCGGGCTATATTGAAAGTTTTGAATTCTTATTAACAAATGCTTTGCGGGATATTTATACTTAGCTAAATTTAAATTTCGATT
The DNA here is from genome assembly GCA_001303955.1 of Bacteroides sp. SM23_62. Classification (GTDB taxonomy): domain Bacteria; phylum Bacteroidota; class Bacteroidia; order Bacteroidales; family SM23-62; genus SM23-62. Next base: position 5,242 of record LJUP01000017.1, on the reverse strand, counting down.
GACACCCCGTTTCAATCCCCATTATTTGTTGTTCATTGAATATTAAAATCTTCCTGTAAATGATTGGTAAAAGTCTTGTATCCATCATGGATTATACCAAAGATGAATACCTGAAAATTCTGGACCTGGCTGCTGAATTCGAGCAGCAACCCAAACAGACAATACTCGAGGGATATGTAATTGCCACCCTTTTTTTTGAACCATCCACCCGGACCCGCCTGAGTTTTGAGAGTGCAGTTAACCAACTGGGGGGAAAGATCATAGGGTTTTCCGACATTGGCACCACCAGCGTGACCAAGGGGGAAACACTGAATGATACGATCAAGATAGTAAGCAATTACAGTGACCTGATCGTCATTCGCCATCCGCTTGAAGGTTCTGCCCGCTTTGCCAGTGAGGTCGCATCGGTCCCCGTAGTGAATGCCGGTGATGGTGCCAACCAGCATCCTACGCAGACCCTGCTGGATATGTATTCCATCAGAAAAACCCAGGGGACACTGGATGGATTGAACATTTTCATGGTCGGAGATCTGAAATACGGCCGCACCGTTCATTCACTGCTGATGGCCATGTCCCAGTTCAAAACCACCTTCCACTTCATCTCTCCTGATGAGCTTAAAATGCCCGATGAATATAAGCAGCATCTGGATGCACTCAGATTGAAATACCATGAGCACAAGGATTTCACAGATATTATCGCTGAAGCGGATATCCTTTACATGACCAGGGTCCAGAAAGAAAGGTTCTCGGATCCCATCGAATATGAAAGGGTAAAGAATGTCTATATCCTGAAAAACTACATGCTGGAAAACACCAAGGACAGCCTGAAGGTTTTGCACCCCTTCCCCCGGGTGAACGAGATCACCGAAGATGTCGATGACAATATGAAAGCGTATTATTTCACACAGGCCAGGAACGGTGTATATACCAGGCAGGCCATCATTACATCCATACTTGATCTACATAAATAATAAACATATGAAGGACCGTAAACAACTATCAGTCAGCGCTATTAAGGATGGAACCGTGATTGATCACATCCCGGCGAAAAGCCTTTTCAAGGTGATTGATATCCTGGGACTGGACCATATCGAAAAGATGATGACCTTCGGGACCAATCTGGAGAGTAAGAAACTGGGACTGAAGGGTATTATGAAGTTAAGCGAGGTATTCTTCGCAGAAGATGACCTGAACAGGATAGCACTGGTAGCACCGGATGTGAAGGTTAATATTATCCGGGATTATGAAGTGGTTGAAAAGAGGCTCGTGGAGATCCCTGAAAAAGTGGAAGGCATAGTCAAATGCGTGAACCCTGTATGCATTACCAATAACCAGGAGATCCGGACCAAATTCGAACTGGTATCCAGGAATCCGGTCGGTCTAAAATGCCATTACTGTGAAAAGATCACCGATGCCAACAACATGGTGATCATTTCTTCCTCGTAAACCTGATTCAGCGGATCCTGTCCAGAGACCGGACCAGGATCTCATCCTTCCGTATCCCCCGGAATGCAAGGTATATCAGGACAATGAAGATGACCGGCACAACCAGGGGAAAGCGGAGTGCATAGGCAGGTTCATCCAGTTGCCTGAAACCGATGACGAAATAATAATAGATCAAACCTATCAATCCGAATGCCAGGATGATTGCATAAACACTTATCCTTAACTGCAATTTCCGGTTTTTGTACAGAAATATATTGATCAAGGGCAACAGGGCCAGGACCAGGGCAAGGATGAACACCGGCCAGGTAGCCATCGCCAGTTCAGCTGACTCTCCTACCCTAATGTACCAACCCTTGCTCTGAACTGTATATATGCCGGTCCCGTCAGCAGCTATCTCTGCCAGGGGCAGCAACAGCATGAGTGACATCATCACGCCGGCAGTAAGCAGGTAAAGTGTCTGTATCCTCTGTATCATTGAGTTAATTGCTTCCTCCAATGATCAGCGGCAGTCCGTCCTTCCCGCTACCAATTACGACAACCTTCGAATTGGCGGATTCTGCCAGTTTATTGGTTGCCTCAATACCCCGCAGCTTGATGATATTGTCGGTAAGGCTGGCACTTACGGTACGGTTATAATTGGCGATCCCCTGCGCCTCGATCAGTTTCCGGTCAGCTTCAAGCTTTTCCCTCTCATTGATATAGGTCATGGCAAACATTTCCTGCTCCCGGGTCAGTTTATTCTCAATGGCTCCCTTGATTTCCGCGGGAAGGTTGATGGAGCGGATCAGGAGGGCCCGCATATCAATATCATTTTCCTCCAGGACATTGGCCGTCTCATCGATAATGGCGGTTTCAACCTCGTTCCGTCTGGTTGAATAGATCTCTTCTGCTGTATACCTTCCCATAACCTTCCTGACAGAAGAACGGACCTCGGGAACCACCAGGGTATTTACATATTCAACGCCAAATACTTCATGCAGGTAGCCGATCCTGATGTACAGCGGATTGAAACGCACGGTGATATCCACACTGATGGACAGTCCGTTCTTATCGAGCACATCCATGGTCTCCTCGCGTTGCTGCTCCCTAACATTGTATTTGAAAAGTTTGTTCCAGGGAGCTATGGCATGCAGTCCCGTAGGCCTGATGTTATCCTTATCCAGCACACCGGTAATGGTCTTGAACACGACCCCTCTTTCCCCCGGCTTGATGACATAGAACATCCTGCTACCGAATATCAATAATAGTATTGCAATTACGATTGCTGTAATAATGAGTGTTTGTCTGCTTTTCATTGGTTCTAGATTTATGTTTCAACAAATAGTTGTGTAAAAATATACTATTTTGCTTACCATACAGGGCAAATATTGCTGTTTTTTTGTGATATGCACCTCAAATCCTCTGAATTGATCCTGAATGGGGATGGCAGTATTTTCCACCTGAAGCTGTTTCCCGGGGATATTGCAGATACCATCATACTGGTCGGTGACCCGAAACGGGTGGAAATGGTGTCTGCCTTCTTTGACTCCATCGAGATCCGCAAGTCGAACAGGGAATTTGTGACCCATACCGGCACCTTCCGGCAGTCCAGGATCACCGCCCTGTCCACAGGAATCGGAACCGATAATATGGATATTGTCCTGAATGAACTGGATGCGCTCGCCAATATTGACCTGGCCGGGCGCCGGCTGAAAACAACCCGCAGGTCACTCCGGCTCGTGAGGATCGGAACCACCGGTGGACTCCAGCAGGACATTCCCATCAATAGTTTCATCCTTAGCAGATATGCCGCCGGTTTTGATACGGTGCTGAATTTTTATGCGGACAGGAATAAGGTTGCTGACCTTGCCATGGAACGGGCATTCAAGAGACATACTGATTGGAATCCTGTCCTTCCCGACCCCTATTTTGTCCGATCATCCGATGAGCTGTTCCAGTTATTCCCTCCGGAGACCCACAACGGCATCACCATCTCAGCACCCGGGTTTTACGGTCCCCAGGGTCGAAGTATCCGTCTTCAGCCCCTGGACCCGGAGCTGAATGATAAACTGGAAAGTTTCCGGTATGGGGATCTGCGCATCACCAATTATGAGATGGAGAGTTCCGCTTTATTCGGACTGGCGCAGCTTCTCGGACACAGGGCTGTAACCCTGTGTGCCATGATCGCAAACCGTACTTCCCAAGAATTCACAGAAGACTATAAGGGAGTTGTGAATAAATTAATTAAATTCACACTCGAACATCTATGTCCCGAAGGCTGATATGACCATGACCAGGGAGGAAATACAGGCGTTGCTTCAATTGCTGGATGATCCGAATGATGAGGTAAACCAGACAGTTACAAGCCGGATTCTGGAACAGGGTCCGACGATATTGCCCGATCTCGAAGCAGCCTGGGAAGGTTCGATGGATCCGATGCACCAGGACCGGATCATTAACCTGATACAGGAAATACAGATCCAGTACAATCATAATCAATTAGAAAAATGGGTGCTGACTGAACAGAATGACCTCCTGAAAGGAGTTTTCCTTATTTCCAGGTACCAGTATCCTGACCTTGAGCTGAAGCAGCTTGAGATCAGCCTTGACAGGATCATAAAGGATGTCTGGCTTGAACTGAATAACAACCTGACAGCCCTGGAAAAAGTAAGAATACTGAATCACATCATCTATGATATCCATGGATTTACCAAGAACACCAAGAACTTTTACAGTCCACAAAATTCCTTCATCAACCAGGTACTGGAAACAGGGAAAGGAAATCCCATATCCCTGGCGGTGGTTTATTCCATTATAGCCCAGCGGCTGAACCTGCCGATCTTTGGTGTTAACCTCCCCAAGAACTTTATCCTTGCCTACAAGGATGAGCTGGTCGCAGGCAGTGGTCTTGATGAGGTAACAGAAGATATCCTGTTCTATATCAATCCGTATAACCGTGGAGCCGTCCTGGGCCGCAGAGAAATTGAATACTTCCTCAAACAACAGAAAATCGAACCCCAGGAATCTCATTTCAAACCGTGCAGCAACCTGGAGATCATTGTCAGGATCCTGCACAACCTGATCAATGCCTATCATAAATCGGGGTACAGAGAAAAGGCAGATCTGTATGAAGCTGTATTGATGATGATCAGTTCACCCTGATCAGCAGGGTGCCTCAGACCTTGAAATACGACCTGTACCAATCAATGAAATGCTTCACCCCTTCCCTGACAGGTGTATCCGGTGCATAGTTGAATTGACTTTCCAGGTCAGAAACATCCGCCCAGGTTTTTTCTACCTCACCTGGCTGAATCGGTATCATGTTCATTATGGCCTTCCTGCCAAGGTATTCTTCAATGGTGGAGATGAAATCCATCAGCCTGACCGGTTTGCTGTTCCCGATATTATAAAGGCGATAGGGTGCCGAGGATACGGCCGGATCCATCTCCCTCCCAATACCGTCAGCTGCCCGGGCTGGAGATTCCAGCACTTTTTCGACACCACTGACAATATCCGCAACATAGGTGAAGTCCCGTTCCATCCTGCCTTCATTGTGCACATTAAACGGCTTGCCCTCCAGGATCGCTTTTACAAATATAAACAGTGACATATCCGGTCTTCCCCATGGACCGTAAACAGTAAAAAACCGGAGTCCGGTAACCGGGATGCGAAAAAGATGGCTGTACGAATGCGCCAGCAATTCATTGCTCTTTTTACTGGCAGCATACAGGCTTGCGGGATGATCAACAGGCGAATGTACCGAAAAGGGCATTGCCTTATTCAAACCATATACACTTGATGAGCTGGCAAATACGAG
>LJUP01000016.1 GCA_001303955.1 Bacteroides sp. SM23_62 | reverse complement strand
CCGCTTCGGCGGCAGCCTGGATCTTGCTGCGGGAGATATTCAGCAGGCGGTTCACCAGAAACTTGTCTATGCGCATCACCTGCTGGCCCTTGTCCACCACAATCCTGTGATGTTCAAAAAGTTCTTCCATCTATCGTGCTATCATAAGTTTCCGGCTGGCCTTGAAGATCCCGTTGTGGTCCAACTTCAGGATATAAATGCCATTGGGTAGGTGACTCACGGGGTGATGTTGCTGATCCGCCCTGTTGATGTAAACGGTTTTGCCCTGCAGATCATACAGGGTGATTGACCAATCCCCCGGGTTCACGACATCCTGCAGATCAAGGGTAAAATAGCTGTTTGCAGGGTTTGGGTAGATCCGCAGGAGGTTTTCTGCAGATTGGGAAATACCCACTGCCGGTTCTGCCGGGAGGGCTTTTCCCATAATGGGCCTGATCATCAGGGAACCGCTGAAACCCGAATTTTTCCAGCCCTGTCCCAGATTGTAGAAGATCTTATCATTGTTCACCGTGTTACGGTCAAACCCGACATTCAGTATTCTTTCACTTGTCTTTATCCATCCTACATAATATTCCCCCGATAAGACCAGGAGGGTATCCTTTATCTCATAGGTGACAAATTCGTTCAGTCCCTCCTCATAAATGGGTTGCACCGGTTGTGATGTATAGATAGGCTCACCCGGGCCATCAAGGGATTTGTCATGATCCCATACACCGATACGGAAATAGTCCTGTGTGGCATCATCCTGTGTCCGGTTAAAGAACATCTTTACTCCTCGCAGGGTGTCTTTTTTAAAGGTATTGAACTGGTATGCCACAGAGGCATTGGCTGTACCCTCGCCCCGCAAGCCATATCCATTCTCGGCACTGCCATCATCATAGGCATAGTAGTTATAAAATTTCTGGAACCTTCTTACCGTATCATTCCATTTATAGTCCAGGTCCTCCGTTACCAGGTAGGACAACATTTCAAAGACAGCGGAATCAGCGTCGTAGAAAATGAAAGGATAATTATAGGGAAAGTTGAATGCATTGATTACTTCCGGTTGCACGTTAACGGCGCCTCCGTTGACAGAATCCGTCTCCTGGTAGGCCAGGTCGGTGATTTTAAGGATCCTGGTGACATTCCTGACCGTTGTGTCATTATTACGGTAACGGATTTCCAGCGCGGGTTTTAATTCGGTCAGGTAAGCCCTGGGAAAATGCTGCCATGGTATGGCCTCATAATTTTTTAAAAGAGACGGCATCGGCGAGATCATCGATACGTCATTGATCGCCGTTACATCGGATGACCGTTCAGTATCAAGATAGACATAATCAAGGTGCCAGTGGTCCACATTACCCCTTTTGTCTGTTGAGAACTGGGTTTGGGGCAGGCTTGCATAATTCCTGAACCGGAACTGGAATCCCCTTTTCAGAAATCGGTCGGCTGAAACCTGTATAAAAACCTGTTGGAAAGTATCATTTGCAGAACCTGGGAAATTCCATACAGTTTCCCAGCGGTTGCTGTCCGGTGCGAAAAAATCCACGGCAAGGGAATCCCATTCTTCCGGATTATCCCCCAGTCCCATGGGTTCATAGAAAAAACTCAGATATATGTCTGTCCTGCCCGGGTAATCAAGATTGATGGGTACCGATGTCAGGAAATCGGATTCAAAAGGCAGGCTTCCCGTGCCATTCAGGCTGCCGTCAGCATCGATGGCATCCATTGTGGCTACCCCAATGGTTACGGGATTCAGGGTATAGGAAGTATTGATGTAGGCATATTCATCTAGCCAGTAAGGAGCATGTGGTAAATTACCTTGCCTTGAGAAATCATCAAAAAATGGCAATTCGAGGGTATCCGGCTGGGTGTCGATCTGTGCGCTTTTTTTGACCTGTTTTTCAGTATATGCGGGAACTCCTGCCGGCACCAGGACTTCCTGGGCATGGATCGGCATTGCGAATACCAGGCAGCATAGAATGAGTTTATAAAACTTAAAAACTTTCGTCTCTATCATCCCTAGATGGGGTTATTTCATGTCCGGGCAGGGGCAATTTTATTGAATCCGCAGTCAGCCAGATATCCACTGAGGATCCAAGGTTCATCAGGGCCTCCTCATTGAATTCAGGTTTCTGTTTCCACACAAAAGCATTGATCGAATCCTCTGCATTTTCAAAGGAAGCATCATAGATCACCGCGCCAAGATTCAAATAACGATTGGTGATCCTTTCTTTCGCCTGTTCAAAAAACAATCCGATCAGATCCGGTGCAGCTGTTTTTTCATTACTCAATCCCCTGCCCAGTACCAGATCTATCTGGGATCCCTTGACAATCGAATCACCTTCTTCAATAACGTTCCCGTTATATTTTTGTTGTAGAACATTATTGACGGCGATATCAGGAACATAGGTCAGTTTCCCGATGTTCAATCCCGCCGTCTGTACGATTGCCCTTGCCTGCCGGAGACTGACTCCGACTATATTGGGCATTCTGATTATCTCGGGATTAAACGCGTTGATGGTGAGAAAAATTGTACGGTTCTCCTTTACCTTGAATTCGGGACTCGGATTCTGATCAATGATGCAGCCACGGGTCAGGTTCGCATTATACACCGAGTCCACGATCTGGTAATGCAATTCCCTTGCTGTAAGCATAGAATCCGCTTCAGGAATGGTCAGACCGGTGAGATCCGGTACACTCAATGCCTGGCCATGCCTCGTGTAGACCCTCAGGAACAGCAAAGCAAAAATGGACATAAATACGATGATGGATATGGCAATTAGCAGGTGTTTCAGGAAGAGCCTGCTGGTTAAGAATTTCAGAAAATCCATATGCCTGACGATTATTAAATGGTAAATATATAAACAAATTGAATGGGATAAATAAAAAATGGCTGACCAGCGCAGGCCGGTCAGCCATATATATTCATATCCATATTCAGATTTATACCTTGTGTCTCGGTTCGTCAGATACCGATATTTTCTTTCTTCCCTTGGCCCTGCGGGCGGATAAAATCTTGCGCCCGTTCGCGGAGGTCATCCTGGTCCGGAATCCATGCTTGTTCTTTCTTTTCCTGTTGGAAGGTTGGAATGTCCTTTTCATTTCCTGCCGGTTTTAAATTCAGATTGCAAAAGTAATCTTTTTTTCAAATATACCAAACATTAGTGGAGGCTGTAATACGGAAGGTACAGCAGCTTTTTGCCTTCAAAAAACACCCCGGAATAGATCTCATTCAGCGGGTGAACGGTAATATTTTTAAAGGTACTGAGCTCTTCCTGCAGGTCTCCTCCCTTCAGATAATAGATCCCGTTGCCTCTGGAAGCCTCGGACGGAGGATCGATCTTATCTTTCACCCAGTCCACAAACCGGTCCAGTTTAGTCACCGCCCTGCTGACAACATACCTTGCTTTGGAGGGATAATTTTCAGCCCTTACCTGAAGGCAGTTCGCATTATCGATGCCCAGGGACTGAATGATCTGGCTCACGGCATTTACTTTCTTCCCGATGGAGTCAATCAGGGTGAACTGTGCTTCGGGGAAAAAAATGGCCAGCGGTATGCCCGGGAATCCACCTCCGGTACCCACATCCAGTATGGTATCACCGGGATTGAAATGCACATACCTGGCGATGGACAGGCAGTGCAGGATATGCCTTTCAGTCAGATGGTCGATATCTTTCCTGGATATCAGGTTGATCCGCTGGTTCCATTGGGTGATGGATGCCCGGAATTGCTCATATTGCTGTAGCTGGACAGCGCTCAGTTCAGGAAAGTATTTGCGGACGGTTTCCATTAAAAATAATGGCTGAAATCCGTTTACATGCTCGAATTACTGCTTTTGAGAATATTGAAAAGGAGTTCCCTGGCGCGGAATAATTGTGCCTTCACAGTGCCGATCGGTAATTCAAGTTCCTGGGATATTTCTTCGTAGGAGAATTCCTTGAAATACCTCAATTCAACCAGCGTGCGGTACCTGGGCTTCAGTTTGTTGACCACTTCCCTGAGCAGTTTGATCTTCTGGCTGTTGATCAGGTGTGCCTCAGGATCCGGTGTATCGGACTGTATGGTGACCGTGGTGGTATCAGGGTCATCATTGGACTGATCCAGCGAGATGGTGGCAGCCCTTTTCTTGCGAATAAAGTCAATACAATTGTTCGTGGCGATCTTGAACAGCCAGGTACTGAATGCAAAATTCGGGGTGTATTGCCCGATGTTCTTGAATGCCTTGCCAAATGCTTCAATGGTTAGATCTTCCGCGTCGCTGGGGTTGTTCACCATTTTCAGCAACATGAAGTATATGGCATCCCGGTACCTGCCCAGCAATTCGGCATAGGCTTTCTGGTCACCTGACCTGGCTTTCTGGACGAGCAGAAAATCATGCTGGGCTTTTTCTGAAAGATTGGGACTTACTTCCATCTGGCTCGTTTTGTTGCGACATAATTGGAAAAGACCATAAACAGGTGTACCCAGGGAAGGGCAAAATCCAACAAGGGCGAAGGTAATAATAAATATTTTTCATGCAAACGGCCCATCCCCAATTTGATAATAACACCTGTTAATAACATTCTAAATATAAAGAAACCAAGCACATAGGCTGTCAAAGCCTGGGAGGCAACGAGCACAATAAAGGCGGGATAAAAGAGCATGCGACTCATTAGTTCCAGTCCCACAACAAGTTTCGATGCGAAGCGGTACCTGGGACCAGTGGTCAGGTGCCTTTTTTTCTGGTAATACCAGTCTTTCCAGGTTTTTTCAGCATCAGACCAGGTGAAACTTTCAGGCCGGATCTCGATGGCTGTATTGTCTTTTCTGGCTACCTCATTGATAAAAAGGTCATCATCCCCCGAGGCCAGCTCGTAATGGGCAGCAAATCCCTTGTTCTCGAAGAACAGCGACCTCCGGTAAGCCAGGTTTCTTCCCGTTCCCATGTATGGATGACCGGCAAGGGTCATGCCGAAATACTGCAGGGCCGTGAAGAATGTTTCATACCTGCTGACAAGGTTGACCAGGCCCCTTCTCCTCCTGTAGCCCCCGTATCCCAGTACGATCTTATTATCCCCGGTGAAATTTCGCTGCATATAATAAATCCATTGGTTGCTTCCGGGTTTGCAGTCTGCGTCAGTAAGCAGCACCCAGTCATGTTTTGCTGCCTTGATACCCACTGTCAGCGCCAGTTTTTTCCCTTCCCTGATATGGTCACCTCCCCTGATAAACGAGGTACGCAGATGGGAATATTGCCTTTGCAGGTCAACCAGGAGGACTTCCGTCCCGTCTTCAGAAGCATCATTAACAACAACTACCTCATATTCAGGGTAGTCCTGCTCCAGTATCAGGGGCAGGTTTGCCCTGAGATTTGCCTCCTCGTCCCTGGCACAGATGATGACAGAAACAGGGAACCTTCTGATGTTGGAATGAACAGGTCTGTAAAACAGAATTTTTGGAAAAACAAGTGACCAGTAAATAATCTGAATGATAAAGCAACCACCATATACTGCGATAAGTGACTGAAAAACAATATTGTAATCTGTTAAATTCAATTTGCCGGATACGCTAAATGGAGATGCCGTAAGTTTATTAAAGATTTGTCATCCGTACAAATAAGCATCCCCTAAGTCTTAAAATTTTATCCACATTTAATCATTATATTTGCGCTAATTTTGCCCGCCATGAGGTTTACCCTGCAACATTCGGATCCATTGAGCAATGCTCGAACCGGTGTTTTGCATACAGATCATGGTCCCATTCCCACACCCGTTTTCATGCCGGTTGGCACCACCGCAACGGTAAAAGGCATACATCAGCGGGAATTGAAGGATGAAATCAAAGCCCCCATCATCCTGGGCAATACCTATCACCTGGTGCTGCGGCCGGGGACAGATATCATTCACAAGGCTGGGGGGGTCCACAGGTTCATGCAATGGGATGGTGCCGTGCTGACCGACAGTGGCGGATACCAGGTCTTTTCCCTGGCAGATCAGCGGAAACTTACCATACTTTTACCCCGGAGAATGTGGTAGATATTCAGCGCAGGCTGGGGGCTGATATCATGATGGCCTTTGATGAATGCACGCCCTATCCATGTGAATATGAATACGCCCGGAATTCGATGATCCTGACCCATGAATGGCTTAACCGGGGAAGGCAGAGGTTCCTGGAGACCGCGCCGGTCTATGAATACACCCAGTGCTGGTTCCCTATCGTCCAGGGCAGTACCTACCCCGACCTCCGGAAGGAATCGGCCAGGCGAATTGCGGATGCCGACATGGACGGGAATGCCATAGGCGGACTCTCGGTCGGGGAACCGGCAGAGATGATGTATGAAATGGTGGACATTGTGACAGAAATCCTTCCACCGGAAAAACCAAGATACCTGATGGGGGTGGGTACGCCTGTCAATTTACTTGAATCCATTGCACGGGGGATAGACATGTTCGATTGCGTAATGCCTACCCGTAACGGGAGGAACGGACAGATCTTTACACATGAGGGCATTATCAATATCAAGAATGAAAAATGGAAAGACGACTTCAGTCCCATTGACCCTTCCGGAGATTGTTTTGCGGATCAACAATATTCAAGGGCTTATTTACGTCATCTTATCATCTCGGGCGAGCTGCTCGGGGCACAGATTGCCAGCCTGCATAACCTGAGATTTTATCTCCGGCTGATGGAGGAAGCACGGGTGCAGATCCAGGCCGGAACCTTCCATAACTGGAAAAATGAAATGATCTCGAAATTATCTGTCCGCTTATGAGAAGAAAGCTGGGGATAACCATCATAGACCTGTATATCACGAAAAAGTTCCTGGGTACCTTCTTCTTTTCCATTACCCTGATCCTTTTTATTGCGGTCATCTTTGATTTTTCTGAGAAGATTGACAATTTCCTGGATCATGATGCTCGCCTGATCGATATCCTGACCAGATATTACCTGAATTTCATACCTTACTTCGCCGTTCTGTTCAGCTCCCTGTTCACCTTTATATCAGTTATATATTTTACTTCCCGGATGGCGTACAGAACAGAGTTCATCGCCATTATCAGCAGCGGAATGAGCTTCAACAGGATCCTGGTCCCGTATTTCTTTTCTGCTTCCGTCATTGCCATCTTTTCTTTTGTACTGATGGACTATGTAATACCAGATGCAAACCGGATCAGGCTGGATTTTGAAGAAACCTATTACCACGCTGTGCCGATCCGTGTTACAGAACGCAATATACACCGTCAGATCGAGCCCGGGGTTTTTATTTACCTGGAGAGTTACAGTACCATCTCTGACCTGGGACATCGGTTCTCTATGGAAAAATACGAGGATGGGGCACTGGTGTCGAAACTCATGTCTGATTATGTAAAATGGGATTCAACCATCAATAAATGGGTGGTCCGGAATTACTATATCCGCAACCTGGACGGATACAGGGAACATATCATCTCAGGTTCCCGGCTGGATACCACACTGGCTATTCATCCCAGTGATTTCAAGCGCCGGATGAATTTCATGGAAACCATGAACATACGCGACCTGACAGATTATATTGAACAATTGAAAATGCTGGGGGAATCCAGTGTAAAAGCCTACCAGATAGAAAAACACAAACGCTATGCTTTTCCATTTTCTGCCTTTATCCTGACATTGATAGGTGTCTCGGTTTCGTCCAGAAAGGTCAAGGGAGGAATAGGGATGCAACTCGGGATAGGACTCATGGTGGCTTTTTCCTACCTGCTGTTCATGCAATTCTCTTCACAGTTTGCCATAGGGGGTGACCTCCACCCCATGATCGCTGTCTGGATGCCTAACCTGGTATTTGCTATTATTGCCATTTACCTTTACAGGATGGCTCCTAAATAATCCGGCCCAGTCGCAACTGAAATTCAGGGGGGCTTAACAGGGCTATATATTTGGAAATAAATATACTAGATAAATTGTTACGCATTAAATACAGTAAAAATTTTCAAAATAACATGGGATTTCGTAATGTTGTAGTCCATTCCTGAGAACTTAACCTATCGTATATGCCATTAAAAAGAAAAATCCAGGAACTTCAGAAGAAAAGAGAAGTAATCCTGAAAGGAGGAGGTGACGCAGCACTGGAGAAGCAGGCGGCCATGGGGAAGCTTACTGCACGGCAAAGGATCATCGCCATGCTGGACCCTGACACATTCAACGAATATGACCTGTTCGTTGAGCACGATGCCAAAGATTTTGACATGGATAAAAAAAGCCTGGCAGGCGATGGTGTCGTGATCGGTACCGGAACGGTATATGGCGCCCCCATCTGTATTTTTGCCCAGGATTTTACCGTGGCGGGGGGTTCACTTGGGAGTGCACATGCCAGGAAGATCGTCAAGATCATGGAGCATGCCCTTAAAATGAAAATGCCGCTGATCGGGATCAATGATTCCGGTGGTGCCCGCATTCAGGAGGGTGTAAGCTCCCTGGCAGGATACGGGGAGATATTTTTCCGGAATACCATTTCCTCAGGGGTGATACCCCAGATCTCTGTGATCCTCGGACCATGTGCCGGGGGCGCGGTCTATTCACCGGCCCTGACAGATTTCGTTTTCGTGGTGGATAAGATCTCCAAGATGTTTATTACCGGACCCGAAGTGATTAAAACGGTACTGGGGGAAGAGATCTCGATGGAAGACCTGGGGGGGGCCAGGGTACACAGCGAGATAACTGGGAATGCACACTTTTATGCCACTTCTGAAGAGGAATGTTTTGAGCAAATCAAGAAACTGATCACCTTTATCCCATGGAGCAACCTGAAGAAAGCTAAAAAATTCCCGCCCAAAGAACCAAATCCGGAATATGATATCGAGAAGATTGTCCCTGGTGATCCTACCCAGCCATACGATGTCAGGGATGTCATCAGATGCATTGTAGATGATTCAGATTTCTTCGAGGTACAGGAAATGTGGGCTGAGAACATAGTCATTGGATTTGGCAGGATGAAAGGGGAGACGGTAGGATTTGTATGTAACCAGCCCATAGTGCTTGCCGGTGTGCTCGATGTGGATTCATCGGATAAGGCCGCCAGGTTCATTCGTTTCTGCGATGCCTTTAACATACCCATCGTAACCCTGGTGGATCTGCCCGGGGTGGACCAGGAACATGCAGGGGTCATCAGGCATGGCGCCAAGGTCCTTTATGCATACAGTGAAGCAACAGTGCCCAAGATGACGGTCATCATCAGGAAAGCTTACGGCGGAGGCTATATCGCCATGGCATCAAGGCATCTCAGGGCTGATTTTGTTTTTGCCTGGCCTGGTGCTGAGATCGCGGTAATGGGACCGGAAGGTGCCGCCAATATCATCTTCCGCAAAGAGATAGCTACGGCAGAGGATCCCGATAAAGTCAGGAAGCAGAAGGTGAAGGAGTACAAGGATAAGTTTGCCAATCCATATGTTGCGGCCGCCAAAGGATACATTGATTCAGTGATCGAGCCCAAGGAGACCAGGAAATTGTTGCTTCATGCCATTGAAGTGGCAGGCAATAAGGCGGTATATCTTCCTCAGAAAAAACACGGCATTCCACCCTTTTAAAATAAGGTAAAATGGCACGAACCATTAAATCTACAACAGGTACCGGGACGGCTACAAGATCCCGGGCAACCGGAAAATCACAAAGTGCTGCCAGGACAATCACCAGGGCATCTTCAATCAGTATGGATGCCAATGGGGATTTTGCTGACAAAAAGGCAAGATGCAAAACCCTGATCATTGATGGGGATAAATACCGTACAAGGTATAATACCAAATTTGAGAAAAGAAAAATCTGGAAAAATCCCAATCCCAAAAAGATTACTTCCAGTATCCCAGGTACCGTTGTCAAAGTCTACACCAAGGTGGGACAGGAAGTGAAGAAGGGTGATCCCATCCTGATCCTGGAAGCCATGAAAATGAAAAACAAGATCCTTTTCCATGTCGATGGCAAGGTAAAATCCATCAAGGTGAAGGAAGGGGAAAAGGTACCCAAGGATTTTCTGATGCTGGAACTGGCTTAAGCTGGCATCCCGGTTACGAAAACCGTTCAATATAGATTGGATACCGGCTTATCTCTGGCGGTAAACCGGGACTGTCCCTGAACAGTCCGAACACAGCAGAACCGCTGCCCGTCATAGATGCATAGACAGCCCCGGAATCATATAAAGCCTGTTTAAGACTGCCGATTTCCGGGTATTTTTCAAAGACGGGTACCTCAAAATGGTTGACCAGACGACCATTCCATTCCTCCGGAACAAGCCTCAATACTTCACGGACCGCCTGTCCTTCTTCTCCGGGCATGATCATTCTGTAGGCCATGGAAGTATCTATGTTGATCCCGGGCAGGACGAGGATGATCGTATATCCGGAAAGATCAAGGGTCAGGGGCTCCAGTTGTTCACCACGTCCGGTAGCCAGGCTTGGCTGGTTGATGATAAAAAAGGGACAATCACTTCCGATCATTGAGGCATATTCCATCAGTTCAGGCACATCCAGGCTTAACCCGAACATCTCATTCAAAGCCCGCAGGGTAAATGCGGCATCGGATGATCCTCCTCCCAGGCCAGCCCCGGCGGGGATGCGTTTGTGCAGATGCAGGTTTACATCGGGTATCAAGTGTCTCTCCCTCAGAAGCCGGAGGGCCCGTATACACAGGTTATCTTCCGTGGATTGCAGGGGAATACCTGTCACTGTGAGCCTGTGCGATTTGACGGGATTTTTACCTGAGGCGGCTACTAGTTCCAGCATATCTGTCAAACCGACCGGCAGGAAAGCAGATTCCAGGTCATGAAATCCATCAGGCCTTTTTCTGAGTATCCTCAATCCAAGGTTTATCTTGGCATTTGGAAAAACGATCATGAATTGTTGACAATTTCTTTTATATCGACAATGAGATTGGGCGGCAATCACCATATATAAAGGTACAGATTAATTTTTAACAGGTCGCGTTAATAAGATTCGGAGGGATGTTTAAAAATGGATTGCGGGACAGACCCTCCGAAGCAGGCTCATTTCATACCTTTGAATTTCGAATTTGGGTAAATCTTATGGCATTAAAAGGGAATACACAGACATCGCCGAAACTGGGCAATCTGAATGTGGAATACGGGAAATTACCGCCCCAGGCGGTCGACCTGGAGGAAGCGGTTCTGGGTGCGATCATGCTAGAAAAGGATGCGGTTCTCTCCGTGCTTGATATATTGAAACCGGAGAGTTTTTACAAGGATGTACACCAGAAAATATACAAGGCAATTGTCGATCTTTCCATGGAGGAAAAAGCCATCGATATCCTGACTGTAACCGAAGAGCTGAAAAAACAAAATTTACTGGAAGAGGTTGGGGGACCGCTTTATATAACCCAGCTGACCAGCAAGGTAGCCTCGGCAGCCCACCTGGAATTCCATGCGAGGATCATTCAGCAGAAATACATACAGAGAGAGCTGATCAGGGTTTCCTCCGATATACAGCGGAAGGCATTCGACGAAACCATGGATGTGGATGATTTGCTGGACCAGGCAGAAAGTGATCTTTTTGAGATCGCAGAAGGGAACATCAAGAAGGAGACAGCCAAGATCAATGTCCTGGTGAAACAGGCCATTCATCAAATTGAGGAAGCTGCAAAAAGAGAAGATAACCTCAGTGGTGTACCATCGGGTTTTACCAAGCTTGACCGATTGACCTCTGGCTGGCAAAAATCGGACCTGGTAATCATCGCAGCCAGGCCATCCATGGGGAAAACAGCATTTGCGCTGTCCATGGGCAGAAATATTGCCGTTGAACACAAACGCCCGATAGCCATTTTCTCACTGGAGATGTCATCCATTCAACTGGTGACCAGATTGATCGTTTCAGAGACTGAACTACCTGTTGACCGCATACGCAACGGGCGGCTGGAAGAATATGAATGGAAACAGCTCGATTATAAGATCAAGAGCCTGGTGGAGGCACCCATATTTATTGATGATACCCCGGCCATATCCATCTTTGAGCTCCGGGCCAAGTGCCGCCGCCTGAAGGTTCAGCACAATATTGAAATGATCGTCGTTGATTACCTCCAGTTGATGTCGGGTACGGGGGATTCAAAGGGCAGCAGGGAACAGGAGGTAAGCACCATATCCAGGTCCCTGAAAGCCATTGCCAAGGAACTGGACGTACCGGTCATCGCACTTTCACAGCTGAACCGTTCGGTTGAGCTCAGGTCGGGCAACAAGCGGCCTCAATTATCTGACCTGAGGGAATCCGGGGCCATTGAGCAGGATGCAGACCTTGTCATTTTCATCCACCGTCCCGAGAAATATGATATTTACGAAGATGAGCAGGGGAGGTCCCTGATTGGTATCGCCGATATCATCCTTGCCAAACACCGGAACGGTCCCATTGGTGATATCCAGTTGAAATTCAAAGATGAATCTGCCAAATTTGTGGAACTGGATGCATTGCAGCCTCTGCCGGGAGATGATTCAAACGGATCATTTACCGTCGAATCCAAAATGAACCAGGAAGGGCTAGAGGATAATACAGACCTTCCCTATTGATGATGATTTTAAAGGATATCCTTCAATGCCAGCAGGGTATCAATCTCGAAGGTTACCGGTTCATGGTGTATGACCCTGTCCCGGTTCAGAAAAACCTGGTCAATGCCGAATTTCCTGGCCCCACGGACATCTACCTCAAGGTCATCACCGATCATAAGGCTTTCTTTTTTACGGGCATTCACGGAACTCAGGGCCTGGTGGAAGATCTCCGGACGAGGTTTGTTATGTCCCACAACCTCTGATGTGGTAAGGCTCTGGAAGTATTGCTCCAGCCGGCAATTTTTCAGCTTGATCTGCTGGGTGGTCAGGAATCCGTTGGTAATGATATGCAGGCGGTAACCGGTCTGAAGGTAAGCAAGGATTTCTCGGGCATGGGGGACCAGCAATGTTTTCGTGGGACTGATATCAAGGTATTCGTCACCGATCTTTTCGGCCAGATCATCATCGGTGATCCCGAACCGGGCAAGGCTCATCCTGAAGCGTTTTGTGCGCAGGATATCTTTGGTCATTTCACCTTTGCGGTAAAGGCCCCATAATTGCCCGTTGATCTCATGGTAGACCTGGACAAAATCTTCCGGGTCATCAATGGACCGGTCGAGATGGTATTTACAGTACAACTCCTTCAGGGTTTTCCCCGAGTTGCGGTCAAAGTCCCATATCGTCCGGTCCAGGTCAAAGAAAATATGTTTATAATGGCCCAAACTTACCCGATTGTTGGTTACTAAAGATAATGGTTTTATTTTTGAAGTTATGGAAGTTTTATACCTGGTCATCGGATTAATTGCAGGCGGGGTTATTGTGTACCTTGTGATGCGAAGCTGGCTGGCAGGAAGGCAGCAGTACATGAAGGAAAAGGTAAGGGGACTGGAAGCCGAGATCCTTGCACGGGACCGGCAGGTAAGGGACAGGGAAGAAGAGATGATCCGGTTGACGAGGGACCTGGCGGTGGCCACCACCGATCATAAAAACCTGAAGGAAAAACTGGAAGAACAGAAAGCCGAGATCAGCAACCTGCAGGATCGTTTCAGGATTGAGTTTAAAAACCTGGCCAACGAAATCCTTGAAGAGAAATCCAGAAAGTTTACGGAACAGAACAGGTCAAATCTTGACCAGCTGTTGAAACCACTGGGTGAAAAGATCCGGGATTTCGAAAAAAAGGTTGGCGATGCATATGATAAGGAAGCCCAGCAGCGCTTCAGCCTGAAGGAAGAGGTAAAGAGACTCGCGGAACTGAATAAAAAAATTGCAGAGGATGCTGAGAACCTCACCAGGGCACTGAAAGGCGACTCCAAGTCGCAGGGGAACTGGGGGGAAATGATACTCGAAAGCATATTGGAAAAATCCGGTCTGGTAAAAGACCGTGAGTACATTGTGCAGCCATCCTTCCAGGGGGATGATGGCCGGCGTATGCAACCGGATGTAGTGGTTTCTTACCCTGGAAACCGTTCCGTCATCATTGATGCCAAGGTCTCACTGACCGCCTATGAAAGGCTGGTGGATGCCGACAGTCCGAAACTCCGGGAGAGGTATCTGAAGGAACACCTTACCTCGATCAGGAACCATGTAACTGAACTGAGCAACAAAGATTATCTCGATATCTACCAGGTTCAGTCCCTCGATTTCATCATGATGTTCCTGCCGGTCGAACCGGCATACCTGCTGGCTATCAGGGAGGATCCGGAAATCTGGAATTTCGCATACGACCGGAGGATCCTGCTCATCTCACCGACCAACCTGCTGGCTGCCCTGAAAATGATTGCCAGCCTGTGGAGACAGGAATACCAGAATAAGAACGCACTTGAGATTGCCAGGCAGAGCGGGGACCTGCTGGATAAATTTTATGCGCTGCTGTCTGACCTGAACGATCTGGGCAACAGGCTGAAACTGACACAAAAGAGTTATGATGACGCCATCAGTAAACTCTCTGAGGGAAAAGGCAACCTGATCCGAAGGGCACAACGGATCGAAGAATTAGGAGCCAAGACGAAAAAGAAATTGCCGGATAACTTTGAATCCAGGGCAGGGGATTGAGTGCGGGACCAGCACACAAGCGCCGGGGCCGCCTATTGTATGGTAATGGCAGGGATTTTAAGCAAACCGGCCTGCCTGGTCTTAAGGTTCCAGTCAGTGCAGCATATCATCCATTTACGGACTTCGAGTGGTTCTTCAATCGTTTCCACGAGAAAATCCCAGGTTTCCTGTGATCCGGCTGTAAATGGCTGGATCATCCAGCTCTCTATACGCAGTTCTGGTTCCGGTTCCACCTTGACGGCAGAGCCTGGAACAGTGTTGGATTCATCCTTCCATTCGCTTTGTTCGATCATCCAATCCTCCAACTGTACTTTCTCTTCCATATAAAACCAGTAACTGCTGGCAGTATGTTCTGCACTGAGTTCGATATCGCTTTGGATGTCAGAGGAATATGCCAGTAAGGGACGGATATCATGAATGAGAAGGGTTTTTTGTCCCAGCATACCAAGACTGCCTGCCATAAGGATAAGCAGGACAAACATTGTTTTAGCCAGTGTTTTCATGATTTACCTCCAGGTTTTAAAACCCCGCTTAAAAGAGCCCATCAATTGTGCCAAAGTGATTAAAGCCTAGATAATCAATGAGATGATTCCTGTGACAGAGAAATTCTCAGAATGTAAAGTGAACGGTTTTAAGGCAGTGAATGCACGGAATCGTACACTCCGGATGCTACCTGCCTCCAACCAGGATGATACATTCCCCTTTGGGATCCGAATCTCCCAGCATGGCCAGGATCTCCTCCAGTGTTCCCCTGTTAAACTGTTCATGAATTTTAGTGAGTTCCCTGGCCAGGCAGGCCGGTCTGTCTTTTCCGAAAAACTCCATGAGCTGATGCAGGCATTTGCGGATGCGGTGCGGGGCTTCATAAAGGATGATGGTACGGGTTTCTTCCTTGAGCTCGTT
This sequence comes from Bacteroides sp. SM23_62, assembly GCA_001303955.1. GTDB lineage: Bacteria > Bacteroidota > Bacteroidia > Bacteroidales > SM23-62 > SM23-62. The sequence continues at coordinate 44,601 of LJUP01000016.1, read as the reverse complement.
CAGTCTCTTCTGCCTTCCTTTTTTCTGGGGGAGAAATCCTTCAAATACGAACCTGTCAGAGGGAAGCCCGGATGCCACCAGGGCGGGTATGAAGGCTGTGGGGCCCGGCAGGCATTCCACTTCAACCTGTTTTCTGATGCACTCGCGGATAAGCAGGTATCCCGGATCAGAGATGCCCGGGGTGCCAGCCTCGGAAACAAGGGCCATCACTTCCCCGTTCAGGATCCTGTCACTGAGCTTTTCAACGAACCTGTGTTCATTGAATTTGTGATGTGAAAGGGTTTTTTTTGTGATCTTGTGTCTCCTGAGCAGTATCCCTGTTTTCCGGGTATCTTCTGCCAGGATCAGGTCGACATCTTCCAGTATCCTGAGGGCCCTGAGGGTAACATCTTCCAGGTTCCCGATGGGAGTAGGCACGATGTATAGCTTACTCATTCTTGTTCACTATGAATTTTCTTCTGACCAGGTCAAGTAACATCTGGACAGCTTCATCTTCCATGTCCCAGTCGTAGGAGGTACTGATATAGTTGAAGGCTTCATTGAAGTTAGTCGCATTATCCAGTATGTTGATGGTCTGCTGGTAACTTTCCTTATCCCCGTTAAAAAGCTCATTGATCAGCTTGAAGCGGTCGTTCAGGCCAAGGGATGTCCCGATATCCCGGATGGGTTTGGACTGAAGTTTTGATGACACATCCTGCCTGTTCCCGTTATCGCCAAGTCTTTCATTGATGAATTTTTTCTCTCCCTTGAATTTATCTGCGATCGTGGCTGGTTCTTCGGATGCTTTAATTTCGGGGGGTACCAGTGTTTTCTCTTCCTGCACCCCTGCCTGCATCGCCGGTCCTTCAGCCTGGCCTTTTGCCGGTTCTTCCGCTTTCACCTTTGCTGGTTCCGCGCCCTGCTTCGCTGCCGGAATATTGAGCTCTTTCAGGTTGGAAACATCGGTGTAAAGGTTCCTGATTTTTTCCAGGACGATATCTATTTCGATGGCATGAACCGGACCTTCTGTTTTCATCCGGCTGACCAGCTCTCCAATGTCCCCAACCTGGGTGATTATTTCAGTGATATTGTACTTGCTTTCCATAAATGTGCGTTATTTTTGTAAAAATAACGATAAAAATACGATTTTCTTACCCGATGTTCATTGAGACCACTGCAAATAAGACAGAGAAAAGAGGATGGATAGAAGTGATTACAGGATCCATGTTTTCCGGCAAGACAGAAGAACTGATCAGGCGTCTGAAACGGGCCACGATTGCCATGCTTGAGGTGGAGATATTCAAGCCCCAGATTGATGTTCGTTATTCTGAGGATGAGGTGATTTCACATGATGAGAATGCCATCCGGTCAACACCGGTATCTACCGCAGGGAACATACTGCTGCTGGCAAATAATGTGGATGTGGTCGGGGTGGATGAGGCACAGTTTTTTGACATGGGACTGATAGAAGTATGTAATACCCTGGCCAATAAGGGTATCAGGGTGATTGTTGCGGGACTTGACATGGATTTCATGGGCCGGCCATTTGGTCCGATTCCCGGACTCATTGCCACTGCAGAATATGTTACAAAGGTCCATGCCATCTGTGTCAGGTGCGGGAACCTGGCCCATCATACACACAGGAAAGGGAAGGCGGATAAACTTGTGCTGCTGGGCGAGAAAGATCTTTATGAACCGCTGTGCAGGAAATGTTATAATGTTGCCCGCGCTGAGTAATGGATGAATATACTACCAGGGATATAGCTGCCATGGTTGGCGGGGAATTAACGGGTTCGCCCGGGGAGGTGATCAGTGGCATCAGCACTGACAGCCGGACCCTGCACCAGCCTGAAGCGACGCTTTTTGTGGCTATACGGGGGGACCGCCATGACGGGCATGCATTCATTCCGGAGTTGTTGGACCGCGGTATAAAAGCCTTTCTTGTCGAGGAACTTCCTGCGTACCCTCCCGGGAATGCATCCTTTATCCTGGTAAAGGATTCCCTGAAGGCGCTGCAGGCACTGGCGGCAGCACACAGGAGGCGGTATGGCTGCAGGGTCATCGGCATTACAGGCAGTAACGGGAAAACAATTGTCAAGGAATGGATCAACCAGGCCCTGTCACCTGACCAGAAAATTGTCAGGAGTCCCAAAAGCTACAATTCACAGATTGGGGTACCGCTCTCGGTATTGTTACTGGACCAGCATGCTGAAACAGGGGTTTTCGAGGCCGGTATTTCCCGTCCTGGGGAAATGATCAATCTGGAGTCCATTATCAGGCCGTCAATAGGGATATTTACCAATATCGGGGAAGCTCATCAGGAAGGATTCCTGGACATGGAAGAAAAGCTGGAGCAAAAACTGATCCTGTTCAAAGATTCTTCCAAGATCATTTATTGCAGTGACCAGGAGGTGGTTAACCGCATTATCACAAAGCGGTTCAGGGCGGAGAAATTATTTCCCTGGTCTTTCGGAAAAGAAAGCGATGTAAGGGTATCCAGGCGGGATGGGGCAGGCGAGGAGGGAACCAGGCTGGATATCACTTTCGGGGATATCAGCCTTGACTTGCTGGTCCCATTTCATGACAAGGCTTCCATCGAAAATGCCATGCATGTTGTCTCCCTGATGCTGTTACTCGAAATGCCTCCCCTGGTGATCCAGTCACGCATGGCTGATCTGAACCCGGTAGCCATGAGGCTAGAGATGGTGAAGGCCCTGCATGGATGCACCATCATCAATGATACCTATAATTCCGATCTGAATTCCCTGTCCATTGCACTCGATTACCTGAACCAGCAGCATCAGCATGCGGTTAAAACACTGATCCTCTCCGACATTTTGCAATCAGGGAAAGAGGAGGGCATACTGTATGCCGAGGTATCTGCACTGTTAAAGCGGAAAGGGGTATCCCGGTTTATAGGGATTGGTCCCGCGCTGATGCGTATGCGCCGGCAGTTCCCTGCCAGTGCACAGTTCTATCTGAGCACGGCTGAATTCATGTCGTATATTACCGCACATGACTTCAGGAACGAGGCCATCCTGATAAAGGGATCAAGGTCCTTCCGGTTCGAAAAAATAACCAGCCGTCTCCAGCAGAAGAATCACCGGACCATTCTCGAGATCGATCTGAATGCGCTTATCCATAACCTGAATATCTACCGGTCAAAAACAACGGCCCGGATCATGGTTGTGGTAAAGGCATTTTCCTATGGAAGCGGTTCACAGGAAATAGCCAATGCATTGCAATACCAGCGGGTCGATTATCTATGCGTTGCTTATGTGGACGAAGGCATAGTCCTTCGGGAAGCGGGAATACATCTCCCCATCCTGGTAATGAATCCCGAAGTTTCAGGCTTTGACGGGATGATGGATCATGACCTGGAGCCGGAGATTTACAATTTCAGGAGCCTGTTCTCATTTCTTGGTGCACTGGCAAAAAGGAACCTGGTATCCTATCCCGTCCACCTGAAACTGGAAACCGGCATGAACCGGCTGGGTTTCAGGGAAGATGAGCTGGACCAGCTGTTTGAAATATTGCGACAGAACCGGCATGTAAGGATCAGGTCGGTCTTTTCACATCTTGGGACTGCTGACGACCCTGCCAATGATGCATTCACCCTGAAGCAGATAGAGACGTTTGAACGAATGAGTTCCAGGATCCGGGACCAGTATCCCTACGAGATCCTCCGGCATATCCTTAATTCTGCCGGCATAGAAAGGTTCCCTGAGGCCTCCTTTGATATGGTAAGGCTTGGTATAGGACTGTATGGGATCGGCCAGCATATAGATGAAGAACTCAAACCAGTCAGTACACTGAAGAGCATCATTTCCCAGATCAAACCCGTCAGGAAAGGAGAATCGGTCGGATACAGCCGGAATTTCATTGCCCCGGCTGACATGACCGTTGGTGTTGTCCCAATCGGATATGCAGACGGACTCAGGCGAGATCTCGGACGGCATGGTATCTGCTTTCATCTGAATGGTGCGGCAGCACCTGTGCTGGGAAACATTTGCATGGATATGACCATGATTGATCTCACCCATCTGGAAGCGAATGAGGGAGATGAGGTCATCATCTTCGGTCCCGGTCACCCGGTCACCGAACTGGCAGAAAAATTAGGCACCATCCCGTATGAAATACTGGCAGGTCTTTCAGAAAGGGTTAAAAGGGTCTATTTCCAGGAATAGAATATATTTATTAATTTCGAAATCCTGAAAAAAAGCTGTGGATGACAAACCTATCGGTCGTCATAATCACTCTCAATGAAGAGAGAAACATCGGCAGATGCCTGGAATCGGTGAATGATATTGCCGATGAGATTGTCGTTGTTGATTCCTATTCCACTGACGATACTGAGAAAATATGTAAACTGTACGGGGTAAAGTTCATACAGCACCGGTTCGATGGCCATATTGAACAGAAGAACTGGGCCATCTCTCAGGCAAGATATCCACATATCCTGTCACTCGATGCCGACGAGGTACTCTCACCCAGGCTGAAGGCCTCTATCAAGGCCGTGAAGGAGAACTGGGAGTATGATGGTTATTATTTCAACCGCATGACCAATTATTGCGGAAAGTGGATCCGCCATTCCAGCTGGTACCCTTCCCGGAAACTGAGGTTGTGGGACAGCCGGAAAGGAGAGTGGGGGGGCATGAACCCGCACGACAGGTTTATCCTGGAGAAAGGGGCTACCAGGAAATTCCTGAAGGGGGACCTCCTGCATTATTCATATTACACGATCCACCAGCACATAGAGCAGATCAATAAATTCTCGGACATAGCCGCCAAATCTTTCTATGAAGTCGGCAGGAAGGCATCCTGGTTCAATATATTGTTCCATCCATTCTGGAGATTGTTCCGCGACTATATTATCAAGTCGGGATTCATGGATGGTTTTTACGGCCTGGTCATCAGTCTGAATTCGGCCCATGAGACCTTCCTGAAATATTCCAAACTGCGGAAACTGTATAAAGATGCTGCCAATGCTTCAAAAAACAGGATATGCTTCTTCAACAGCCTGAAAACCTGGGGCGGAGGGGAAAAATGGCATTATGACCTGTCCACCGGGCTGGCAAAAATGGGTTATAATGTATTTGTTTATTCCCATCCCAGGAGTGAACTGATGAAGAAAATTAAGGATGCCCGTGTAAACCACCGGGCGATAACCGTAAGCAATCTGAGTTTCCTGAATCCGATCAAGGTCATGCGGCTCCGGAGGGTTTTCAAGAGGGAAAGGGTAAGGACACTGGTTATGAACCTGTCTTCTGATCTGAAAGTAGCAGGAATAGCAGCAAGACTGGCGGGTGTAGACAACATAATCTACAAACGGGCGAATGCCATCCCGGTCAGGAATACATTCCTGAACAGGTTCCTGTACCGGCGGATCATAACCAGGATGATCGCCAATTCCGAAGAGACGAAACGGTCAATCCTGGCCAATAATCCAAAACTTATCCATCCGTCCAAGATACAGGTCATTTATCCGGGTATTGAATTGATTGACAGGGAAAAACTCAAAAAGAAGCAGATCTACCGGAGAAGAGACGGGGAGATCATTCTGGGCAACGCAGGCAGGCTGTCCGAAGAAAAGGGCCAGATTTACCTGATCCACCTGGCAGAGATCCTCAAGGAGAGGGGGATCAAATTCAGGATCCTGGTTGCCGGCACCGGAAAACTGAAAACCTGGTTGAAAAAACAGGCCAGGCTGAGGAATGTGCACAAGGAAGTGTTGTTCCTGGGTTTCATCGACAATGTAGAGCAGTTTTACATGGATATCGATATTTTCCTGTTGACCTCTTTATGGGAAGGTTTTGGTTATGTGATGGTGGAGGCCATGGCAGAAAAGAAACCGGTGATCGCTTTCGATATCAAGAGCTCAGCAGAAGTTGTACATAACGGTCAGACGGGCTTCCTGGTGCCGCGCGGAAACGTTGAAGCCATGGCCCAGAAGGTGATTGAGCTGGCGGAAAATAAAAAACTGAGGCAGGAGTTTGGCAACAAGGGATACGAACGTGTTGAATCCCTCTTTACCATTGATCATACCATTGAAGAGGTACGTGATTTTATCACGGCCGAAAATGGCGGTTCCCATAAATAAAATGGATATACTTCTCAGCCTGAGATTCAAACCGGAATTCAGGCAGGCTTGACATCCGTTCTCTGATAGTCATCAACATTTCAGGATTTTCCTTGCATTGGTTCACCGTTTCAAGCAGGTTCCCGTCTTGGTAAAAAACCGATGTTTCCCTGATTATCCGGTCGCCGGCAAAGGATTCATGTTGCAGCATCGGGATCTGAAAACCGTAAGCGAGGTTAAAACTGCCGGTAACTTTGTATTTCAGGTAATCGGTGTGATCTTTGCAACGTGGTGTGAGGAGCGGGAGCACAAGCCAGGCATTCTTCAGGATCCTGTAGAAGTGGTTGTGAGGGATGAAATCATCGAATAATGTAAAATATTTTTCGAATCCCATTTCCCTGATCCTGGCTACTAATGCCTTCCCATCATCGCTAGTTGTTCGCCCCAGCAGGATAAACCTCACTCCTTCAGGAACCTCTTTTACAAGCATCTCATCAAGAAGGGAGTGGTAATCACGTCTGGCAAAATCCACCGCGCCCGTTATGCAGATCTGATATTCCGGGTTCTTTTCTCCGTCCTGCCGCTGTCCGGCATTCTGATCCCTTCCCATCGGGAAATTGATCGGAAAAAAACACTCGATAGCAACAGCCGTCCGTCTCTGGTCAATGTTAGATTGCATAAAATCAGCCAGCACGAAATATTTTTTAACCTTACGGCTGATGATCTTCTGACTGCGGCTGGTCCAGAGTTTTGAACAAAGGTGTATTATCCCCGTGAATTCTGTAAAACTACCAGCAGCCATACTGAGTTTTCTGACAATGTTACCTTCTGCGGTATTCAGCACAGCTTTTCTGATTCCCTGGCTTTTCAGGTATATCAGCAGGCGGAACACCAGATACCATTCGGCCGGCCATCCATGTGGTTTTTTATAGCACTTCCAGGTATCGACTTCCGGGAATGCAATGATGCGGCGATAGTGATCTTCAAAAAGAATAATATGTACCTGGAAACCATACTTTTTCAGGAAAAGAACCTGGGAATAGAGGGTTTCCTCATGGGATCCTCCCAGCTCAATCAGGGCCATTTTATTTATTTCCATGGTCATGGATTGGACAAATTTCCGATATACATTGGGTTCTGCGCTTCATGCCTGAAATACTTCCAGCGTTTATGCGACCAGAGCCATAACTCAGGCCGCTCCTGAATCTTTCTTTCAACCAGGGCATGATATTTCCTGGTTATATGAAATTCCGGATCTTTTATTGGATCCTCAGAAATAAGCTTAAATTCCCCGCTGTAGTGACCCCTTTTTATTTTCTGTATGTCCAGAAAGATCACCGGATAATTAAATCTCCTGGCAATTTTTTCAGGTCCGGTTATCACCGGGGTATCCTGGTTCAGGAAGGTAGTCCAGTGCTGGATACTGGTCCACTGCGGACGCTGATCAGCCAATGTAAACAGAACCACAGGTTTTTTGTCCTTCTGGTAGGTCACCAGGTTTCTCAGGGTTGATTCCATCGGGATGCCAATGGCCCCGAATTGTCCCCTCAACTGCAGAAATAATCTGTTAAAATATTTGTTTTGCAGCGGCTTATATATGGCCAGTATGGTATGGGATGACAGCCTTGTTATGCGTGTGGGCCATTCCCAGTTACCGTAATGACTCAACAACAGGACTATGCTCTTCCCCTGCTTATAATATTCCTGGAGTTTTTCCGGGTTTCTGAAATGCATTCTTTTGGAATTCTCCTTTTCATCCATATGGATCCGGTAGACAGATTCGATAAAATAGTCACATAATTGTCTGTAGAACCACCTGGCAATGCGGTTGATCTCCTGCGGCGATTTATCCGTCAGGGAATTCCTCAGGTTTTGGTAAACCGTTTTTTTCCGGTATCCGACCAGGTAATATAGAATCAGATAAACAAAATCAGAAAAAAGGTACAGGACGCGTAAAGGCAGGAGGGTGATCAGCCAGAGAACCGAATAAACCAGGTAATAGAGGATCCTTTTCATTCCCGGTTAACCCAGCTCGCTGATCCGTTCAAGTTTCTGCAGATCCTGGATCCTTATTTTGCGGCCATCGATACCAATGACACCTTCACTGGCAAAGGTTGACAGGGTGCGGATGGCGTTGGAGGTAGTCATATTGGAAAGGTTGGCGATGTCCTCCCTTGAGAGGTAGATCTTGATGGTGCTGTTATCGTCCTCAAAGCCATAGGTATCTTTTAAAAAGATCAGGGATTCGGCAAGTCTTCCCCTGATATGTTTCTGGGTAAGGGTGACTGTCCGGTTGTTTGAAAATCCCAGTTCTGTCGCAAATGCCTTGATAATACTCAGACATAATTCAGCATTTGACCGGAGCAATTTATAAATGGTCTCTCTTTCAATGGTACAAATGTCAGAATCTTCAATGGCAACGGCTGTTGCAGAATGATTTTCCTCGGCAAACAGGGCCCTGTAACCGATAAAACCAACCGGTTTGGCCATCCTTACAATTTGTTCACGCCCACCGACGCCTTCCTTGAATATCTTGACCTTTCCTTCGGCGATCCAGAGCAAACCTGTTGGTTTATCCCCCTCCTTGAAGATGATATCTCCCTTCTTATAATGATGGCTGGAATTGTTCCTTCTCAGTAATTCCTTTTCTTCAGGGGAAAGAACACTGAAGACTGACATCTTATTGTCAATGCACTCCTCGCATGTCATGTCCGGAAATAATTTATGGTATAAGGTATGTGTTGTAAAACATGCAAATGTAACAAAAAAAATACAAAGCATATCAATATTTCGCTACAAGAGGCATCCGTCGACCGACACCAAATGCCTTGGAAGAGATCCTCAGGATGGGGGGGGTCTGGTAACGCTTGTATTCATTCTGGTTGACCAGCCTGATAATACGTTCTGCCAGTTTTGCATCCATGCCCTGGGCAATGATATCGGGCAGGGCTTTCTGCTGTTCGATGTAAGCATACAGTATCTGATCAAGGATATCATATGCCGGGAGGCTGTCAGTATCTTTCTGATCAGGCTTTAACTCTGCTGATGGAGGTTTGGTAAGGATATTCTCAGGGATGATCTCATGCTGCCGGTTGATGAATTCGGCCAGCCTGTAAACATCTGTTTTATAGACATCTCCGAGGACTGAAAGACCGCCGGCCATATCTCCGTACAAAGTCCCGTAACCCACTGCTGCTTCACTCTTGTTGCTGGTGTTCAGCAGGATATGGCCGAATTTATTGGAGAGTGCCATGAGCAATGTTCCCCTGATCCTGGATTGAAGGTTTTCCTCCGTAATATCTTCAGGCAGGTCCGCAAACAGTGGTTTCAGGTCGCTCAGGAAAGACTCGAATGTCTCCTGTATGGGAATAACCTGATAGGAGACACCCAGGTTCCCGGCCAGCTTTTTGGCATCTTTCAGGGAGTGATCCGATGAGTATTTCGAGGGCATCAGGAGCACCAGGAGGTTTTCTGCTCCCAGGGCTTCGGCCGCCAGGACAAGGGTAACAGCTGAATCAATACCTCCTGACAATCCCAGGGTAGCTTTCTGGAAATTCATCTTGTTAAAATAATCCCTGATCCCCAGCAGAAGGGCATGATAGATCAGTTCAGGCCTTTCCCATGGCTGATGCTGCGTTTCAGGCAACCGGTCCATCAGCAGGTCATCAAGGTCGACCAGCTGGCTGTCTTCACTGAACAAATTGAGTGACCTGATGATCTTTCCATGCCTGTCCACAACCAGGGAGCCGCCCTCGAAAACCAGCTCTGTTTGTGCGCCCACCTGATTGACATAGATGATGGGCAGTTTGAATTTACGGGCATTGTTGGTAAAAATTTCAGTTTTAACCTGCTGCCGCAGATATGAAAACGGGGATGCGGCCAGGTTGATGATCAGATCCGGGTCCAGTCCGGCCAGTTTTTCAAGCGGATTCTCCGTATACAGCCGGCTGTTTGAAAAGGCATTTTCCGCTGGCTGGTCAAACCACAGATCCTCACAGATGGTTACTGCGATTTTTTTGCCTTTAAAATGCAGCAGCTGATATTCCCGGTTTGGTTCGAAATACCTGTATTCGTCAAAGATATCGTAAGTCGGCAGGAGGGTCTTGTGAAACACCTGCTCAACCTGGCCATTATACAGGAAGTAAGCAGAGTTGAAAAGTTTTTTACCTGTGGGATTGGGGTTGAGGGTAGGGGCCCCGATCAGGATGCCGACATGATTACTGATCGAAGCAAGTTGCCCGATGGCTTGGGTGCTTTCTTCAATAAAACTGCCATACTCCAGCAGGTCCTGTGGCGGATACCCGGTCACCGCCAGTTCAGAGAATACAATCAGATCCGCATCCAGGCCCTCGGCTTTTTTTACCTCATAGGCTATCCTGGTAATGTTCTCGGCAAAGTTGCCAATGTGGTAGTTTAACTGTGCGAGGACAACTTTCATCATGATCAGAATTTTACACCGAGGCGCAGGGCCACGGCATTAATAAACGCCCGGTAATCCTTATTCTTGGTTACATCCCAGATCGCACCTATCAGGTAGATACCCCCCAGGATGGCAAAATCCCCCCCGAAAGAGAATGCTACACCTCCCCCGATAAAATAGGACATCAAAAACCTATTGATCTCATTTTTGATGTCTTCCCCGCTGATATTCTGGGAAGGTACATCGGCGGTGGACCGGATATTGATATGGTTGTTTAAACCAATGTGTGCAAACATCGTTGTATAACCGATCTCTGTAGAATTAAACTTCAGGCTGAAAGGGATGGTGATATACCGTAGGTTATACTTTAGGGTTGTACCCCCCGGAAGGGTATCGGTTCCCGAACCGAAATTAAATTCCATTGAATCAAGGTAATGCAGGTTCCCTCCGGTATTCAGGATGGTGAGTCCGGTTGAAATCGCATAATTGTCATCAAAGTACTCATCCATGACCAGCCCGAAATTATATCCGAAATTGTATCCTTCTTTTTTTATGCGCTGTGAATTTGATTTCATCCATGTGACCTGGGGATCCACCACAACGCTGAAACTCAGCTTCTGTGAGAATATCTGCGATGAGTAAACCAGAATGATCAGACTTAATATGTACTTTTGCATAGTACAAAAGTAAAATATTCGTGGAGAAAAGATTGAAATACTTACCAACGACGGGGATGCTTGTGTTGCCTGTATCTCTGGTATTCGTAATGCTTTTTCAAGCCTGTAAAAAGGACCCTTACCATACGGATATTGCCGGGATTGAAATGGACCTGCAGATATACCGGTTTGAAGAGGATCTGTTCGGCCTGGACTTCGACAGCATTCCCGCAGCCATCCCGATGCTGAAAGACCGGTATGGTGATTTCTTTGACATATTTAATTACAGGATCATTAACATAGGGGGATCGGACCAGGTAACATATACCGATTATCTGAAAAGCTTTTTAACGGATTACCTGAACAATGAGGTATACCGGGTGACCATGGAAGTATTCCCTGACCTTGATGCCCTGGAAACCGAGTTAAATAATGCCTTCAAACGTTATCATCATCATTTTCCGGAGATGCCGGTCCCGGAGGTCTACAGTTTTATCTCAAGGTTCAATCAGTCCATCGTCACATCAGATGGTTTGTTGGCTGTGGGACTGGACAACTACCTGGGAAGGGATACAGAATTCTACAAGAGACTGGCCAGGCATAAGTATCAGATCAATAACATGCATCCAGCGAAAATCCCCAGTGATTGCCTGCTTGGCTGGGGCATTACTGAATTCGAATTCAATGATTCAATGGACAATGTACTATCCAACATGATTTACCACGGACGGAATGCCTACTTTACCAAATGGATGTTGCCGGAACAGCCAGACAGCCTGATCATGGGTTTTACTTCCGGACAAATGAGATTCTGCCAGAACAATGAATCCAGGATGTGGGAATACCTGGTCGAGGAGAAGGTCCTATTCAAGACCGACCGGATGACCATACAGAAATTTACAGGTAGCGGTCCTTTTACCAGTGACTTTACCAGGGAATCTCCGGCACGGGCGGCTGTCTGGCTTGGATGGAGAATAGTGGAGGATTATATGCGGCATAATTCCAGTGTTTCCCTGCAGGATTTGATGGATGAGCATGATTACCAGAAGATCCTCACACTCTCAAAATACAATCCTTAAAAAAAACTGATCCGGTTAAAAATTTATCCGGACCAGCTTTATAATGCCACTATACCGGTGCTTCTGAGGTATTATTCCGGATGGATAGCCTCTACCGGGCAAACGTCTGCACAGGAAGCACAGTCTGTACATTTTTCCGGGTCAATAACATAGATATCACCTTCGGAGATAGCCTCCTCCGGGCACTCATCAATACATGCCCCGCAGGCTGTGCATTCATCGTTTATTACATATGCCATTTTCGATAAGGATTTTTAGTAAAACAAACTTGGGTACAAATTTATATTCTATTTCTTTTAATACAAGTGGATTAATCAACAGTTGTTATTATTTGAACTGGATTCAGATTGCTGAAGGCCCTTACCCTCAGGCCTCCTTCAGATGAGCCAGCGCAAGCCATGCCATGGTACCTGTGCCGGTTTTAATGGCTTCCTCGTCAATGTCAAAATGAGGTGTATGCAGTTCCAGGGGCTGGGACTGCCCTGGTTTTCTAACGCCAAGCCGGTACAGGACAGAGGGATACTCCTGTGCAAAAAATGCAAAATCTTCTGCTGTCATCCTGATATCCAGTTCATCAACCCTATCTTTGCCCAGGTAGGTCCGGGCGAACTCGATTGATTTGGCTGTTACCCCGGGATCATTGTAGAGCACCGGATACCCTTCCACGATCTCGAAGGTACAGCTTGCACCCATACTGTCCGCTATGGATTGCGCCATATTGATCATCCTGCGGTGGGCCTCCTTGCGCCAGTTTTCATCCATGGTCCGGAAGGTGCCTTCCATCTTCACCTCCGGTGGGATAACATTAACAGCCCCGTTGGCCAGCACCTTCCCGATTGATAGTACGGTAGGTGTGGAGGCTTCTGCATGCCGGCTGACGATCTGCTGCAGGGCGACGAGGATGTGTGAAGCAATCAAGACACTGTCGGTGGTCTGATGAGGCATGGCGGCATGCCCTCCCTTTCCCCTGACAGTAATGTAGATCTCATCACTCGATGCCATGTATTTGCCTGCCTTGAATCCAATCCTGCCCGTATACATGACGGGGTATACATGCTGGGCGATCATCAGATCGGGTTCTTCCCTGCCGAATAGTTTTTCATTCAACATGAGCCTGGCACCTCCAGGTGCCTTTTCCTCGGCTGGCTGGAATACTAATTTCACCTTACCGGGAAACCGGTCCTTCAGTTTATTCAGGATCCTGGCGGCACCGATCAGACATGCTGTATGTACATCATGACCGCATGCATGCATTTTGCCATCATTGATTGAACGGTAATCTGTCGCATTTTCTTCCTGTATCGGCAGCGCATCCATATCTGCACGAAGGGCTATGATCTTCCCTTCGCCCCTTCCTGCTATGTCGGCCAGGATACCTGTTCCGGCAATCCCTTGCCGGAAGGGGATATTTTCCTTCCCGAGCAAACCACAGATATAGTCGGCTGTTTTATGCTCATGGAATGATAATTCGGGGTGCCGGTGAATATACCTTCTGATTTCCTGGATTTCCGGAAACAGTTCATCTGCCAGGTTTTGAATGGTTTCTTTAAGGTTCATGGTGTATTGTCATGGGTCATGGCCAGAAAATCATACGGGCTCCGGCAATGAGCATCAGGACCCCGAATATTTTCTTCAGGGTAGCGGACGGTAACTGGACTGCCATGAGGGAGCCCAGGTAACTCCCGATGAAGAATACGGCCAGCAGCAATATGGAATATTTAATATTGATATGTCCCGCCTTATAATAATTGATGAATGCCACAAGTCCGATAGGGGCGAGCATCATGCCCAGGCTGACACCCTGTGCCTGGTGCTGGGTAAGCCCGAGGAAGAAGACCAGTCCGGGTACAATAATTATCCCCCCGCCAACCCCCAGGCTTCCGCTGATAAATCCGGCAAGTACACCTATGGCGACGAGGATCAGGATTTCATTGATGCTCATGGGTCCGGGATTAACGTGGTTAAAAGTCAAGGTTCATTGAGAAATAGAAGATACGTGGCAGTATGATGTTATTCTCTATCCCCCATGCCCAGTCCAGCCGGATCCAGTAACCCAGCAACATGGAACGGACACCGAAACCATACCCGGCCACTATGGGTTGCCGGTTCGAATCAATTGTGATGGTCAGGGGACCGCTTTCAATGACCTCGCTGTCATAGGCGTTGTCGCCGGACCAGGGATGCGTGCCATTCCAGGCGGTCCCAATGTCCCCAAAACCTACGATCATGAAGTTATTCAGGAAATTATTACTGATGGGATGGTTGGCAAAATACCGGATCACCGGCCAGCGCAATTCGGTATTGAAAACGGCAAATTTATCCCCGTTGCGGATGTTCTGGGTAAATCCCCGCATATTTGTCGCCAGGGTCTGGTAGGAATAATTCTTGCTGTAATCTATGGGGATGCTCTGGTCGAACTGCTGCACCTTCGAAGAGAAATTAATCCAGTTATCCACGCTTCCCAGGTAGTAAATGATCCGGCTTCTGCCGAATGAGGATGCAGTGGCGAAACGGTTTGCCCAGATCAGTGTCCGGTGTATTTTCACATAATGCCTGGCATCCAGTCCCACAGAATAAAGATCCCACATCTTGTCGTTAAACTGCTGATAGCCTTCAACGAATAGTTTCAGCCGTGTTCCGTGGTGAAGGTTCTGGCCCATATACCTGGTATTGTCAAAAATATAGGCCAGGTTGAGTCCACCCCAGAAATTCTGTATATTTTCCTCGTTCAGGTACTTGAGTTCAGTGGCTAGGAAAACGTAATTGTCATACCGCCCGTTGATGGTCCCCTCGAATGCTGAAACCTGGTTAAACGGCCAGCGCAATTTGAACATCAGGTTGTGGGAGAAGGATTTGAAATAGGCGCGCTCCCACCTGTTTTTAAATACCTGCCGGTGAAAAATCAGCTGTTTATTAAGCCTTCGTTTGAGATTCTCGAAACTGAGCAGGTATTCATTGCTGTCGAAATCTGCAGCAAGCCTGACCCCGGCGGTTATTTTATAATCTTCAAAAAGATCATTTGTGCCCAGTTTGAACATCAGGTTGAAACCGGGATTATAATAGACAGCACCCCCTGTAAAGGTCTGGTAGGAGGCGTTCAAAAAGCTGAAATCTATCTGGCTGGCCACATAATTTGTATAGAATGCAGTTTCATATATTCTTGGCGGAGGCCGTATAAAAGCGTTTGTATCCATGACCAGGTTCAGGTTATCTTCGGCAAACTTTTCATTATAATAATTAAGCTTTTCAAGCTCAAAGACGTAATTGTTGATATCGATCATCTGCCTGTCGAGATCAATGGTGTCGGCGGACTGTGTGATGATCTGGTTGTCCACTATTTCCTGGATGGCGATCACTTCCTTTTTCACACTTTTCAGGCTGTCGATCTTCCTAAGCTTGGCTGTATGCGACTCCCGGAAAGCCGTATTGGTAAATTCTCCTCCAAAGGCATCGGGCATGGGGTCCAGTTCATCCTTGTACATATAATACCGGTTATCATGGAAGACGATCTCAGCGTATTCCCCTGTTTCAGGATTGACATCATGCTCCAGGATGTTCCGTTTATAATTGGTAATGGGATGGGTTTGCGAATAATACCGGTAATGGGTGGTTGTGTCGATGAAGCTTATCGTGCTGTCATAATCCGCCACATACCTGTTTATCAGTCCATTCGCATCGCTCAGGTAGGTGAATTTATTATTGCCGATGGCAAAGGGCTGTACATCGTTGATAAAATGGTGTTCTGAAACCTTACTGATCTTTTTCTGGCGTGTGGCATAATCGATCACATAAAGATTATGCGGCAGGTAGCGGCTGTTCAATGGTTCTCCTTCAACATGGTATTCTGTCGTATCCTGGGGTCGGTTCGAGCTGAAAATGATCTGTTTGGAATGGTTTATGAACCTGGGATTGAAATCATCATAAATGTCGTTTGTCAACCGCTCGTTGGTCCCGGCAGCAATGGTGTGGACATATATATCTGTTTGCCCCCTGTTGATCCCCGAAAGCACGATTTTAAACCCGTCATCCGAATAATCAAAATCCAGGACTTTTTCAAAAAATACCAGGTTCCTGTCTGTCAGATTCCTGTCATCAAGCATATAATAATAAAGGCGTAATCCGCCTTTTTCCTCGGTGATAAATGAAAGGATCCTGCTGGTAGGGTGCCATGCCAATATGGGATAAGTATAATCCGGGATCTGGTCAAGCCGGTGTTCCCGCTTCAGCAGCCGCTTGGTCTTACCGGTACGTGTATCATGTAAAAAAATCTTATACTGTCCAAGTTCATTGGTGGTATAGGCGATATAATTACCATCCGGACTCATCTTTATCTCGTTATAAACCCTTTTCTTATTGGGTTTTCTGATGATCTTACCCGATGCTGGCAACTCTCTTTCTGTCCTGCTTTCATCATACTGGTCAAGGTAATATGCCATCCAGTCATAAGACAGATCCTTGATCGAAAAGCCAAGGACATAAAGAAAGCCACTGTTCGCATTCTTATTGATACGTGTAAGGTAAATGATGTTCGGAATGACAGATTCCCCATAAGTCTCCGCAACATATTTCCAGAAAGAATGCCCTGCATGCATGGCATCCTCGCCGGTGAGCCAGTTAAACCTTTCAAATTCACCTGTCAGGATACCATCCTTCACCCGGTTCTCAATTTCAAAATCCCAGTCCCTCGACAAGTATGAAATCAATCCTTTGGTATACCAGTCCGGCAGGTTGATCAGGGTTGAATTGGTCAGGTTTTCCCGGAACTCATTACCGTATAGCATTTCGTTAATGACCACCTCCCCGATTGCTGCGCTGATCTGCTGCTCAAATTCCTTATGATCCCCGTTAAAATAGACGAATACCTTGTTCCGGATCACCTTGGTAATGCCCCCCGTGTTGGTTTCCTCCCTGCCCGAAACCAATCCTATGTTGCTCTGTCTGAAATCAGTAAGCTTGTTGTAAACAATGAAAATCAACCGTTTTTCAAGGGTATAATCAAAAAATTCTTCGGCATGTTCGATCTCTTCCGACAGGAAATCGGCAGTGTAATTGGCGATTGCTTTCCCGGATTGATTGAAATAGGCATCAAACTTCTCGTAACGGTAAAAATACCAGTAGAAATCATTGAACTGAACCCTGTTCTTGCCAAAGGTCATCTGGGTACCGTAATAGAACTGGCCCGATAATTGTGTAACCAGCAGCAGGAAAAAGATGACAAGGACACTATATTTTTTAACAATTCCGTTCATGGTACGGGTGGTTCCCTCCTTTACCTGTAAGGAGCAAAGTTAAGGATATTTTGTTCATTATTAACAAGCAACCTTTGCAATTGAAAAATGGTCGTACATGTATATACAAACAGATATTTACTATTTTTGTTATGCCGGAATAAGGCTAAATTCAGATAATCGCAAGGATGATTTAAAACATTTAACAGATGCAAAACAAGATTATATTCCTGACTTTGATTTTATTGTTTCCCTGCCTGTTTGTCAACGCACAGACCAAGGATGCGAATATTTCCTTCGATAGCGAGGTGCATGATTTTGGAAAGATTAATGAAGCTGACGGTGCCGTGACCGTAAATTTCGGTTTTACCAATACAGGCAGTCTTCCCCTGATGATCAAGCAGGTTCATGCCAGTTGTGGGTGTACTTCCCCGAACTGGTCTAAAGAGCCAGTGCTGCCCGGTAAGAAAGGTTTTGTAAGTGCTACATACAATCCAAAGAACAGGCCGGGTCCATTCAGTAAAACCATTACGGTGGTTTCCAACGCCACCACACCAAACAAGGTGCTTACCATCAGGGGGGATGTGATCCCGAAGCCGAAATCCCTGGAAGATATTTACCGGTTCAGCATGGACAAGATCCGGCTGAAAACCAATCATATGAGTTTTGCACGTGTGGTCAAGGACCAGAAAGGAACACAGCGTGTGGAGATAGTGAATGTATCGGATAAACCTGTCAAGGTTACCTTCAACCGGGTGCCTCCACATCTTTCCCTGAGCGCGAAGCCGGCAATGCTGGAACCAGGCCAGGAAGGGATCATTGAAGGTGTTTATGATTCCAGAGTGAAAGATGACTGGGGTTTCCTGGTTGACCGGGTGGATGTGATGCTGGATGGCGAGTATAAGTCATCAAACCGCCTGACTGTCAGTGCCACCGTCGAAGAGGATTTTGCCAGCATGACGGCTGAACAAAAGGCCAGTGCCCCCAAAATAGCTTTCAGTGAAAACACTTTTGAATTCGAGGAGATCAAGCAGGGAGAGAAGGTGGAACATGTATTTACCATCACGAACAACGGTAAATCTGACCTGATCATCCGCAAGGTCCAGGCCAGCTGCGGCTGCACTGCCGTCAGTCCGGAAGACAGGGTGATCGCCGCCGGCGGGAGCACCACCATGAGGGTGATCTTCAACAGCGCGGGAAAGGTAGGCAAGCAGAACAAGACCATAACCATTATCTCGAATGATCCCTCACATTCAAGAACTATTTTATGGGTGAAAGGAACGGTGACCCAATCCTGAGATACCAGGGCTGTTTAATACAGCCCTTCTTTAGCGGGTTATATATTCATTAATCTACATATATTAATATATTTCAAAATGATTTTGCAAACCAACCTGAAGCACATTGAGACGGCTGAACAATATGATGCACTGCTTCGTGAGCATGAAAATGTAATGATCAGCTGCGGCCGCATGGGGCCCATGTGTATACCGGTTTACCGGGCCATGATAGAACTGGAATCCAGCCATCCACAGGTTGCTTTCCGGGACTTTGCCTTTGATGCCCCGGATGCACATGTCATCAGGGGACTTCCGGAATGCCGGGGCTTTATGGGACTGCCATTCAACGTTTATTATAAAAACGGGAAAGTGGTAGAGGCCACCTCAGGCATACAGTCCAAAGAACAGGTCGCGGACATACTGGACAGGCACTTCACCTGAGAAGATAATGTTGTAGCTGGCTGTTTTTTATTAATTTCACTTCATCAAGTGATGAAGCAATATGACAGGCGGGAAGAAGCAGCACAAAACCCTGAAGGTTAAACCCGGAATTGAACCACCCGGACCCATCAATCCCGAAGCGGTCAATAAAATCCGTAAGCACCGCAAACAATTGCTTGATGCGGGAGCATACGTGGAAGGGATAATCAATGGGGACCGATCCCTGCTCAGCCAGGCCATAACCATTATCGAAAGTGCCTTACCGGAGCACCAGGAGCTTGCCCGGGACATCATAAAAAACAGCCTGCCCCATGCCGGAGACTCTGTGAGGGTTGGCATAACCGGTGTACCCGGGGTAGGAAAGAGTACCTTTATTGAATCTCTGGGGACCCGTATAACGGCCTCTGGTAAAAAGCTGGCAGTGCTGGCCATCGATCCATCGAGTGAGCGGTCAGGGGGAAGTATCCTCGGGGATAAAACCAGGATGGAGGACCTGTCCGCCGATGAGCATGCCTTCATTCGCCCTTCACCGGCAGGAGGATCCCTGGGAGGGGTTGCCAGGAAAACCCGTGAATCGATCATATTATGCGAAGCAGCAGGCTATGATGTGATCTTTGTCGAGACGGTCGGGGTTGGCCAATCCGAGACCACGGTGCATTCCATGGTTGACTTTTTCCTCCTGCTCATGCTCGCGGGTGCGGGGGATGAACTCCAGGGGATCAAAAGGGGCATCATGGAAATGGCAGATTTGATTGCCATCACCAAGGCAGACGGGGCCAATAAAGAGAGAGCGGAACGGGCAAGTACAGAATACACAAATGCCTTACATCTGTTTCCTCCTTCCGAATCCGGCTGGACCCCGAGGGTCCTGACCTGCTCATCCATTGAACATAGCGGGATTACTGAAATCTGGCAGGCGATTGAGGGGTATGTCAGCTTTGCCCGGACGAATGGCTATTTCAGTCAGAAAAGAAGCAGGCAATCCAAATACTGGATGTATGAATTCATCCATGAATCCCTGCAATCCCATTTCTATGCACGTCCTCAGATTGCCAAAAAACTGGAACTGCTTGAAAAAAGAGTGATGGAAGGCAGCATCAGTTCCTTTCACGCAGCGATGGAGATTCTCAAGGAATACCTCCCCGCCTGAGAGCAATGCTTCTTTTAGATTTTTTAATTACGTTCGCTCACCAAACCAAGACCCGGTTCAACATGAAAAAATTTGTCTATATCATGGCTGGATTGGCCATTCTCTCGGCCTGCACACAGCATTGATGAAATTTCACACCCTGACACCTACCACCAGGATATCATCAACCTGGCTGTTATCTGCCATCCATTGCTCCAGGGTCTCAACCATAATCCTTTTCTGGTCCTTCACGGGTTTGTTATGGATTTGAATCAACATTTCCCTGAAATTCTTGATCATGAATTTCTTCTGCATGGGACCGCCGAACTGGTCATAATAACCATCTGAAAATGCGTAGACCATATCTCCAATACGCAAATCAATGTCATGCCGGGTAAATGGCTTATCAATATGGCCGTAGATGCCGATGGGCATCTTGTCTGCCTTTTTCTCGATCAATTGACCGTTGCGGAACATCCACAATGAATTATTGGCACCGGAAAATTCCATCTTCCTGGCTTTCATATCTATGATGTACAAGGCCAGGTCCATGCCATCCTGGCTTTCTCCCATTTTTCCGGTCTGGTGCAGGGATTTGATCACATGGCCCCGGAGTTCCTCCAGGATCTCGTTGCTATGGGGCAGGTCACGATGCTTGCTGATGATCTCATTCAGGAAGGAAATCCCCAGCATACTCATAAAGGCGCCCGGCACACCGTGTCCGGTACAATCCGCTACTACGCATATGACCTTTCCGTCCTTTTCTGTGATATAATAAAAATCACCACTTACAATATCCCGTGGCTCGAATATGATAAAACGTTCAGGGAGCAGGTTGTCAAGATAATCACCGGGTGGAAGCATGGCATTCTGTATCCGGCTGGCATACTGTATACTGTCCGTGATCTCTTTTTTCTGTTCGGTGATCAGTGTATTTTTCTGTGCCAGTTCGGTGTTGGCTTTTTTCTTCAGGTTGTTTGCACGGATCAACTGGACCACCATGATGAGAAAGACAACGATGGCGATGATGGTTATCGTCAGAATGATCCTCGTCTGTCGCAGCCTGGTATCTGCCAGTTCCGACTCGGCCAGCAAGAGTGCATTTTCCTTTTCAGTGGCTTCGGTCTCATACTTTACCTGCATTTCCGTGATCTGTTCCAGTCTCTCCTTCTTGGTCAAGGTATCCTTGATGGCGGAATGGAGCTTGAAATAAGTCAGGGCCAAGTTCCAGCGACCGGTTCAGGTAATCCGCAGCCCTGCCATAATTTTCAAACAGGAGGTAGACCTGTCCCAGGCGAAGGTAAATGCTTGATTCAACCGCCCTGTCGTTCAATTCCTGGGCAAGTGACAGGGCCCGCCGCAGGTAAGGTAACGCCATATCAGGCTTTCCGGCAGTCAAATAGATGATACCTATATTATGCAGGGAACCTTTTATCCCCTCTTTGTAATCTTCCCCTTCCCATACCTCCAGGGCCTGCTCGTAATAATCCAGTGCTTCCCTGAACAGATCCAGGTATTTATCTGAGGGCTCAGTCTTGATGGAATCCATGTAAAAATCCCCGAACCTGGCAATAAGTGAGTCTCCGGCCATCTTATTATATACCGTTCCGATATTGTGCAGGCTTCTGCCAATTTCCTCCTGGTCTTGCCTTGCACGGTTCATATTGAGCAGTGTGAGGTGGGTTTCAAGGGCCTTATCAAATTGCTCCTGGCTGAAATAGATCAGCGCCATGCCATTCAGGACGGCAATCATACCGGCTTGATGATTGATTTTTTCAAAAATGGACAGGGCCTGCTGATAATGCCCCAGGGCAATATCGTACCTGGCCAGTTGGTAATTGGCGTTGGCCAGGCGCAGGAGGTTGCTTGACTCGCTTTCCTCATCGCCCAGCTCATGATTGAGCCCGATGGCTTTTTCGTAATAACCGATAGCCTGCAGGAATTCTCCCTGGTAATACATGACCATTCCCTGGGAAGCATTGATCTCGGCCATCATCTTTCCGGATCCGGATGCTTCCGCCATCGCATACGCTGTATCATAATATGCCATCGCACCCTCGTACTCCCTGAACCGGCGGTTTGATTCACCCAGCCAGTAGAGCGCATCCGTCTCCATGGGATCATTCCTTGTTTCGGCAGCCATGTTCCTTGTTCGGTTCAGGTATGCAGAGGCCATTTCCGGGTCCCTCAGCCAGGAGTATGTCTTACCAATCCAGAACAGGGAATTAATGATACCATCATCATCTGCGGATTCCTCGCTGATCTTCAGGGCTTTTTGAAATGATTCCAGGGCTTCCTGGTCCATTGCCTCACGGCTGAAGACTTTGCCCTGGTGAAGATGGGCATCGTATAACCACCTGATTTCGCCTGACCTGGCAGCAAAATCAATGGCATCTTCAGTATAGGAAAGCCTGTCCTCGAAGGACAACCACCGGTTTTCTGATAGTTTATAGAGGATTTGCAGGTGTTCTTTCCCTTCAGTCGATTCAAGAAGTGATACCAGGCTGTCAATGGAAACCTGTTCCTGTGCAGATACCTCACCAGGCAGGATCAGGCAGAGCAATGCTGATATGATAAGTAATGGACGGATCCTCATGACATTAACCACCATGCATAATTACAAAAATATGAACATATTAGGTACCGGGTTGACCTTTTTATGAACAAAACATTTATTTTAATATCACCGGATTTTCTCCTAATTTTGTCAGATTGTAATAAAAGACATATAACTCTTAAAAAATCCAATAGATGAAATTTGATGTGCTAATAATCGGCAGCGGTCCGGGTGGCTATGTGGCAGCGATCAGGGCAGCCCAGCTTGGTCTTAAAACAGGCGTGGTTGAAAGGGAAAATCTTGGTGGCATTTGCCTGAACTGGGGATGTATACCCACCAAATCCCTCCTGAAAAGTGCCCTTGTCTATGATTATTTCAGGCATGCAGAGGATTACGGGATCTCACTCAGCGGCCAGGCCAAACCTGATTTTGAAGCCATCATCAAAAGGAGCCGAGGAGTGGCAGACGGGATGAGCAAAGGGGTCCAGTTCCTCTTGAAGAAGAACAAGGTCGAGGTTTTGACAGGAACGGGGAAACTGGCCGGGCAGCATAAAGTTGAGGTTACCCATTCGGATGGGAAAAAAACCGGTATCGATTCGGATCATATCATTCTGGCAACCGGGGCCCGGTCACGTGAGTTGCCAAATTTGAGGATCGATGGAAAAAAAATAATTGGGTACCGCCAGGCCCTGAGCCTGACAGAACTCCCCGAGAGTATGTTGGTGGTCGGATCAGGAGCCATAGGCAGTGAATTTGCTCATTTTTATAACAGCATGGGAACCGGGGTGACCCTTGTGGAGGTTCTGCCCAATGTGGTACCCCTCGAGGATGAAGAAGTTTCCAGACAACTGGAGCGGTCATTTAAAAAGACAGGTATGAAGGTCATGACCGGTTCCACCGTTGAATCAGTTGACACGAAAGGGAAAAAATGCAAGGTGAAAGTCAAGACCAGGAAAGGGGAAGAGGAAATTGAGGTCGACATTGTGCTGTCTGCAGTTGGGATAAGTTCCAATATTGAAGACATTGGTTTAGAAGGTCTTGGAATTGAAACAGAGAACGGCAAGATAAAGGTGGATGAATACATGCGGACCAATGTGGAAGGGATCTATGCCATTGGGGATATTGTACCCGGACCGGCACTGGCTCATAAGGCCTCTGCCGAAGGCATCCTCTGTGTCGAAAAAATTGCCGGCCACCATACCGAACCGATTGATTACGCCAATATACCTGCCTGTACCTATACCAATCCGGAAGTCGCATCTGTCGGGCTGACGGAAAATGCTGCAAAGGAAGCCGGCTATGAGATCAAGGTAGGGAAATTCCCCTATACAGCATCCGGTAAGGCAAATGCGGACGGACAAAAAGACGGTTTTGTGAAAATGATCTTCGATGCCAAATATGGTGAACTTCTCGGAGCCCATATGATCGGTGCGAATGTGACTGAAATGATCGCAGAAATTGTCGTGGCCAGGAAGCTGGAAACTACGGGTTATGAAATGATCAAATCCGTGCATCCACATCCCACGATGTCGGAGGCAGTGATGGAAGCCGCTGCCGCCGCCTACGGCGAGGTAATCCATTTATAACATTCATACGCAACCTTCTCTTACTTTCATTCATCTATTGTCTGAACAGCGACAATAATTGTGGCAGAGTTTTTGTCCACCAAATTGTAGTAATTTTAACTGTCAAATTCTCATTGAAGTAGTTGGTGGACCAGCTAAATGATATAATTAATGGCTGCCTGAAGGGTGACAGGATATGCCAGGAACAGTTGTACACAATGTTCTCCACAAGGATGTTTGGTCTATGCCTTCAATATGCAGATAACCAGGATGATGCCGCGGACATACTCCAGGAGGGATTCATCAAGGTCTTCCGTAAGCTCGGACAGTTCGGGGGAAAAGGTTCATTTGAGGGCTGGATCAGGAGGATCATGATCAACACGGCACTGGAGCGTTACCGCAGCCAGGTTCGGTTATACCCGTTAACAGACAATATGGTGAAAAAGGATGACATAGTACAGGAGGAGGTTTTTGAAAAATTATCAGCCTCCGATCTGATCCGTCTGGTGCAGGATCTCCCACCCCGCTACCGGATGGTATTCAATCTTTATGCCATTGAAGGTTATTCACACAAGGAGATCGGAGAGATGATGGGAATTACGGTGGGGACCTCAAAATCAAACCTCTCACGTGCAAGGGATATCCTGCAGCAAAAAGTGAAACAGTATTTTGATACCAGTGAGCATATCATCAGGGAGAAATGAGCAGGAGGAAAAATAAGACAGATCGGCAATTCAGGGACAGGCTCAGGCAATATGAAGCGGCGCCCCCGGAACAGGTATGGCATGGAATTGCTTCTGCCCTGCAATCCGATAAGAGAAAGAGGCAGGTCATGTGGGTAAGCCGGATGGCAGCCTCCATTGCCGTTTTGCTGGCACTTGGAACCACCTGGTTTCTATTGCGGGAGCCGCAGGAAACCCAACTGGTTACCTCGGAAACACAGCAGGCAGGAACCCGGGAGGAGACAGGCAAAACCAGGGCGGAAGTACCCGAGCCCAAAACCGAAACAGGTGTCCGGGAGGCCGGCATAGAATCCATCGACCGGGAAACGAAGGTAAACCTTGCAGATGCCATTATCCCATCCACCCGTGCGGGCGGGTTGACTGATGCCCAGGCCCAAAGGGATGTGATCCCGGGTGACCGGCCTTATATGGATCAGCTCAAAACCCTCCCACCCAGGCCAGCCACAGGTCTTCAGACGGATTTTGCAGATCCTGAGATCCTGCTTGCCATGAGGTATGATCCTTCAAGTGTAACTGAAGAGAGTGAGGGGATAGATGTGTTCGAGCAGTGGGGCGACGGCGGCACAGCCACACATGACAAATGGGGCATTGGAACCCAGGTCTCACCGATCTACAGTTACCGTAACCTGGATGTTTCAGGCGGAAGTGCCACAACTGCCTCATATTATAATGATGTTGAAGACGGGATCGTATCCTATGCCGGCGGAGTGAATGTTCACTATGCTCCCCTGAAACGCCTGTCCGTTCAATCCGGACTCTATTATTCCAGTCTGGGCATGAAGATTGGAAATGCATATTATGCCAGCGTGGATAATCAAAACAGCTTCATGGATGGAACCTCATCCGTTAAGGCATCCATCAATAACTCTACCGGGATCATTGAAACACAACAGGGCCTCGATGATGCCTATGTGGCCAATTATGTCCCCCAGGCGACCTGGGAACTGACTTCCCAAAATGCCAGGGCGAATACCCTGAATGCCCCGGAAGGAGAGATTCTACAACAATTTGAATACCTCGAATTGCCGTTGATCCTCAGATACAGGGTAGTTGACAGAAGGCTGGGATTTCATTTTCTCGGTGGACTCAGCAGCAATTTCCTGGTGGGTAATTCGGCCTACTTCCAGGAAGGCGGGAATAAAGAACTGATAGGTACGACCGGCAACCTGAGGCCCGTAAACTACAGCAGTATAGTGGGACTGGGTGTGGATTATTCAATCTCTCAAAGATTCCATGTAAATCTTGAGCCCACTTTCCGTTATTACCTGAATTCCATCAATACGGGATCCGTGATCAGATCGCATCCTTACACCATCGGGTTTTTCACAGGTCTCCTGTATACATTTTAACCTTCCGCTTGTCGCTTTTCAGACTCCGGACTCTTATTTCTTCCATAAAAAATCCGTATTTTTGTGTTTTTTCGAAAAAGATGTAAGCATGTTACAATCAGGAAAAACACAGACTGTCCTGTCGATCACCGGAATGATCCCGATAACGGCATTGGTGGCGGTTTTATTCATCCGGGCAACGGATGAGAAATTAGGACTGAAAGACGATGACAACCATGGTAAGTATATAGTTACATCAGTACCCATTCCGGCAGAACTTGATTTTGCAGGGGAACGAACGCCGCTGGAAAATTTTGATGTCCTCGAAGCCCTTGACCGTGAACTGTTGATCAACAGTTACTGGCAGTCCCATACCATGTTACTGATAAAACGCGCCCACAGGCATTTCCCGGTCATAGAGAAGATCCTCGCGAAACACGGGATCCCGGAGGATTTTAAATACCTGCCTGTGGCGGAAAGTGACCTGATGAACCTGACTTCCCCTGCCAATGCGGTTGGTTACTGGCAGTTCCTGAAAGCAACCGCACAAGAATACGGATTGGAAGTGAACAGTGAGGTAGATGAACGATATCACCTGGAAAAATCCACCGAGGCTGCCTGTAAGTTCCTGCTCCGGTCTTATGAGCTTTATGGCAGCTGGACAATGGCGGCCGCCAGCTACAATGTCGGGAGGACCGGACTGAACCAGCAGATCGAAAGACAGGACAGCAGGTACTATTACGACATCCTGCTGAACGAGGAAACCGGTCGTTATGTTTACCGCCTGCTGGCCCTGAAGCTGATCATGTCAGAGCCTGAAAAATATGGTTTCATCTTCGACAACGATGAGCTCTACCCGCCTATCCCGGTCTACCAGGTAACCGTTGACACACCCGTCGAGGATTTTGCAGTATTTGCGGCCAGGTATTCGATCAATTATAAAGTCCTTAAGATATTCAATCCCTGGTTGAGGGATAAGAAGCTGAGCAATACAAGTGGTAAAACATACTATATTTCCATACCCAGGAAAGGATACCGTGAATTCAGCCAAAGTGTGGATTAAGTGAAGGCCGATGAGTTAAATAACGTCTTTTTGGAGGATGATCAGTTCATCCGGGTGCTGGGCGCCCGGGTCCATAATCTGAAAAACATAGATGTGGAGATCCCCCGGAACCGGCTGACGGTCATTACAGGGTTGAGCGGAAGCGGCAAATCCTCCCTTGCTTTTGATACCATCTATGCAGAAGGACAACGCAGGTACATGGAGACCATGTCTGCCTATGCCCGCCAATTCCTCGGTACCATGGAACGGCCGGATGTGGACAAGATAACCGGACTGAGCCCGGTGATTTCCATCGAACAGAAATCAACCTCTCGTAATCCCCGTTCCACAGTAGGAACGATCACAGAGATCTATGATTTTCTGCGGTTGTTGTATGCCAGGGCAGCGGACGCCTATTCCCATGTTACCGGTGAGAAAATGGTAAAATATACAGATGACCAGATCCTGCATCTGATACAGGAGAAATACGGCAGTAAAAGGGTCATGATGCTATCCCCGATGGTAAAAGGGCGCAAGGGACATTACCGGGAACTTTTCGAGCAATTCAGGAGGAAAGGGTTCCTCTATGCCCGGATAGACGGAGCATTGACGGAGCTGGTACATGGACTGCGGGTGGACCGGTACAAGACCCATAATATTGAGGTGGTTGTTGACAAACTGGAGGTCGGGGACGATCGTAAACGGCTTAAGGAATCCATTACGACAGCCATGAACCAGGGAAAGGGGATCATGATGGTCCTCGATGTGGAGGAAGACAAGGTTCAATATTTCAGCCGTCAGCTGATGTGTCCAACCAGCGGTATTTCCTATAACGAACCTGCCCCTCATACTTTCTCCTTCAATTCCCCACAGGGGGCATGTCATAAGTGCAACGGCCTCGGGGAGATCAACGAGGTGGATATATCCAAAATCATACCTGATGCAGGCAAAAGCATCCGGTCAGGCGGGATAGAACCCCTGGGTCCTTACCGTAATGCCCTGATCTTCTGGCAGCTTGAAGCCGTGGCCAACAAATATGGGTTTACCCTTGAGACACCTATCCGGGAGATCCCGGCAGAAGCATTTGAGAAGATCCTGTATGGGTCGGAAGAGAGTTTCAAGTTGCAGAATACCCCCTTGGGGACATCATCGAATTACTTTTTGAGCTTTGATGGCATAGTAAATCATATTTACCTTAATCTGAGCATTGAAAGCAACGGCAAGCGAGCCCAGAAACAGGCAGATCAGTATATCAGAAAGGTTACCTGTCCGGTTTGCCAGGGAGCCAGGCTCAACAGGGAAGCCTTGCATTTCCGGCTGGATGGGGAAAACATTGCCTTCCTTGCCAGCATGGACATCATTGAACTATTCAGGTGGTTTGATGGTATTGAGCAGCGGATGAGCAAGCGTCAGCTTGCCATCGCCAGGGATATTCTGAAGGAATTGAGGGGGCGTCTGAAATTCCTGCTGGATGTCGGTCTGGATTACCTGTCCCTTAACAGGAGTGCCAGGAGCTTATCAGGGGGGGAAAGCCAGCGGATCCGCCTTGCTACGCAGATCGGTTCCCAGCTGGTAAATGTCCTCTATATCCTGGATGAACCAAGCATTGGTTTACACCAGAAAGACAACCTTAAGTTGATCCATGCGCTGAAGGAACTCAGGGATACTGGCAACTCCATCATCGTGGTGGAGCATGACAGGGAGATGATCCTGGCTGCAGATCATATTCTTGACCTGGGACCTGGCGCAGGCCGGCATGGAGGAGAAGTGGTTGCCAGTGGAGCACCGGATATGATCAGCAGCACAGATACCCTGACAACCGATTACCTGAATAATAAAAAAATGATCCCCGTTCCGGCCACCAGGCGAAATGGCAATGGTCAGAAACTGGTCATCACCGGTGCAAGGGGGAATAACCTGAAAAATATTTCAGTACCTTTCCCCCTGGGCTTATTTATTTGTGTAACAGGAGTTTCGGGCAGCGGTAAATCCTCGCTTGTGAATGAAACCCTGCATCCCATTCTCAGCCAGCGATTTTACCGGTCAATGAAAGATCCCCTTCCATATGAAGCAATCCATGGTACAGAGTTCATTGACAAGGTAATCGAAGTGAACCAGTCCCCCCTTGGAAGGACACCAAGATCAAATCCGGCCACCTATACCGGGGTTTTCTCTGACATCAGGAAGTTGTTTGAGCAAACTCCGGAAGCCAGGATCCGTGGTTATAAGGCCGGGAGGTTTTCCTTCAATGTGGCAGGAGGCAGATGTGGTGAATGCAAGGGAGCCGGTCTGCAGGCCATAGAGATGAATTTCCTGCCGGATGTTTATATACAATGTAAGGAATGTGGCGGTCGGAGATACAACCGGGAAACCCTGGAAGTAAAGTACAAAGGTTATTCCATCAGCGAAGTACTGGGATTTACCATCAATAAATCCGTTGACTTTTTCAAGCATATCCCGGCCATTTCGAAAAAGCTGAAAACATTGCAGGATGTCGGATTGGGGTATATTACCCTTGGACAGCCGTCCACTACCCTGTCCGGTGGTGAATCCCAGCGGGTGAAACTGGCTGCGGAACTGGCCAGGAAAGACACAGGGAAGACCCTTTATATCCTTGATGAACCCACAACCGGACTTCATTTCGATGATATACGTATCCTTCTCGAGGTATTGAATAAGCTGGTTGACCGCGGAAATACGGTGATCGTGATAGAGCATAATATGGATGTGATCAAGGTAGCGGACCATATTATCGATCTGGGCAAGGAAGGAGGTATCAGGGGTGGAGAGGTGATGTGTACCGGGACACCTGAAGAAATTGCACAGTGTAAGACAAGTTATACAGCGGGATTCCTGAGAGAAGAACTGAAACGGTCAACCCGTGTACTGAAATATTAAAAGAAGCAACCATGAGCAGCAGCGAAGAAAAAGTCATCAAAGCCTTCAAAGAAAAGGACTGGAATGAGATCCAGGCATCCGATTCCTGGAGGATCTTCAAGATCATGTCTGAATTTGTTGAAGGTTTCGAAAAACTGGCCAGGATCGGGCCCTGTGTCTCCATTTTTGGTTCAGCGCGGACCGGGCCTGATAAAAAGTATTTTAAACTGGCCGAAGAGATCGCCTTCCAGCTTACACAGCGGGGGTATGGTGTGATTACAGGTGGCGGTCCGGGCATTATGGAGGCTGCGAATATGGGCGCCAGGCGGGGAAAAGGGAAATCAGTGGGGATCAATATCGACCTGCCTTTTGAACAGGAAGCCAATCTGTTTATCGATCAGGACAAGCTCATCACGTTCGACCATTTCTTCGTCAGGAAGGTTATGTTCATGAAATATGCCCAGGGTTTCATTGTCCTGCCAGGGGGATTCGGAACACTGGATGAGCTGTTCGAGGCCATCACGCTGATCCAGACAGACAAGATCGGCCAATTCCCTATTGTCCTCGTAGGCAGGTCATACTGGAAAGGCCTGATCAAGTGGATCAAAGATGTGATCCTGGACGAAGAAAAAAACATCAGCAAGGAGGATATGGATCTTTTCATCCTGGTGGATGAGGCCGAAGAGGCGGTTAATCATATAGATCAGTTCTATTCAAAATACCTGCTCAGTCCCAATTTCTAGTAACTTGTCCGCCGTTTTCATCGTATATGCCTGTTAGGCAAAAGCTTAACAGCATAATGATATTGTTAATTTATTATTTTGAATTGTTACCAAATATTTCTGATATTTACATGTTCGATGTAAAATATTGATAATCTTATGATTAAATCAATTGTCACAGTTGTACTGCTGTTCCTGGGCACTGCCATGCTGCTGCCTCAGGACCCGGTTTCAGTTAAAATGACAGTCCCCTCAGTAGTTGGAGCCGGGCAGGAATTTCGTGTATCCATCACGATCGATAAGGGGAACCTTGAAGAATTCAGCAGGTTACAGCAGGAATTGCCTGCGGGATTAACGGCTGATCAGGATAATTCAGGTGCAGCTGACTATAGTTTTGATAACCAGAGAGTACGGTTTATCTGGTTAAAACTGCCGGCAGAAAGCACGATACTCGTAAGCTACAAGATAATGGTGAATGAAAGGCTGAAAGGGACCTTTACGCTTGGCGGAGAGTTTTCCTATGTGGAAAATAATGAAAGGAAATCCGTTAACCTGCGACCCGAGAGTATCAACATTACCCCGTCACCCTCTGTCAGTGCGGACAGGCAAATTGAAATCGGTTCCTATACCTCCGTCCTGGCGGCGGAACAGGCAGGCACCCCTGCGACCGGTAATGTTATCTGTATCCGGCAGACCCCTTATAAGTCCAGAACGGGCAATGACATCATGGTGAATTTGCTGGTTTACAAGAGGGATATGAACAAGTTTGCCAAGATTGAGGAACAGATCCCTCCGGGATTTCAGGCCGTGGCAATAGAATCAAGGGAGGGGCTTTTTACACATAAAGACGGGGTGGCCAAGTTTGTGTGGATGAACCTGCCCGAAGAACCCGGTTTCACAGTCAGTTACAGGCTGATCCCGGAAGCCTCGAAAAGCCTTGACGATCTTCAGATCAGCGGTACCCTTTCCTATATTCTGGAGGGACGGAATATCTCTGTCGATATTATTCAGAAGGACGTATACCTGAGCGGTATCAGCAGGGCGAACATTGAGGCGCTGATGAAATCCCTCGAAACCGGAGAGGAATTGCCCGCTGGCAAACCTGTCCAGGCTCAGCGGGAGGAGGTCAAACCTCCACCTGTGAAAGAAGAGAAACCCGTTGTGAAGGAGGAAAAACCGGTCGTCACGGAAGAAAAGCCAGTGGTGAGAGAGACCCGTACGCGGCCAACAACCCCAGGATTATCCGGTATTCCCGACAATCAGCAACTGCCTGTCCAGTCGGGCATATATTACAGGGTTCAGCTGGCAGCCGCAAGCAGGTTCAGCGATGCCAACAAGGCCTTTGCTGCCTATAATCTGTCCAGGCCGGTCCTGGTGGAACGACACGATGGGCTGTATAAATATACCGTTGGCTCCTTCAGTACCTACAGCCAGGCGAGTGATTTCAGAAACACTGTTCTGTCCAGGGGCATCAGGGGGGCATTTGTTGTTGCTTACAGGGATGGTAAAAGGATCAATGTAATCGATGCCAGGAGGGCGACTGGAGGCTGATACATTCACCCGGATGAGATCCAGGCTTTCCATATTGTTATTTCTTTTCCTGGCAGCCATGCTTACCTTGCCAGACGGGGCAAATGCACAGGAGATCGACTTTGATTCACTCCTGATCAGAAGGGTGGAAGTTGAGAATCCTACCTATATGCCTGTGATTGGTGCAGCTTTCGGGACCATGCACTTTTTCGGGGACGTCCGGAATAATTTTCCGACCCCTCTGAGTGAAAGGTCGGGTTTCAGGGTCAATGTTTCTTCCCCTCCTTTCGACAGGCAGAGAACATTCGTAGTAAATTTTTCCCTCTTATTCGGAGAAGTGACCGGCAATGAGCGTTCGCACATAAATCTGGACCGGAACCTGAATTTTCACTCCACGATCAATGCCTTTGGTGTGGGCGTGGAATACAATTTCGGTCATCTCTTTGAAAAAGAAGTCCCTGTCCTGAGTCCTTTTGTATCCATCGGTTTTGAGCCGTTCCTTTTCAGTGCCAAAGGCGATCTTTGGCGGGGTAATGAAAAATACCATTACTGGTCGGATGGAACCATCAGGAATATATCCGAAGCTGACGGTAGCTTCATGCGCGGTGAGATAATGATGAGGGACTGGGACTATGAAACAGACCTTCGCGAAGCCGATCTTTACGGACTGGGGAATTATCGACAGTTCAGCTTTGCTGTTCCCATTGATTTTGGTCTTGATTTTAACATCAGTGAGCGGATGAAAATGAGACTCGGTACCAGCTTTCACTTCACTTTTACGGACCTGATCGACAATGTCAGCTGGGAAGGGGAGGGAGTCACCGCCAATACCGCCAACGATCATTTCGCCTTCACTTATATCGGCCTGCACCTGGATCTTTTCTCCGAACCCAAGGTCAGGACCGAGGAATTGCTGTTTGCCGAACTGGATGATTTTGATTACCTGATGTTTGAGGATGAGGATGAA
Source organism: Bacteroides sp. SM23_62 (assembly GCA_001303955.1). Lineage (GTDB taxonomy): Bacteria > Bacteroidota > Bacteroidia > Bacteroidales > SM23-62 > SM23-62. The sequence goes on along the minus strand of LJUP01000016.1, from coordinate 10,979 downwards.
GACGGTATCGTGGACGGGGTTGATGAGTGTCCCGGTACACCTGAAGGCGTGGATGTGGATTCCACCGGTTGTCCCTGGGATTATGACCAGGATGGTGTTCCGGATTATATGGATGATGAGGATTCACCCCCCGGGACCATCGTGAATGAACGGGGGGTTGAAATGAGTGAGAATGAACTGGAAAGCCTGCTGGCAACACCGGATGCCATTTTCAGGAACGAACTCGACCTGTACCTGGTCCCATCTGAACAAAGAGAACGTATGACCTTCGACCAGCTGGATGAAAAATTCCATGTCCTCGATCTGGATGGGGACAAAGACCTGAGCTTTGACGAATTGCTCCTGGCCATTGATGACTTCTTTGATTATAAGTCTTTTATGGTGACAGATGAGGTTTACGAGGTCATCAATTTCTTCTTTGCGCAATAAACCACCTTTGCCTATTTCAGTTTTCCCAGCCGTTCCATATCGCGCTTCAGGTCTTTCTGTTTGATGGCCTCACGCTTGTCATATTTTTTCCTGCCCCTTGCAAGGGCTATTTCCAGTTTGGCATAACCATGCTCATTGATGAAAACGCGCAGCACGATAATGGTGAGTCCCTTTTCCCTGGTTTGCTTCTCCAGCTTATTGAGTTCCTTCCTGTTCAGCAACAGCTTGCGGTCACGGTAAGGTTCATGATTGTTGTAACTTCCCTGGTCATAGACAGAGATCCTCATGTTTTTCACAAATAACTCATTGTTTTTAAAGACGCAGTATGCGTCAGCCAGGCTTGCCTTCCCCATGCGGATGGATTTAATCTCCGTACCTGTAAGCTGCATGCCTGCCACCAGTTTTTCGAGGATCTCATAATCGAAATAAGCCTTCTTGTTCTTTATGTTTATCGGGTTATTCATCCCTTCTCGCCAGGCTGCAAAGTTAACAAGAATTATGTCATTTGCGTACTTCCCCCTTCTTTGCGACCTTTGCCTGGATGGCTGCCATCATTCCATACAACCTGATCACAGTGCTGGGACATACAGCCGGGGGGAAAACAAGATTTGCCGCATGCCTGGCCGATAAGCTGAATGGAGAAGTGATCAGCGCAGATTCCAGGCAGGTGTACCGGCACATGGACCTGGGCACGGGAAAGGATTATGAGGATTATATGGTCGATGGCAGGCAGGTACCTGTCCATTTGATCGATATCCTTGAACCTGGCTATGAATATAATGTCTACGAATACCAGAAGGATTTTATCAGGGTATTCCAGGAGATACATGCGCGGGGTTCAATACCTGTATTATGCGGCGGCAGCGGCCTGTATATCGAGGCTGTCCTGAAAGGCTACAGGCTGATCCGGGTCCCGGTGAACCATGACCTCAGGGAGGAACTCGGGCAGCAGGGCAGGGATGAGCTTGCCGCCAGGCTGGCTGGATTCAAAAAGCTGCATAACAAAACGGATATTGTGGACCTAAAACGCCTGGTCAGGGCATTGGAGATCGAGGTCTATTACCGGGAGCATCCGGAACTGGATGATCAGATGCCGCATATACATCCCCTGATACTCGGGATCAGGTTCGACAGGCTGTCACGTCGAAAGAGGATCAGCCAGCGGCTGGCAGAAAGGCTTGACCGGGGCATGATAAGGGAAGTACAGGACTTGCTTGACAAAGGTGTCAAACCGGAGAAGCTGATCTATTATGGCCTGGAATACAAATACATAACGGGGTACCTGGCCGGGCGAACCACTTATGAAGAAATGTTTGCCAGCCTTGAAACAGCCATCCACCGTTTTGCCAAGCGGCAAATGACATGGTTCAGGAAAATGGAACGCAGTGGCATAAAGATCCACTGGTTCGACGGATATCAACCCCTCAAGGACAAGATCGAAAAAGCTGTTATGCTCTGCCATGGTTAGTCCCCGCTGAGCAGCAGCCGGGGGACAGGCATGCAGGTCAGAAATCCCATCGCACCTGGCTCATCATGAAAACCAGGGCAAGGATGATCAAAAAATTAAAGCCCGTGACCAGGTAATTAAATTTCTCACGGTTCTTTTTGAAACGCCTCCTGATCATGATCCCGATGTTGGGGATGAAAAACGAGACGAGCACGATGATGTAATAAATGACCGATGTACCGTTATCCATATTCTCTTCGGTGTTCACCTCACTGTCTGCAAAGAACAAGACCAGGTATACAAAGGCCAGAAAGAAAGCCAGGTATATAAGATAGGATATTTTCAATGCAACGGTGGATACCTTTCGCTTCCGGTGCAGCCTGAACGGCTTCAGGAGAATAATGGCAATGACGTAGACGAACAGGAAAGTGGCGATGAAAATAAAATGCAGCAGGAACTGAAAGAAATTATTCATGCCATTTACTAATGTTTCTACGAATTTAAGAAAAAAGTTTCACGGATCGCTATTTCAGCCACCTGTCAAGCCAGCCGAAGAATTCACGCCACCACAGTATGGCATTCTGGGGCTTCAGCACGAAATGTGTTTCTTCAGGGAAGACCAGCAGCCTGGCTGGTATGTCCCTCAGCCTGGCAGCATTGAATGCCTCCAGGCTCTGTGTATAGGGTATACGCAGATCCATCTCCCCGGTTGTGATCAGGATGGGGGTATCCCATTTATCTATATACCTGTGCGGGGAAAACCGGTAATTCCTTGGCGTTGGTTTCTCCCAGTATGGACCGCCGTTGTCAAAGTTCACGAAAAAAGTCTCATCTGTGGCGGTGTACATGCTTTCCAGGTTGAAAACCCCGCAATGGGAAATGAAGGTCTTGAACCTGCCCTCGTGGATGCCTTCGAGATAAAAGGTTGAATACCCCCCGTAGCTTGCCCCGATGGCACCGAGCCGTTCCCTATCAACATAGGGCTCAGCACTCACTGCATCAATGGCGCTCAGGTAATCCTTCATGTTCTGTCCGCCGTAATCCGTTGAGATCTGCAGGTTCCACTCGTGGCCAAAGGTCGGGAGTCCCCTGCGGTTGGGTGCCACAATGATGTAATCATGGGCCGCCATCAGCTGGAAGTTCCAGCGGTAGTGAAAGTTGGGATTAACGGCAGTCTGGGGACCGCCGCCACAGAACAGTATGGCCGGGTATTTTTTACTGGCATCGAAATCAGGCGGGTAAATAACCCATACCAGCATGTCCTTGTTATCTGTTGTTTTTACCCAGCGCTCCTCAAACCTGGGCACTTTAATATGGTCATATATATGCTTGTTGATGTTTGTCAGCTGTGTAGCCTGTCCGCCGGCGGGGTCCACGAGGAAGATCTCCGTGGCATAGGCGATATCCTGCTTTGTCGCCACCATTACATCCCCGGCGAGGGCAAAGGAATTATAGGTATGGGGCCCCGTGGTGATCTGCCGTATCTCTTTGCTGCCGGCATCCATTTCATAAAGCTGGAAAGTGGCATGGACACCGCTGATGAAGTAAAGTTTATCCCCTTTCCACACGACGTGGTCCACATCCTGGTCAAAACCTTCGGTCCAGTATTCCATCCGGCCGTTTGCAAGGTCGATCACAAAAAGCCTTACCTGGTCCGCTTCATACCCGGGTGTCGCCATACTCTGAAAGGCCAGCTTGCTGCCATCTTCCGAAAAGGATGGGTATTTGTCATACCCCGGCATCCCTTTGGTAAGGTTCTTCGTTTCCCCGGATGCCAGGTCATAGAGATATACATCCGAGTTGGTGCTCAGGGCATACTCCCTGCCCTTCATTTTCTTGCAGGTATAGGCGATCTGTTTCCCGTCCGGACTCCAGGTAATCTCTGCATCATCATGATAAGGAGCGAGCGGAGCATCCCAGGGCTCGTCCTTCATAATGTCCAGTGGTTCTCCAGGCCCTGTTCCGTCATACGGTGCTACGAAGATATGGCTGTATGCATAATCATGCCAGGCATTCCAATGCCGGTACATCAGGTCATCGATGATCCTGACATTGGTCTGGGGAAGATCAGGATAGACTTCCTGTGGTGTCTCCTCAAGCTTCACATCCATCGTAAGCAGGATGTGGGAACCATCCGGTGACCAGTCAAAGCTGTTGATATCCGATGCGAGGAAGGATACCTGTTTTTTTCCGTTGCCGTCAGGATCCATTTCCCATAATTGCCCGCCTTTCAGGAAACCTATCTTCTGCCCGGTCGGGTACCACTTGGGACTGTCATATTTTCCCATCCCGTCAGTAAGCCGGACAGCTTCACCGCCTGCTGTCGGGATCTTAAAAATATCGCCGATGCTATGGTTGTTCCCAACATCGTACCGGGTAACGGTATAAAGGACTTCCTTGCCACCGGGTGATAGATTCATACTGCCAAGCCTGCCGAACTTCCACAGGATTTCAGCGGTCAGCACACCGCCATCGATCTCTTGCTGGGTGAGGGTTCCGGAGAAGTCACCTTCAACAGGGGGTTCTCCGGCTTTTTCCGGCACCTGGTCACATGAGGATATGAGTAAGCCTGCCAGGATGAGGATAAAAAGGAAATAACGATTCATGGTTTTATGTTTTGATCGGTTAGTTGTCAATTATTAGGGGGACTAAAATTAATAAACCGGGAACAAATGCTACCTGAAGAAGCGTGTTGGATAGCATTATTTCGTGTTTGAAATTTGCCGGATCTATTTTTTCTGGCCATTCAAGGCTTCCACGATCTTTGACTCTATTTCGTCTGCCAGTTCGGGGTTATCCAGCATCAAACTTTTTACCGCATCCCTTCCCTGACCGAGTTTGGTATCAGCATAACTGAACCAGGACCCGCTTTTCTTGATCAGGTCCAGATCCACTCCCAGGTCGATCAGTTCACCAGTCCGGGATATGCCTTCGCCATACATGATATCAAACTCGGCTTTTTTGAACGGAGGAGCGAGTTTGTTCTTGACGATCTTCACTTTCGTGCGGTTGCCCATGACCTCATCACCCTCTTTCAGCTGTCCGATCCGGCGAATATCAATGCGTACGGAAGCATAGAATTTAAGCGCGTTACCTCCTGTAGTTGTTTCGGGATTGCCGAACATGACGCCGATCTTTTCCCTCAGCTGGTTGATAAAGATGCAGGTTGTATTGGTCTTGCTGATATTGGCAGTGAGTTTACGCAAGGCCTGGGACATCAGCCTTGCCTGCAATCCCATCTTGGAATCTCCCATCTCTCCTTCGATCTCCGATTTCGGGGTAAGGGCTGCCACGGAATCGATCACTATGATATCGATGGCGCCTGAGCGGATCAGGTGATCCGTAATCTCCAGGGCCTGTTCACCGTTATCAGGCTGGGAAATATACAGATTCTCCACATCTACTCCAAGCTTCTCAGCGTAGAATCGGTCGAAGGCATGTTCCGCATCAATAAATGCCGCAATCCCTCCGGCTTTCTGGGCCTGGGCAATGGCGTGGATGGCCAGTGTGGTTTTACCGGATGATTCCGGACCGTAGATCTCAATTACCCTTCCCCTGGGATAACCCCCGACACCGAGGGCTACATCCAGGGAAATGGACCCGGAGGGGATGGAAGCTACATTCTCTATGGCACTGTCACCCATTTTCATAATGGTGCCTTTGCCGAATCCCTTTTCAATTTTATCCAGTGTTAGTTGAAGTGCCTTGAGCTTCTCCTGTTTGATTTTGTTGCCGTTCGATTCTTCGCTCATTATTTTTGGATTGGTGTTTTTTAAGCTGGGGCAGCCTGTGATGTCAGCCTTCAAGGGCCTCCATAATCTGTTCTGTATGGTTCTTGGTATCCACCTTGTTGAAGATTTTGAGGATTACACCCTGCTCATCAATAACATAGGTCTTCCTGAGGATGCCTTCGTATTCTTTTCCATACATCTTCTTCAGTCCCCATGCCCCGTAGGCCTTAAGGATCTCCTTATCAGTATCAGATACCAGCTTGAAGGGAAGATCATACTTCCCAATGAATCGCTGATGCGATTTTTCGGTATCCGCACTGACTCCGATTACCTCAAATCCAAGTGCTGTAAGTCCGGCATAGTTATCTCTCAGGTTACATGCCTCGGCCGCACAGCCCGGGGTATCGTCCTTTGGATAAAAGTAAAGGATCACTTTCCGTCCCCCCAGTTGTTTCAGGGTTATCTCTTCCCCCGCCTGGTCCCTGCCTGAAAATTCAGGTGCCATCATTCCTTCTGACAGTTCTTTCATTTTGATTTTCTTTAATCAGTGAGTGTAAAATTACAAAGATTGATAGAAAATCCATCCCCTGTTTTTCTGGTATAAACAAATTGTTAATATTTTTACTATGCCTTAATGGCATTCTGGATGAAATATATGTTGCATGGGTTCAATAATCAGGAAATACGGCTTTCTCTGGATCAGCCTGTTTCTATGTTCTCAGGCTGGCCTGTTCGCAAATCCGCCGGATACCACGCAGGTCTTTTATGAAGATATGACCTTTAATGGCTTCCTCGACAAGGCGATCATTTATCAACAACGGGCAGATTCACTGCGTGGGCTTTCCATTGAATGGAGGAAGGAGGTTTTGAAGATGGATGATCCTGCCATGCGTAAAGCCTTGCAGAAAAGGATCGTCGAGGCAGAGGACAGTGCCGAAATCTACAGGGAGATGGCCAGGATACATTTTGCTTACATGAATGGCAGGCTTCCTGCCGAAAAGACACGGAGTCCCTATCTCGTAAAGGATACCATATTGGATGGCATTACCGTTTATCAGTACAGGCTCACTGATGAATTTCTGGCCAAACTGAATAAAAAAACGGAAGCCATGTCCATCTCGGATGAAGCGGAGGTTAACCCGTCCGGCACCGGGTTTAATTTCAAAATATACAATCGATCCCCCTATAGTGCCGCACAGACATTTGAATATGATTTTCCGCTTCCCGCCGGTGTCTTTTACCGGATCCAGCTGGCCGTATACAAGAATCGGCTGGCTCCGGATCATTTTAAGGGACTTTCCCCCATCACCACTGAAAGAATACCTGATAAGAACCTGATAAGGTACTTTGTTGGGAAATTTTACAGGTTCGAAGATGCCAGGCGTGCATTGGAGAAGGTACGGGCCTATGGACACACGGATGCCTTTATCATCGGATATTATGACGGGAAAAAGGGAACATTTAAAAAACTGCAGGAACTGGAACGGCATCCTTAAGCATCCTTGCATGTGAATTAGGAAAGAAATGCTTATTTTTGTTACTGAACTGATCTGGGAAGCATGGCTGAAAAAGAGAAATCGAGAGAATTTCCGGAACTTGAGGAGTTCTATGATGTGGATGCGGATGGAGAGAAATCTCTGATCCTGCACAACGATAATGTAAATACATTCCAATTTGTAATCGAATCGCTTATCGATGTCTGTAAACACACAACCGAACAGGCTGAACAGTGTGCTTATCTGGTTCATTATAAAGGTAAATGTGATGTAAAGCAGGGCTCTTTTGACTTCCTCAGGCCCATGAGGCATGAACTGGTTGAGAGGGGCCTGAATGCCACGATTGATTAAGCTTTCATATATCATTCAATCATATGTCAATACTAGCGATCATCCTGTTAATTGTCCTAGGGATTCTGTTATTCGTAGTGGAGTTCCTGCTGGTGCCGGGGGTTACCATTGCCGGAATAGGCGGGGCGATCTTGATGGGAGTCGCCGTCTATATGTCTTATAAGACGCATGGCAATACGGTTGGTAATTATACATTGATTGCCACCCTGATCCTTACCATTGGGGGATTTACCTACGCCCTGAGGGCCAGGACATGGAGGAGGCTGATGCTGCACAAAGATATTGAGGGAAAGGTTGAAGTAGGCCTGGAAAAGGAAACCATTAAGGTCGGGGACCGCGGAGAGGCGATTACCCGCATGGCACCGATAGGAAAAGTATTGATCAACGGGCTGGTGGTGGAAGGAAAATCACAGCGGGGTTTCGTGGATCAACACACCCCCGTTGAAGTCATTAAGGTCTTAAACACGCAAGTCATTATAAAACCAATTAAAGAAGAATAAATATGGGACCCGTAGGAATTTACATTGTCATTATTGTTGGATCCATCATTGGCTTATGGATCATTTTTTATTTTATCCCGGTGGGACTCTGGTTCTCAGCACTCATTTCAGGGGTAAGGATATCATTGCTGCAACTGATTCTGATGCGCTGGAGGAAAGTACCGCCAAATATCATCGTCAGGGCCATGATCGAGGCCCATAAAGCTGGTTTGAGGCAGATCAAGCGGGACGAACTGGAAGCGCATTACCTGGCCGGCGGGCATGTGGAGAAAGTTGTGCACGCCCTTGTCTCTGCCAATAAGGCCAATATTGAGCTGACATTCCAGATGGCCACTGCCATTGACCTGGCCGGCCGTGATGTCCTTGAAGCAGTTCAGATGTCAGTGAATCCCAAGGTGATCGATACGCCTCCCGTGGCCGCTGTTGCCAAGGATGGAATACAGCTGATCGCCAAGGCAAGGGTTACGGTGCGTGCAAACATCAGGCAACTGGTCGGTGGTGCCGGCGAAGAAACCGTACTGGCAAGGGTAGGGGAAGGAATCGTTTCTTCCATCGGTTCCGCAGACTCCCACAAAGCCGTGCTGGAAAATCCCGATTCCATTTCGAAAGTGGTGCTTGAAAAGGGACTGGATGCAGGAACAGCCTTCGAGATACTGTCTATTGATATCGCCGATGTGGATATTGGAAAAAACATAGGCGCAACACTGCAGATGGACCAGGCACAGGCGGATAAGAACATAGCCCAGGCCAAGGCAGAGGAACGGCGTGCCATGGCCGTTGCCCTCGAACAGGAAATGGTGGCCAAGGCACAGGAAGCAAGGGCCAAGGTGATAGAGGCCGAAGTCGAGATCCCGCTTGCCATGGCTGATGCCTTCAGGCAGGGAAACCTTGGTATCATGGATTATTACAAGTTCCAGAATATCCAGGCCGACACGGATATGAGGGAATCCATTTCCGGGAAGACCGGAAGATCCCGAAAATCCGGAAGATCCGATGACACGAAAGAGTAATAATCCTCAGTAACCCAAAAAAATATCATTCTCTCAATTGCAAAGGATGTTAAAACGTTGCTGGCAACTGATTTAACACCCTTTGCCAACAGGGATTGATTACTTATTTGGCCTGCAAATATTTGTTTTCCCTGCCATAAAATCCCTGCACTGTTTACGGATGATACCAGGCTTTATTTGCAACTGATATCAATTAAAACGCTACTGCATATCACGCTTCGCTAAACGATATCAGTTACAAAAAGAAATCCTGGTTTTTACTATCTTTCGCAGATGCTTCCGGAAAATTCCATCAAAACCCCCCTTACCGGTCTTGCCGTTCTTGCCGTCCTGGGGCCTTCCATTGTCTGGGCCTCGGAGTATATAGGATCGGGTGAAGTCATCCTGGCCACACGCAACGGGGCCATTTTCGGGACCGGGATCATGTGGGTGATCATCAGCGGCATATTCCTCAAATTCTGGATAGGCATGAGTGGTGCCAGGTATACGGTTTGTACCGGGGAAGGGATGATCGATATGTTTGCACGGATGCCGGGTCCGAAGAACTGGGCCGTCTGGATCGTCCTTATTGCCCAGTTCGTCTCTGCGACCATCGCAGTGGGATCCATTGCCACTGCATCGGGAGTGTTTCTGAGCAGCATTCTGCCCATAAGCCATTCCATCGGGGGATGGATAGTTACTGTCTTTGCATTCCTTGTCGCCTGGATCGGGAGATTTAAATGGATCAAGGTAGTCATGAGTTTCCTGGTCCTGATCATGATCATGGGGGTGCTCTGGGTGGCGGCCATCGTTTTCCCCGGATGGTCTGAATTTTTGCGTGGATTCGTCCCGCAGATCCCCGCTGTTCCGGATTGGGCATTGGACCAGGGTATCAGTGACAATCCATGGAAGGAGATCCTTCCGCTTCTGGGCTGGGGGGCAGGTGGATTTGCCAGCCAGGTCTGGTACAGTTACTGGGTGATCGGTGCCGGTTATGGCGCGGCCAGGAAAGATGTCTACGGAAGGCCAGCAGATATCGTGAGATTAAAGGAATTTACCCTGGATGAAGCCAAAAAGCTGTTGGGATGGAGCCGTATTGTATATTATGATTCATCCCTGGCGATTGTACTGGGCACTGCCATTACGCTTGGATTCATGATCGCCGGTGCCGGTGTTTTGGGACCGGAGCAATTGGCTCCAAGCGGTGAACATGTTGCGCTGCAATTGTCAGAGATCTTCTCCTCCCGGTGGGGCAGTGCCGGAGGATTCCTTTTCCTGCTGGGTGGTACGGCAGCCCTTATAGGCACCCTTGTAGGGCAATTGGCAGGCTGGCCCCGCTTGCTGGCGGATGGTGTCCGCATCTGTATCCCTGCCTTTAACAGGAAATTTAAATGGCTGATGCAATTCCGCCTGTTCCTGGCCTTCTTTTTCCTTACAAATATGATCATAGTCTACAGCTTCAACCTGCGGCCTGTCGCGCTGGTAAAACTGGGTGCCCTGCTGGATGGATTGTTGCTCACACCTCTGCAGGCGCTATGGATCGGGATCGGATTATATATTGTCATGCCCAGGTTCTACAGGCCCGAGGTGGGTAAGATCCTCCGGCCCAGCTGGGTACTGGGTACCGGCCTGATCATTGCTTTCATCGTTTTTGGTTATTTTTGTATTGTCCAGTTGCCTGCGGTATTCAGGTAATCAGGAACTTTTTTGCAGATTGTCCGTAAAATTCAAAGGTCTTACAATATCAGGATGCTAAAACCGTTTTGTGAAAAAAACCATAGAACTATGAAAACGATCATCACCAAAGTAATTGTAGTTTTTTCAGTTATCACGTTATCCGCTATGTTAAATGCCCAGACAAAGATCAACCAGCTCGAAATTGAAGGAGATGCAGTAGAGGTTGTTACATCCAAGTCCATGACAGCCGACGTTACAGGATCACTTTCATCCGGAGAAGCCGTAACCACAGAATGCACCCAGGGAATGTGTTATGTCAGCATAGATTACAAGGGTCGCAAGGTTACGGCTCCCATTGG
>LJUP01000195.1 GCA_001303955.1 Bacteroides sp. SM23_62 | reverse complement strand
GGATCATTGTCCCCCTCACTTACAGAAAACCATGCAACCGGATGATTTGACTGCTGGATCCAATTGCATACCAGTGTTGTCTTTCCAAAACCTGCCGGAGCAGCCACCAGTATAGTTTTTAACCTGAAATTATCATTGATAAGGTTGAGCAAATGATGTCGAATAACAGTTTCGGCGCGGGAAGGAGGAATATATAATTTCGTCGGCAGGATACGTAGTGGTTCCATAATTGTGAATCCTTGCGAGGGGACTACCTGCTGTTAAAGTGTTCAAGTTATGAATATTTTGTAAACCTGTATAGGACTACGTCATTCACACCAAATTTCACCATTCATCCCATTTGGTTCACCATCTGTTACAAATGCTAATCAACCCGTTGCAAACATTTAATATTATAGTGTACACTCCCATACATTTGGGTGTTGTTTAACAAAATCAATCAAATAATAATCTTAGAATTATGAAAGCAATGTTGAATTTAATCCTGGTTTCCATGCTGATTATCACCGTTGGAAATTTAAATGCTGCAGCCTCTATCGGGGAAGGTAAATCTGCGGATTCCGAAAAGGCAGCAAAAACGCTTAAAAAGGCTGTGATGGCACTTGACCATATTATGGAAGATCCCGAAAACAGCATACCTCAAGACCTGATCAATAGCTCGAAAGGAATTGTGATTTTTCCCGGTGCTTTCAAAGTGGCTCTTGGTGCTTTGGGAGGCCAGGGTGCAAGGGGAATTGCCATGATCCGCAAAGAGGATGGTTCATGGAGCAATCCTTTCTTTGTTACCCTTGGTGAGGGAAGTTTGGGCTTCCAGATTGGCGCACAGGCATCGGACATCGTAATGCTTTTCAAGGACAGGAATGATATCATTGAAATTGACAAGGCAGATATTACCCTCGGTGGTGATGTAGGTGTCGCAGCAGGGCCAGTTGATAAAGGTTCCTCATCCAGCACTGATATTACGTTTGAGTCAGAAATCTATTCCTATTGCCGGAGCAAAGGACTTTTCGCCGGGGTGAGCCTGAAAGGAGGAATCCTCTCATATAATGAGAAGATTAGTGAATCACTTTACGGTGTAGATGATGTAAGCACGAATGAGATATTTTACAGGATTGAAACACCCTATAGCGATGAGGTTAAGGACCTGATTGAAGCTTTGGTCATGTATGGCAAATAAAACAGCGCTTGTACTACCTCCTCAAGCTGCTCGAAATCCCCTCAGGTCATGGATCTGTGGGGATTTATTCGTAGCGGAGGGCTTCGGCGGGATTACGCATGGCTGCAGAAATAGTCTGGAAACTAACCGTAATCAACGCTATGACAAGGGCCGCAGCAAAAGCAAGTAAAATCAGCACAGGGCTAACCTTGATGCGATAGAAGAAAGATTCAAGCCAGTTATTCATGTAGTACCAGGCAATCACGGAAGAAATAATGGCTGCAACCAACACAAGGACTAAAGTTTTTCGTGACATCAGCCTGATAATAACCGGCACATTTGCACCCATTACTTTCCTGACACCAATTTCCTTGGTAGGTTGTTCTGCCATAAAAGATGAAAGTCCAAGCAATCCCAGGCAGGCAAAAAATATTGCCAGGATGGCAAAGACCAGGAATACATTACCTATTCGTGATTCCTGATCATATAGCTTATTCAACTTATCCGTAAGAAAGTAATATTATCTAACGCTTGCGTCTAAAGCTGCAGAAAATGAAATGCTGAATTGAACCGGAGGGTGTTTGATGGTCAATCTGCGTACATTCCCGTTTTTCGAAATGGCCCTTTAACAGTTCGGTCATTGTACCCTCGGAATAATGTTTGATATTAAGCCCGCTGCATTTTTCAGGTCCCTTGTCAGAGAAGGTCCCGATTACCAGGTATCCTGCCGGAAAAATATTTGAACTGACAATTTCAATATATTTTTCTATGTCTTTATCGTCGGTCAGAAAATGAAAAGCAGCCCTGTCATGCCAGACATCATATTTTTCTAAAGGATTAAATTCGACTGCATCAGCAATTATCCATTGTACTTTATTTGCCTGTTCACCCAGACGTTGCTTTGCCTTTCCTATCGCGTTCTCAGAAATGTCCAGGACAGTAATATCTCGGTACCCCAAATCAAGAAGATGGTCAACGAAAAAACTGTCACCTCCTCCAATATCTATAATTCTAGCGGACATTGGCAGGTTATATTGCTTCACGAAGTTGAGGGATGTAACAGGTACAGCCTGGTACCAACTCACCTGTTCGGTATTCTTGGTCTTATAAATTTCGTTCCAATGGGCTTTTCTATCGATGATGTCCATCTGCTTTGTTCAGGATTAGTCTCCACGAAACTAATAAAACTTATCAGGTGAATATAAAAAGTATACAATACCATTAACCTTCAGCATCTTTTTCATGATCCAGAATTAATCCTAAACAGTATGTACTTCTTCAATATTTTCCATCTCCTCCCGTGTGAATGTATGGAGCTTAACAATTTTTGCTTCCGATCTGAAGATCGGTGGGACAATCTGGTGGGCCTGGTCTTTATTCTCTACCTCTACCAGCAACCAGGCTTTATGCTCACCATCATAACAACCCCAATCAGCGTTGGCTAGAAAGTGTGAGCCGGTCTGCATAAATACACGCACTGCATTAGCGCAGGCAGATTTTGTAGCTTCATGAGGCACTTCAATTAGATACTTTTCCATTTTATAACTCCTTTCTAATAAATAACTTCTATCAAAGATCAGTATGTATAATACTCTTATTTTTGCTAATCGAGGAATTCAAATTACAATAATTAATACTAAATAGTCCTTTATTATTTAGACAAGGAATAGAATAATCATGATGAATAAACCGATCTAAAAGCAGGGAAAAGCACATATCATAAGGATTCCAGGGATCAATCCGAAATAATTACATACAGGAAGATCGTTTTTAATTTATAATCAACTTATTAAAGCAGAATAATTGCCCAGATACGGTTTCTTCGATGACAGACTTAGTCATTAGCCAGTTCCTGTAACATCTACTTTTCCAGTAAAACAACATAGCCGGGGAAGGATTCACAAAGGGTAAGCCTTCAGGTGTTTAGTAATCCATAAACGTGGTATTGTCTTTCAGGAGTCTCTTGAGTTTGAGTATCCCGTTGCTTCGGATTTGTCTGACACGTTCTGATGACATATTGTATCTCATGGCGATTTCCTGCAGGGTATTGACCGCTGTATCGGACAAACCGTACGACAAAGATAATATATTGGCTTCCCTATCGCTTAGTTTGCTAAGGGCCCGGTTAAGATTAGTAATGATGGATTCTTTCATAATCTCCTCGTCGGGGGATGGAATATTTCCGGTCTGTATAAGGTCATAAAGGTTGAGTTCATCACTACCCTCATGTGAAAGTGGTTTGTCGAAAGAAATTTGCTTGTTCTTAATTTTGTTGGCAATATTTACTTCATCATTCGTTAAATTAAGGTGTTCGGCAATCTCAGCATCTGTAGGTTCTCTTTCAAACTCCTGTTCAAGACAGAGAATTGCCTTGGAGATTTTATGTATTGAGGAAAGCCTGTTGAGTGGCAATCTTACTACCCTTGTTTGCTCCGAGATGGCCTGTATAATTGCCTGACGTATCCACCAGACGGCATAGGAAATAAATTTAAATCCCCTGGTTTCATCAAATCTTTTTGCAGCCCTTACAAGTCCCAGGTTGCCCTCATTGATTAGATCGGGAAATGACAAACCCTGGTTTTGAAATTGTTTGGCAACGGAGATTACAAAGCGTAAGTTTGCAACAACCAACTTATGCAAGGCATCCTCATCCCCATTCCTGATTCGGATGGTTAGCTCAACCTCCTCATCCGGGGAAATCATCGGATACTTGCTGATCTCCTGAAAATAACGATTAACCGATGCTTCGGATCGCTGCATTATTTGCCGTGAAATCTTCAGTTGCCTCATCTTATTTTTCCATTGACTGTTTTCTTGCAGTAAGTATGCACGAATCCATTTTATAATAATGCTTTGACTTTAGAAATATTACAGGCCAGTCCATCCGAGAAGATCACAGCGATCCAGACCATATTCCCTATGACTAAAGCACGTCTTAAAATAAAATCCCAGCACCCGATTCCCACTGACTGATCGGAATGCATATTTTTTGAGATCTCTTAAAAAATGATTTCAATAGAAGTGATTTAATCTGTCGATTTTACATTAAAGGCAAACAAACCTTTTTCACCCTGTTTGGTTTCAAATTCAACTTTCTGATCTGGTTTCAGACCACCGTAAATGCCTTTTAAGCCACTTCGGTGAACAAAAATATTTTCGCCATTCTCCATTTCGATAAAACCAAATCCTTTGATTTCGCTGTACCATATAATTTTTCCACTTATCATCAAGGTAAGATATTAAAGGTTAGAACTTTCTTTTCTGGGTTTTGCTTCTTCCATTATACTTATCTGTAATGATTTTTGAAGAATTGACTGTGCCGTATGATTCAAATAGTGCTGCCAGGTCATTCTCATTCACCTCGTAATTGAGGTTTCCTTCATAAATGTTCATTATTTAAATAATTTAAATTGTTAATTCATCAATCGCAGGTTCTAAAATCCATTTTGAAAAGATCCTGGGAGTCCGGCTTCCTAGCCTTTGAGTGGACAATTCAGGAATACTCCTGTACCTGGGAGCGAGTGGTTTTAGAAACCGTAAATGAAGGTTTCTAGCATAATTGATTCAAAAAGGAGAGCAGTGATGAACTAACAGGGAGCAAGGCATTAGTAAATAAAAGCGCAAGTTTTCAAACCGGTTCAAAGGTATGCTATTAATTCCACAGTTGAACTATCACCACTAAATTAATCTTCGTATGGCTTCTGTTTTGAGATCTGTTAACCAGGTTAATCCTTCATGCTGGTGAATTCGTTAATAAAACTGAAGTCCGGTCATGTTTGACTTCAGTTAATTCCATGGATATCGGACATACATTTAACATCTTCGCTTGTGTTGGAAAATTCAATTATAAGAGAGGTGTTTCAGCAGGGCAATTTGTTACATCCTAAACCATTCACACCAAATAATACCATTCATCCCATTTATCTTACCATCTGTTACAAATGCTAATCAACCCGTTTCAATTATTTATCAAACAGTATACACCCCCGTACATTTGAGTGTAGTTAAAATAAAATCAATTAAAAAATTATAAAATCATGAAAACAATGTTGAACCTAATGATAGTTTCCATGCTGATTATTACAGTTGGAAATTTGAATGCTGCCGCCTCAATGAGGGAAGGCAAATCTGCTCATTCAGATAAGGCTGTAACAACACTCACAATGGCTGTGATGGCCCTTGACAATGTCATGGAGGATCCACTAAACGGCATTCCTCAAAGACTGATTAATAAATCCGAAGGAATTGTGATCTTACCCGGAGCCTGCAAAGTAGCAGTCGGCGCATTTAATGGACAGGGTGGCAGAGGTATTGCAATGATCCATAATGAGGATGGTTCCTGGAGCAATCCCTTCTTTGTTACACTCCGTGAAGGAAGCCTGGGATACAAAATCGGCCCACAGGCTTCAGATATTATCTTGCTTTTCAAAGACAGAAAAGATATTATTGGTATTCATAAAGAAGAAATTATCCTCGGTAGTGATGTTGGAGTTGCAGCAGGACCTGATAATAACAGTTTTTCATCAAGTACTGATATTACATTTGAGACGGAAATTTATGCCTATCATGGCAGCAAAGGACTTTTTACCGGAGTAAACTTAAAAGGTGGAATCCTGTCAAATTATGATAAGCTCAATGATTCATTGTACGGTACTGCGGATGTAAATAGGGATGAGATCTTTTACGGTTGTGATGCTCCCTATAACGATGAAGTGAATGACCTTATTGAAGCGTTAAGCATGTATGGCGAATGAAGTTATTTAAAACGACCCCTTCTATAATGATTCAGTCCAGAGAGGGTTGTGAGTGGCTGCGGGTCAGCGATCTGCGGGGATTTCTTTCGAGGGTAATGAATTTGTTGATGTTTTTCTTGGATATAAAATCCCGGATTAATCTCCTATAATTTTGATCAGTGCTCCGGCCGGTACCTGATCAGATAGTTCCATATTATTCAGAAAAGCGAGTTCCTCCATCCGTTGCTGCTGAATACCAAAAGTCCGGAAAGCATCGGCAAGGGTTCCTGCGCGCTGTACTTCCTTTATCCTGATCTTTTTGGGCTGTACATTTAATTTCGAGGGTTCGGTCAGTTTATCAAAGTTCACCATGGTTGGCTCGAATACACGAAGGTAAGTATTAAAATCAGCCTGGGCGGATACTCCATGAAAAACATAATTAAGGCTGTTGTATTCAATAAAATAGGACAATATATTGATGGTGTCTTGCCGTCCGGTTGACTGGTTCTGTGTTACCTGGTTAGACAGTGCTGAAATAGCCGGCAGCCCGTTAACGGTTGTTCTTTTGCTTTCAAGAAGATTTACCTCCAGCTGCTGTAAGGTAGCTTTTGCTGCATCCTCAAGTGTTTCCTGTGGTGCAAGCGTAAAGACCATCAATGCTTTTCCATCCGGTGTGTTCATTCTGACTTGCATCGGCGAGTTTTCCAAAAACCATCCTGAAGGAACCGGGAATTTAAATTTTAATTCCGGGTGATAAAACATTTGTCCTTCAACGAAACCCTGCCGGGGGTCCTCGCCGAAAACCATACCATCAATCAGGTTCAGGTAATTATCCTTGTTTACCTTCCACGCTAAAAAATCCAGGCTGTCCTGCCATTTTGCAGCATCCCGTATAACTGCATTATAGCGATCACCGGGATCGGGATGTGTTGACAGGAAGGTAGGAATGCCTCCATGTTCACTGGCCAGGTTCATTTTTACCAGCACCTGGTAAAAATCTGCCATCTTGTGGGCATCATATCCGATCTTTGACGCGTATTCAACCCCCAGCCGATCGGCCTCGCGCTCATTTTCACGGCTGAAGCTCAAAAACAGCAATTGCATACTCTGCAAGGCATATTCACCATACTTACGGAATTCTTCTGATGCAATCATACCGCCTACAAAAAGAAGTTGACCAACGGTTTGTTTTGTTTGCTGGCTGGCCGTGTGCCGGGCTGTAATGTGGCCCATCTCATGCCCGAGGACACCCAGCATTTCTGCTTCGTTATTAAATTGTACCAGAATGCCTCGTGTCAGGTAGATGTATCCCCCGGGAATCGCGAATGCATTAATCACAGGCGAATCCAGTATCCTGAAATGGTAGGTAAGCTTGGGACGATGTGAGATCAGTCCCATTTCATTGCCCTTTTCCTCAATCAAGGCAAGCAGAGGTTCATTTTTATATTCGCCGAAGGTTGCCATGACCTGGGGATCATATTGGCTTCCAAGTTGGACTTCCTGTGCCTCCGACATGAACATCAGCTGTTTTTTACCGGTTACCGGATTAACGGCGCATGAGGGGAGCATCAGAATGGCGGCGAAACATGAAATTATGGCCAAGATGTTAATTCTTTTCATCAGAAATGAAATTAGTTAAACTTGAATTACCATTTTACGAACAGAAGTTACTCATTATTTCAATCTATTCATACCTCAGTGAATCGGCCGGCTTGGATCTGGCAGCTATATATGCATGCAAACCTACTCTGAAAGCAAAATTCTGCAACCAACTTTTCATGAAAAATAACCTGCCGGCCAGGCAATAACATTAGCAGTAGCAATATATAAATAAATGCATCTTTGGAAAGCATCCTGATAATTTCTGATAGCTGAGCACCCATAACTTTCCTGAATCTCCTTGGTTCTCCGGACCACACCATATGACGCCAACCCGATCAGTCCCAGCGACGAAATAAAAATAGCCAGGGGATGAATGGTATAAGGCGGGATATGATATCAGCGGTCTCTGAGCCTGGCCACAATTTCTTTTCCGAGGCTCCTTGAAATGGGAATGGTCTCCCTGATTTGCTTTGACGCTAACCGGTAACCATTAGAGTTACCAAGGATGGAAAAGGGAAAATTCGTATTGATTATATAGGAACGATGACACCTGACGATATTACTGCCAACGATCTGGCCTTCAATATTCTTTAGAGTTACTCGCAGCAGTTTTTCTTTGATTTTATCTCCCTCCAGCCATACAATCCTGGAGTAATTCTCCTGGGCTTCAACAAAAACCAGCTTTCGCAGGTTGATTTCAAGCGATTCCCTGGTATCAGATTGAATGGATACCATCCTGTCTTTTTTCTCAGGAATAAATGTCTTTTCGACCAGTTCAACGAATCTTGGATCAGACTTGAAATCATCCCACACAGGATCCACCTGGATGAATATTAATGGTGTGGTTTTTTCAGTCAGGCACTTTTCAAGCGACTCGAACATTTTTTCTGTTTCATCAAGTGCCCGAAATATGAGAGTGTAATTGTAGTTCAGCCAATGTGAGTATCCTTTTCCAACAGCTGACTTGAATTCCTTCAGACATTCCAAAACCTTATCAAACTGTCCTGCTTTATAGTATACCAATGCCAGTCCCCCGTAAAAAGTTATGGAGGTATCAGATGTGATAGGTATCTTACTGAAGATTTTGGTGGCTAATTCATATTCACCTATGAATAAATGGCCCCATGCTTTCAGGATACTCGCCTGATTAAAAAATGGATTTTCAGCAAGAATTTCATCAAATATTTCTATGGCTTCAATATATCTTCCAGACCGGTAGAACAATTCACCTGAACGAAATTTTTCTTTCAAGGAAAGCGGATCCAGTTTGGAAGCCAATTGTGCCTCTATAAATGCTTCATCCAATCTGCCAGCAGCCATTAAATATACCGCATTAAAACCGTGGATGCTGGCAGTACCCGGACTAAGTCTAATGGCCTTTTTGATGGACTTGCCTGTATTTTCAAAATCCCAATCACACCAAAAAGAACTATTTGCCAGCGCAAGATGGGTTTCTGCCACATTTTCATCCAACAAATTCGTTTCCCCGGCATATTCCTTTGCTCTTTTAAATGCTTCGTTCACAGACATTAAACCTGATCCGCCAAGGAATGTGTAACAGGCCGCCAATCCTGTGAGAGGTAAAATGAATTCTATATCTTTTCTTTGAGCAGACTCAAAGTACTGAATGGCAGCATTTGTAGCCTCCAAGGAACCCTTGCTTAAATTAAACCTTCCCTTCAGGTATAGTTCATAAGCTTCAATATTCTCGGTTGAGGAGGTAATTAGATGCTTTCCTGTTTCCCGGATCCCGAGTTTATCTGTAAACCTCTCTACTATTTTTCTCGAGATATCGTCCTGGACCTTGAAAATGTCCTGAAGCTCGCGGTCATATACTTCTGAAAAAATGTGAAATCCATTGGACGCCTTGATCAATTGGGCACTCACTCTGACTTTATTTCCCGCTTTTCTGACACTTCCCTCTAGCACATAAGCCACCTTGAGCTGTGCTCCCACATCCCGTACATCAATATCCTTCCCCTTAAAGGTAAAAGCAGATGTGCGTGCGATCACGCTTAATCCCTTTACTTTTGTAAGTGCATTTATAATTTCTTCTGTAATGCCATCGCTGAAATATTCATTTTCCCTGTCAGAACTCATATTCCTGAAGGGAAGAACCACAATGCAGTCTTCACTGATGGATTCTTTTTTATGATGGCTTTGAACCTGCATTTCCATGTCAATTTAAAAAATTGACCTGAGAAATATATGAAACCATTAAAATTTTGCTCAGATTATTTTTATTATCGATTAAACCATTGCAGCAATTCCCCAGTATAAAAAGCTCCCCAGTAATAGGTATAGTTAGCGAGCCAGGCAATATATCCCCGGGCAGGCAGCAAGGGTAAAAATGTGACCGTACCAAGCTTGGCGATGATCCATGTGATTATGGTTTAAAGAATCCCAGCAACGAAGGAAGGGCAAATAAGATAAGGGCAGCAAAGACAGTATCCCGTTGGGAATCCCATCTCTGGAATGTAAAAACGAGCGGGAAATAAATACAGATTGCAAAATCCATCATTGCTGCAACAAAACCGAATAATCTCTTTCCAATTACCCCGATAAGTGCAATTATGGTTAAAGGCAGGGGCCAGAAAATATCTGCCATTGCTATCCCTTTCTCAACGTTTGCCAGTGCCTGTTCGACTGGTGATCCATTGAAGCTTTCATTTTGGAATCCCAGCCTGATTGCTCCCTATCAGTCAATCAGTGAATAACTTTGCATGATCCATGCCAACAGCGTAAGTACGATTGCCACCAGGGCAATCCAGATGCCGATCGAAAACCGGCCAACTCCTTTGGTTACGAATTCCATTTTATGGAAGT
>LJUP01000015.1 GCA_001303955.1 Bacteroides sp. SM23_62 | reverse complement strand
ACAACCAGTACCCTCTTGCCCTTGATCACATCAGCATCTTCCACCTGTATTGGTGAAGCCCCGTCAATGACTGTGGCAGCAGGATTTACCAGGGCGATATTTTCACGGACAGACTGGATGCCGGCCCCATCGGCACTGTCTATCTTGTTTATGATCACTACATCTGCAATGCGTAAGGTGACCTCTCCCGGGTAATAACTGAGTTCATGTCCGGGCCTGTGTGGATCGGTAACAGTAACCATCAGGTCCGGATGAATAAAAGGAAAATCATTGTTCCCTCCATCCCAGAGAATGATGTCACAACCATCCGGATCCCTTTCTGCTTCCCTCAGGATGGCCTCGTAATCCACTCCGGCGTAGATCACATTCCCGCGGACTACATGGGGTTCATATTCTTCCATCTCCTCTATGGTACAATGATGACGTTCAAGGTCATTCAGGGTGGCAAACCGCTGCACTTTCTGGGCTACCAGATCACCATAGGGCATGGGGTGCCGGACAGCAACTACCTTTAATCTCTTGTTCATCAGGATCTCAATGATCCTCCTGGAAGTCTGGCTTTTTCCGCAACCTGTCCTGACAGCACCGACGGCAATGACCGGTTTACTGCTTTTGATCATGGTGGCCTTCCCGCCCAGCAAAACAAAATTTGCACCGGCCGCATTTACCAGGGCGCTTACTGCCATGACCTTCCGGTATGGAACATCACTGTATGAGAAAACACAAAAATCTGCCTCGAGCTTCCTGATCAGTCCGGTTAAATCCTCCTCCCCGTATATCGGGATCCCGTCGGGATACAATTTACCTGCCAGTTCTGCGGGATACTTCCGGTCATCGATATCCGGTATCTGTGCAGCTGTGAAGGCCAGTACCTTATAATCCTCATTATCCCTGAAAAAGGTATTGAAGTTGTGGAAATCACGCCCTGCAGCACCGATAATGATTGCATTCTTTCTGGACATACCTGAAAATTTTTTATAAATATACACCATATGTATATAGGTACTTATGATTTTTATTAGGACATGTTATATATCATGAGTATATTTAATGATGAACTTTCTGGCTCACATATATTTGTCGGGGGACTCCAGGGAAATCCTGATTGGAAATTTCATTGGCGATTACGTCAAAGGGAAAAAAATTACCGGATATCCGCAGGAGGTAAAGCAGGGAATCATGCTGCACCGGAAGATTGATAGCTTCACCGATAAACATATCATCACCCGCTCATCGCGGAAGATCATCGCTGAAAAATATGGCCTGTATGCCGGTATCGTCGTGGATATTTATTATGATCACTTCCTGTCAGCCAACTGGCAGCAGTATTCAGAAATACCACTCAGGGAATATATCCATGACAGGTACAGGCTGCTGGATTCCGGATTTTCCATCTTCCCGGCCGGAGTTAAAAGCTGGTTTCCTTACTTTATCAAGAGTAACTGGCTTGAGACCTATACCAATTTCAACGGGTTGAATATGGTATTCAAGCGGATGTCATACCGTACATCACTTCCCGACCATGCTGAATATGCAGTAATCCAGTTAAAGCAAAACTACGATTTTCTGAAGGAAAATTTTATTGATTTTTTCGCCGAAATACGGGAGATGGTACAAACGGACTTTAATATCATCCTCTGAGATTGGACCTTTCAATACCACTTACCGGAACACTTCCTGAATACTCTTCCAAGCTCCTCGGCATAGATCCCCATACTGTCCTCATCGATCTTCAGCCTCCTTCGGAATTCCCTGGAATAGAAAAATTCTGATTTACCAAATGCAGGCCTCAGGTCATTCAGCCAGTATGCCTTTTCGGTGTAGGCAGCAAAAAATGGCCTTCCGACCCATTCAGGGTTCCTGGCCTGAAGGAAGTTCAATACGAAAATCCGTTCCCCGTGAATCTCTGTCACACCCACGATCTGTACCTTTCCGGGATTGGTTGACATGCTCGGTCCACGTACGGTGCGGCAGATACCGCTCACCTGTCCATAAGCCTTCCGGAATATCTGCCAGGTTCTCGCCAGCGGCAGTGCAAAATATTCTTTGGCGCCGGTGTCCCGTGCGACAAACATATAATAGGGGACCATCCCCAGGCTGACCTGTTGTTTCCACATGCTGGCCCATATATCTGCACTGGCATTGATATGGTTTAAGACAGGAGACTGTGTACGTATCTGTGCTCCGGTTTTAAGGATCCTTCCAACAGCGTCCTGTACAGCGTTGGTTGATAATTCAGCGGGATGGCTGAAATGTGCCATGAAAGCCAGGTGTATACCACGGTCAACAACCTTTTTGAAAATATCAAGCACGCTATCAGCATCCGGATCGGTCAGGTACCTGTATGGCCAGAATGCAAGTGTTTTTGTTCCGATCCGGATATTTTTCAACCCCGGTAGTTTCGCATCCAGCAATGCTTCCAGGTGTGTAGCCAGGTTGTTGGCACTCATCACCATCGGATCTCCGCCTGTAAATAACACATCAGAGATCTCAGGATGTTCCCTCAGGTAGCCAATCAGCAGATCTGTTTGTTTCATGGCAAACTTCATGTTGGATATCCCGCTAAACTGTGGCCAGCGGAAACAGAAAGTACAGTAAGCATGACAGGTCTGGCCCTGGCTTGGAAAGAAAAGAGCCGTTTCCCTGTATTTATGCTGGACCCCTGGCAGAGGCTCTCCTTTGTAAGTCGGTACATTATGCTCCAGTTGTCCCGCCGGATGGGGATTCAGATCAAGACGGATCTCATTGGCCAACCTGGAGATCTGGCTCCTGTCCGCACCTGCCTGCAACAGGCCTGCCATGGATTCGAAATGATCGGGCCTCAGCATTTCCCTCTGTGGGAAATTCAGGCAGAACATGGGGTCTTCAGCATAATTATCCCATTCAATCAACTCATTTACAACATAATTATTGGTCTTAAACGGTAAAATGTTCCCGACTACCTCAATGTTATACAGATACTCTTCAGGAACATTTTTTAATTGAGGTATCTCTTTATAATTCCTAAGGGTGTAAGTCTGGTATTTCATAATGCTTAACCTCCTTTACAATGTCTCCCTGCACAAAAAATATGGGCAAAGCCTTATAATATACGAAAAAAATTGCTTTTTTAAAAACAATATTCCCAGTGTTTATTGAACTTCCTGCAGTAATATATTAACAATAAATCAGTTAGAAAGGAGGCCTTTACCGAAATTTATACTTATTTCAATAATTCCATCCTGGTGGCATCCAGGCGGAGCAATATGAACAATAATATGGTAAAGGCCCAGAGGGATGAACCTCCATAACTGAAGAACGGTAAGGGGATCCCGATCACCGGCAGCAGGCCGATGGTCATGCCGATATTCACGGCAAAATGGAAGAACAGTACGGACACCACACCGTAGCCGTAGATCCTGCTAAAATCCGACCGCTGCCTTTCGGCAATTTTTATCAACCTGATCAACAGGAAGATGAATAGCCCTATCACCAGTGCGGTGCCGACAAATCCCCATTCCTCTCCAACTGTACAGAATATGAAATCAGTGCTTTGTTCAGGTACGAAATCAAACTTTGTCTGGGTTCCCTGCAGGAATCCTTTCCCTGTGAACCCGCCGGAGCCAATGGCTATTTTTGACTGGTTGACATTATATCCCAGTCCAAGTGGATCAGACTCCAGTCCCAGCATGATATTTACCCTGTGCTGCTGATGTTCCTTCAATACACTATGGAACACATAATCCACCGAAAAAGTAAAGGCTGACGAACCAACCGCCAGTAAAAGGATCAGATAAATATTCCGGATCCTTTTCCGATAGGCATATGTCAGGTAGAACGGAAGCGCTACAGCGACGGCCAGCAGTATGATATAATACCTGTTCATGGTGATCAGATCCATCCGGGATAACAGATACAGTATCCCGGCAGGTACCGCGACCAAAATACCGGCAATAAATGTACTTCTCAGATTACGGGAGAGGATCCAGTATACGAGCAGGGCGAGCCCAAGTATGATCATGAAGATGATGAACTTATCCAGCAGCAGGGCCAGGAAGAACAAGACTGCCAGGATGACCCCCAGTACAAGGATGGCATCAGAAAATCCTTCCCGGTAAGCCACCAGTATGAAGGTGAAAAAGACCAGGGCCGATCCCAGGTCGGGCTGTATGGCAATAAGCAGGGCAGGAAGAAGAATGATAGCCAGGATCCAGGCGATAGCATGAAAGGATTTAATCTTCAAATTATAGGAGCTGAGGTATTTTGCCAATGCCAGGCTGGTGGCAATCTTGGCAAATTCAGCCGGCTGGAGATGGAAGCTGCCTATCCGGAACCAGGATCTGGCTCCGTGGATCTCTTCACCCAACGTAAGCACCCCTATCAACAAAAGGATGGCAATGGCATAGATGATATATGCAAAAAAGGAATAAAACTTTGTGTCGATCAGGAAAATGGTTATGGCCAGTACAATGGCTGCAATGATCCAGATCAGTTGTTTACCGTACCGCTGGCTCAGGTCCAATATGCTTTCATGCTGTTCATCAAATACGGCAGCGTAAATATTGATCCATCCCAGGATAACCATGACAAGGTAGATCCCTGCCGCAACCCAGTCAGTGTTGTTCAATATGTTGATGCTTCTTCTCATTGCTGGTCAAGTCTAACCCCGCGCAATACATATTCCTCCATATAGGGCCTGGTGATCGTATCTCTCAGGTACTTTTCAGCCATTAATCCTGCAATGGGTGCTGCCCAAATATTCCCGAACCCTCCGTTCTCAACACACACTGAGATGGCAATTTGCGGATTATCCTTGGGTGCAAATGCAATGAATACAGAATGGTCCTCCCCGTGGGGATTTTCAGCTGTTCCGGTCTTACCGCAAACAATGATATCAGCAATTCTTGCCCGCCATGCAGTACCTCCGCTGCGGTTTACAGCCCCTTCCATTCCATCTGCCACGGCTGCAAAATGGATGGAATCGATACGGGTATTATGCTTCTCCAGAAAGCGCTCATCGATCCGGTCCTGTCCCTCTACCTCCTTTATAATATGGGGTGTGTAGTAAAACCCGCGATTCGCAATGATGCCGGCCAGGTTCGCCATCTGAAGGGGGGTGATTCCCAATTCTCCCTGTCCTATGGAGAGTGACCTGACGGTGAAAAAATTCCAGTGTCCTTCTCCATAGATATTATTGTAATATTGATCATCAGGAACGAATCCCGGAAGCTCATTCTCAAAATCTGAATGCAGATAATCACCAAATCCGAACGACATGACATGATCACGCCAGTTCATATAAGCTTCGGCAGTGGATTCAAACTCCGGATCGGTGAGGATGGCCCTGTATACATAATTGAAATAGGCATTACAACTGTGCTGGACAGCGCCCCGGAAATCCAGCGGAGAAGGATGCATATGACAGGCTACAGAATATCCTCCCATGTGAAAACCCAGGTCACAGTAGTATTCAGAAGCCGTTGTGATGACCCCCTCCTGAAGGGCAATCGCACCGTTGACGGTTTTGAAGGTGGAGCCGGGTGCATAGAATGCCATTAGGGCCCTGTTGAACCATGGCTTAAGGGTGTCCTGCGAAAGGTACAGGAAATTCTCCGATCGTATCCTTCCGACAAGCAGGCTGGGTTTATAGGCAGGTGAAGTCACAAGGGCAAGTACCTCACCAGTGGATGGTTCCAGGGCCACGATACTTCCCCTGAATTTCGTCATTAGTTTTTCTCCATATTCCTGGAGACCGGCATCAAGGGTAGACACTACATTTTCCCCCACTTCCGCTTTCCTGTCAGCGCGACCCCCCTGATAGGACCCTTTGACACGGTTATGCACATCCACCAGAAAGATCTTTCTCCCCTTTACCCCCCTCAATACCTCCTCATAGGCCAGTTCAATGCCCGTGACACCAATATAATCACCCATCTGGTAATATTCATTCTCCTCAATGTCTTCCTCGCTGACCTCCCCCACAAAACCAAGTGCATGTGCTGCTATGTCACGTGGGTATTTTCTAAGGGTCCTGGGCTGTACGAAAAATCCGGGAAACTTATACAGTTTTTCCTGCATGACGGCATAGGTTACCGATGAGATCTGACGCAGGAATATCGATGGTTTAAAGACAGAATAATCACTGGCAGTCCTGATCCTTCGGATGACCTCATTTTTCGGAATTTCCAGGATCCTGCAAAAATCAACCGTATCGAAAGCTTGCAATTGTCCCGGGGTGACCATCAGGTCATAAGCTGCCTCATTATAAACAAGGATCTCACCGTTCCGATCATATATCAGTCCCCTGGCAGGATATTGAATCTCAATATGCCTGGCATTTCTTTCGGCAGTGGATTTGTAACTGGACTCAACTACCTGAATGAAAAAAAGGCGAATCAGGAATATGATCCCGGTCAGAATGATAATCCCCCCAATAACATATTTTCTGCCGGCATAAGGATTCATCTATTTTCGGTATATGAAATACTGGCTGAGCATTATCAGGATCACTGAGAAAAGTGAACTTAACAGGACACGCAGAAAGGTAGAAAAAAATTCACTAAACCTGAAAACCTCGATATAGAAAAGGATGAAATGATGTGCCAGCACAAGTATCACCGTATACTGCAGGAACCACTGGAAACCATAATAATGGAGGCGGGGAAAGGTACCTGCTTCATAGCCGTCCCTTGGTGCACTCATCTCGAGTATATAAGGCCTCAAAAATGCCATGAATACCGAGGCAGCAGCATGCATGCCGGGTGTCTGGGCAAAAAGGTCAACCATTAATCCAAGGGTAAAAGCAGAGACAAGTAGTACCCATCTCGGTGTTTCAAAAGGCATCAGCAGGATAAAAAGGATGTAAAAATAAGGGACGATAAATCCGCTGATTTGAATGTTGTTAATGATCAGTACCTGGACCAGCACCAGCACAATGAATCGGATTATATTTCTTACCAGCAGTTTAATCATTTCCTGAAATCCTTTCGAGTTCTCGTTGCTCTTCCCTGAGCAGGTTGCGGATAACGGTCACATAAAGAAGGTTTTTATAATCCACTGCTATATCCACCGTAATGGTATAAAAGTTACCTTCCCTGGCTTCGAATTCATGGATGGTGCCAACCATGATACCTTCCGGGAATATGGCTGAATATCCACTTGTCACAATGGTGTCCCCGGGTTGAATTTCGACATGAAAAGGGATCTCTTCCAGGATGGCCTCCTGGTAGCCGGAACCAGCCCAGGAAAGGGAACCGAAGTAACCATTCTTTAGGATCTTGGCACTCAGTCTGAAATTCCGGTTGATCATCGGGATGACCGTGGCATAATTACCTGAAGTGGCATAGACAACACCCACAACGCCATTCGGGGCGATGACCGCCATTTCAGGTTCAATGCCATGGTGACTTCCCTTGTTCAGGGTGATGAAATTGAACTGCTTGTTGACGGAATTGTTGATCACCCTGGCAGGTATGTAAGAAAACTGCCTGTGTGGAATCGAATCATACCCGCCTGCCTGCCTTATCTCCCGGTTTCTTAACAGCCTGTCCATCCGGTTGCGTAACAGGGTATTCTCCATGTAGAGATACCGGTTGGTTTGCCTGAGGGAGAGATATTCCCTGATCCCTCCGAATGCTTCATAAAATGACCCCTGAAACGATTTTGTGAAATTAATGAACTGGGCCCTTTGATAGTTGTTGTGCTGCACGATGAGGATAACGGAAACCGTTTCCAGCAGGATGAAGAGGAAGAAGAAATGATACCTGATTATAAATCTTAAGAGATTTCTCATTGATTAATTCTTCTTCCCGGCATAATGATGGAATTTATCTCATAAGGAAGGAGAACTTGTCCACATTTTTCAATGCGATACCCGTTCCCCGGGCAATCGCCTGCAGGGGATCTTCAGCCATATGGAATGGAATATTTATCTTTTCGGTGAAGCGTTTGCTAAGACCCCGCAGTAGTGAGCCGCCTCCCGCCATATAAATTCCCCGGTTTACGATATCAGCGTATAACTCCGGGGGGGTTTGTTCAAGGACTGCCAGGATGGAGGTTTCGATTTTGCTGATGGATTTATCCAGACAGTGGGCGATCTCCTGGTATGAGATAGGTATTTCGATCGGCATGGCAGTCATCAGGTTGGGCCCCCTTACGGTATAGTCCTCCGGGGGATCATCAAGGTCAGGCAGGCTGGACCCGACATTTATCTTCACGTCCTCAGCCGTTCTTTCGCCAATCTTGATATTATGCTGATGTCTCATATAAGCCTGGATATCAGCCGTAAACCCATCACCAGCTATCCGAATGGACTCGTTGCAGACTATCCCTCCGAGGGCAATTACGGCAATCTCTGTGGTCCCTCCGCCAACATCAACTACCATACTTCCTACCGGGGCCTCGACATCAATACCGATACCTATGGCTGCAGCCATGGGTTCATAAATCATATAGACATCTCTTCCGCCTGCATGTTCGGATGAATCCCTGACAGCCCTGCGCTCTACCTCAGTGGCACCTGAAGGAATACAAACCACCATTTTCAGGGCAGGAGTAAACATCTTGGGTTTTGTATTGATCATCTTGATCATGCCCCTGATCATCTGTTCAGCCGCATCAAAATCGGCAATTACACCATCCCGCAATGGCCTTATGGTTTTGATAGATTCATGTGTTTTTCCATGCATTTGCCTGGCCTTTTCACCAATGGCGATCAGTTTCCCAGTATGCTGGTCAATGGCAACAATGGAAGGCTCGTTCACAACCACCTTGTCATTATGTATGATAATGGTGTTGGCGGTCCCCAGATCAATCGCTATCTCCTGCGTCAAGAATGAAAACAATCCCATAGTATCATTGACTAGTTAAAATACTTAAACTGATTTATGCCTGAAATGTTACACCGACTCCAATAAATCGTCTAATATATCATTTTTTTAATGTTTGAAGTGCCTAGTACCTGTAACCACCATGGCCATATTGTGCTGGTCACAGTAATCAATCGACTCCTGGTCCCTGATTGATCCGCCGGGCTGAATAACTGCTGTGATTCCCTCTTTATCGGCAATTTCAACACAATCCGGGAACGGAAAAAAAGCGTCGGAGGCCATGACAGCGCCTTTCAGGTCAAATCCGAATCCCTTTGCTTTTTCAATGGCCTGCTTCAGGGCATCCACCCGGGAGGTCTGTCCCACCCCGCTGGCCACCAGCTGATTTTTCTTTGCCAGGACAATGGCATTGGATTTGGTATGTTTGACCAGTTTGTTGGCAAATATAAGGTCATTCACTTCCTCAGCTGAAGGAGCCCTCTTTGTTACTGTCTTCAGGTCATCTGCAGTCTCTGTACTGGTATCCCTGTCCTGCACAATGGCACCAGTCAGCAGGCTCCTGAATTGTTTGCCGGGAAGATCAAATGCTTTGATGACCAGGATGATCCTGTTTTTCTTCTGCTTTAGGATCTCCAGTGCCTCATCGGTGTAGGATGGTGCAATGATGATCTCAAAAAACAATTTGTTGACGGCTGCGGCTGTTTCCCCGTTCACTTCGGTATTTGTGATCAGGACGCCCCCGAAAGCAGATATCGGGTCCCCGGCCAGTGCATCCTTCCAGGCCTCCAGCAACACAGGGCGCATTGCCATTCCACATGCATTATTATGTTTCAGGATGGCAAAACCTGTATCTTCAAAATCCTTTATCAGTCCCACAGCAGCATCAATATCCAGCAGGTTGTTATAGGAGATTTCCTTCCCGTGCAGCTGATCGAACATTTGGGCAAAATCACCGAAATAAAATCCCTGTTGATGAGGGTTCTCCCCATACCTGAGCTGCTTCCCCTGCATGGAACTGTATTTGAAGGCGGCATGCTGATCTCCGGCGAAATAATTATGGATCATGGTATCATAGTGCGATGAGACCGCAAAGGCCTCACCGGCGAATTGCTTTCTGTCCTCCAGTGAAGATTCGGCCCCCCTTTCATTAAGCAGGTCCAGCAGCGGGCCATACTGCTTTTTGGAGGGAACAATGATCACATCGGTAAAATTCTTGGCCGCAGCACGGATAAGGGAAATGCCCCCGATATCAATCTTTTCGATGATCTCCGCATCACTGGCATGGGATGCCACTGTTTCTTCAAAAGGGTAAAGGTCAACGATCACCAGGTCAATTCCTGTAATATCATACTGGTCTACCTGCTCACGGTCACCTTCCAGCTCCCTCCTGAAAAGGATACCACCGAAGATCTTGGGATGCAGGGTCTTTACCCGTCCCCCCAGGATCGAGGGATAAGAGGTCAGATTCTCCACAGTAGTCACATTAACACCAAGGTTTTTGATGAAATCAGCGGTTCCTCCGGTAGAGATGATTTTCACGGAAAGGTCATTTAGTTTCTCAACGATGGGAGCCAGGTTCTGCTTGTCAAAAACAGAGACGAGTGCAGTGCTAATTGTTTTTATATCAGTCATTTACGCCTTGAAATTAAATTTGGTTAAAGATAATTAAAATGTTGTTAAAATTAGGTACATTTACACGGAAAACCTCAACACACCGGATTGTTTCGCAATGAGGAAGTTGTTTAAAACGATACGCCTCCTGCTTGAAAGTTTTGTTTTTGCACTGAAATCGGTAATTGTAAACAGATTGCGGACGGTGTTGTCATTGCTGGGCATCACCATCGGTATTTTTGCCATCATTTCGGTATTCACCATCTTCGATTCCCTGGAGATCAATATCCGGGAAAGTCTTGCCGAGGCCGGTGAGAATGTGATCTACATCCAGAAATGGCCCTGGGCTCCTGAACCCGGGGAAGAATATGCATGGTGGCAGTACTGGAACAGGCCTGTTCCGAAATACGAGGAATATGAGATCATCAAGGAAAGGAGCATGCTGTCAGAGGCGGTTTGTTTCTGGGCATTTACCAGCAGGATGGTCAAATACAAGAACAATTCCATCAGTAATGCCTCTATCTGGGGGACAACCACCGAATTTGAGGATACAAGGGACCATGAGGTCGATAGGGGAAGGTTTTATACCCCTTATGAATTTGAGGCCGCAAAAAACCTGGCCGTCATTGGATCCACCGTGGCTGGAGAGCTTTTCCAGAATGAGGACCCCCTCGGGAAGGAGCTTAAGATAAAGGGCCATAAAGCCACCGTTATAGGAGTGTTTAAGAGAGAGGGCAGCAGCATGCTGGGTGGTGGTTCACTGGATGAATTCATTGTCATTCCCATTCAGTTCATGCGGAAGATCACAGACATCAGAAGGGAGGGTGCCGAACCCATGATCCTGGCACGGGCCAGGCCGGGGGTCAGCAACGACGACCTGAAAGAAGAACTCCGGTTGATCCTCCGTTCCTCCCGAAGGCTCAAGCCCAGGGCGGATGATAATTTTGCACTCAACCAGACCAGCATGATATCGGGCGCCCTGGATGCCATTTTCAAGGTGCTCAATACCACTGGTTTTTTTATCGGGATCTTTTCCATCCTTGTAGGCGGGTTCGGCATTGCCAATATCATGTTTGTTTCCGTCAAGGAACGGACCAATATCATAGGGATACAGAAGGCCCTCGGGGCCAAGCGCTATTTCATCCTGTGGCAGTTCCTGTTCGAATCCATGCTGCTGACCCTTTCGGGCGGTGCGATCGGGCTGCTCATTGTATTCGCCGGTACGGGGGTCATGACAAGCCTGATAGATGATTTCCGGGTATTTCTGACATTCGGGAATATATTGCTCGGACTGGGCATTTCTGCCGCTATAGGGGTGGTATCAGGATTTGCGCCGGCCTGGTCGGCAGCCAGGATGGACCCGGTTGAGGCCATCAATACCAGCTTCTAAATTACCGCATACAATAACCTTCCCATCATCAGGTATATCGCCAGGCCGATGATATCATTCAGCGTAGTGATAAACGGTCCCGTGGCCAGCGCCGGATCGATCCTGAACCTGTTCAGGATCATTGGGATAAAGGTCCCGAAGAGCGAAGCGAACAGGATCACTGAAAACAGGGACATGCTTACGGTGGCAGTCAGGGCAAGTGATTCCTGCCGGATCAGGTTATAGCCCAGCATGAGTGCCGACAGTACCGTACCATTGATCAATGCCACAGTTAATTCCTTGAATAATTTCTTTCCTGTCGATTCAATACCGATGGTGTTGGCAGCGATACCCTGCACAATGATGGCGGAGGACTGTACTCCGACATTCCCACCCATGGCCGCTATGAGGGGTATGAAGAATGCCATCTCGGGATACAGTCCCAGGTCTTCTTTGTACCGGCTCAGTACAATGGCCGCCACGACACCTCCTATCAGACCGATGAATAACCAGGGGATCCGTGCACGTGTCAGGAGCAGGGCATTGGCCGATGGCTCTACATCTTCAGCAATACCGGATGCCATCTGGTAGTCTTTTTCAGCTTCCTCCCGGATCACATCCACCACATCATCAATGGTGATACGCCCCATCAAACGGTTTATTGAATCTACGACCGGAAGGGCAACCAGGTCGTATTTTTCCATGATATTAGCTACTTCCTCCCTGTGTGTATCAGTTCTGACGGAAATTATATCGGCTGTATAGATATTCTTGATCCTTGCTTTTGGACTGGCAAGCAGAAGTTTTTTCAGGGAGAGTAATCCCTGCAATATATCATCATTATCCACGACATAGACATAATAGACCTCATCCACATTTGCAGCCTGCTTTCGCATCTCGCGTATGCAGGTGGGGATATTCCAGTTGACATTGACCTTGATTAACTCTTTGGCCATCAGGCCACCAGCAGTATCCTCAGCATAGCTTAACAGGTCTACGATCTCCCCGGCCTGCTCAACATCCTCGATGTGCTGGAGGATCTCTTCCTGCTTCTGCTCCGGCAGCTCCCCGATGACATCAGCAGCATCATCAGAGTCCATCTCCTTGATAAATTGTGTGGCGATCTCCTCACCGGTCAATACTTTCAGATACCTCTCCCGTGTATCATCCTCCATTTCGATCAGGACATCAGATCTTTCTTCCCCGTTCAAGTGCAGGTATACAAATCTCGCCTCCTCGATGTTCAGTTCATCGAAGATTTCGGCAATGTCTGCAGGATGCAGACTGGAAACCAGATCGGCCACTGATTGCTCATCATTCTGTTCGATCAGTTCCCTCAGATTGCCGATAAATTCACGTGTCAGTTCAAAAGGCATAACCCCGAAGATAATAATTTATGCTGATTATTGGTCCTCTAATAAACTCGCCAGCTCGATAAACTGTGCCACACTCAGCTGTTCGGGACGAAGAGAAAAATATTCATGCGCCGTGATGGGAAGCCGAAAATGACTTTTCAGGGAATTCCTCAGTGTCTTCCGGCGATGGTTGAAAGCCGATTTGACTACCTTGAAAAAGATGTCTTCACCACAGCCAAGATCGGTCCGCCGGTTTCGTTTCAGGCGGATGACGGCGGACTGAACCTTCGGGGGTGGATCGAAGACCTGGGGCGGGACCCTGAACAGGTATTCAATATCATACCAGGCCTGCAGGAGTACTGAAAGGATGCCGTAGGTCTTGGATCCGTGCGGAGCCCTTACCCTGTCTGCCACCTCTTTCTGTATCATGCACACTACCTGGTTTATGACCTGCCTGTTTTCAAGGATGCGGAAAAAAATCTGGCTGGAGATATTGTAGGGGAAATTGCCGATGACGGCAGCCGGTTTGACCAGGAGGGCTGTGATATCATCTTTTAAAAAATCCCCGTGATGAATGGCACCTGACCTGTCAGGAAATTCCCGGATCAGGTATTCACAGGATTCTTTGTCAATCTCAATCAGATCGACATTGACACCCAGGCTGAAGAGATATTTACTCAGTACGCCTGTACCCGGACCCACCTCAAGTATGCTTGTCGACTGGTCATACTGCAGACTGTTCACAATTTTCCGGGCTATGTTTTCATCTTTTAAAAAGTGTTGTCCCAGGCTTTTTTTTGGCCTTACCGGCATGTCATCATGAATTTACACTAAAGATACTATATTTGAATATGCGATACGATTTTGATGAGGCGATCAACCGGACAAACACCCATTCCGTTAAGTTTGATTATACCCGTGAATATTTTGGTACCAGCGATCTGATCCCCATGTGGGTGGCAGATATGGATTTCCGTACTCCCGATTTCATCATGCAAGCCATCCGGAAGAGAACGGAACATGAGATCCTCGGATATTCCATCCGGCCCGATTCCTTCTACCAGGCCATCATCAACTGGTACAGGGAGCGCCAGGACTGGTCAATCGAGCGGGACTGGATCCTGTTCTCGCCAGGCGTTGTTGCTGCCCTGAGCATGGCTGTCAATGCATTTACCAGGGAAGGGGAAAAAGTCATTGTCCAGCCCCCGGTCTATCATCCGTTCTTTTCAGTAATCAAGGATAATAAGCGTGAACTTGTTTATAATACGCTTTTGGAAGAGGAGGGATATTACAGGATGGACCTGGATGATCTCAAACAAAAGATTGGTCCCGATACAAAACTATTGTTGCTGAGCCATCCTCACAATCCTGTTGGCCGAGTATGGTCGCCGGGGGAATTGAAAGAGCTTGCTGATCTTTGCCTGGAAAACAATATTGTCATCCTCTCAGATGAGATCCATTCCGATCTTGTTTTCCATCCCCATGTACATACCCCGCTGAGTACCCTGAGCCATGAAATCGCAGATCTGACCGTTACCTGCATAGCCGCCAGCAAAACTTTCAACCTTGCCGGACTCTCTTCATCGGCCGTGATTATCTCCAATGAGAAACTACGCACCCGGTTCAGCCATGAAGCCCAGAAAGGCCATCTATACATGGGAAATATTTTCGGGACCATTGCCATGGAAACAGCTTATCGCGAAGGGGCAGACTGGCTCGAACAATTACTGGCCTACCTTAAGGGCAATGCCGCACTGCTGACGGAATACACAGAAGCAAACCTGCCAGGGATCAGGGTCAGGTCCCCCGAAGCCACCTACCTTGCCTGGCTGGACATGAGGAACCTCGGAATGAAAAGCAAGCAATTAAGGAATTTTATGACCAGGGATGCAGGGATAGGCTGTAATGACGGTCCCAGTTTCGGTCCGGGAGGAAACGGATACCAGAGATTGAATTTCGCCTGTCCCAGATCAACACTCCAGAAAGCATTGCACCAGTTGAAACGGGCATTGGATAGAAGATAAAATTACCCCGGTAAGCTTCTTCCGTGAATTAGAAATTATTCTTTATTTTTATTGATAAGTACACATATCCTTTAAATGAGATTTGCCAGAACATTCGGATTCAGAATCGCATTTGGCTTCAGTTTCCTGATCATAGCAATCATCATCAATGCCCTTGTCTCTCAACGGATCGTTGTCAAAATCCGGGACACACAGCAGGAAGTCACCGATATCCTGTACCCCTCCATCAGGGACTTGTCCGAATTCAGATCTATCGTCCTTCAGACAAAAAATGACCTTCAGGCATGGGAGTTCTCCGGTCGGGATTCCGATTCTCCCATACTTGATGATGTCAGATCGCTGCTGCAGGCAAAGATGCCGGAAATCCATCAACAGATCTCGGATTTATTACCAGGATGGGCTCAGGGAGACAGAGAGGCTTATGATGACCTCTATACCTTCATTAACGATTCTCTTTTCACGTACATCTCAAAATTTACCAGCAGCCTTTACCAGATGAGTGCGGCTGATTCCCTCTACACGCCGGCTAGCTTACCGGTATTGCTGAACGCTTACCGGTTTATTGATATTCAGCTGCTGGACCTGATCCAAAAATTTGAACAGGACGCCGGGGAGGCTGAACAGGCTATGCAGTCGACTTATTCAAAAAACGGGAGCATCATTCTGGTCAATGGGATCATTATCGCATTGGCTGCCATACTGATTGCCATTCTTCTGTTTTATTCCATATACAATCCTGTAAAGAACTACAGGAATACCATTTCATCCATGGGCAGGGGCAATTTTAAAAGCGATTTCAAACCATTAAGCGACGATGATACCCTTGGTAATTCCCTGATCCAGTTGAGAGAAAACCTGAGGACAGCAGCCATTGAAGAAGAAAAACGCAAACGAGAGGATGAGCGCAGAAAATGGTCAAACCAGGGTATTGCCAGGTTCAGTGAGATCTTGGGTGTCATCGAGATAGCTACCCTCGAGGTTTTCGAGGATTTTCAGATAGAATTCACAGAAAGGATTGGAACCAGCATTGCCTCTTCCATATCTGCTGCATTTGCAGAGGAACTGGAGAAGACAAAACATGAGTAACCCTAATGCTCTATAAAAATGGAAACTATTATTCTGCAATCTACCGTAAAGTACCTTTTCGGGCTGGATGTGTTCATCTCGGAAGAATTCTGGCCTACCGTGATCCGCTTTTTCTATAACTTCGGAATTGTCTTTTTTATCGCCCGGATCGTATATTACAGGGTATCCCACAGGGCTGATTATTTTTTCACATACCTTCTGGTCAGTTCCATTGTATTCATTATTTGTAATTTACTTGATGCCGTATCCTTTCAGATAGGTTTTGCTTTGGGACTCTTCGCCATCTTCGGGATCATCCGGTACCGCACCACACCCATCCCCATCCGGGAAATGACCTATCTGTTCATCATCATCGGCATTTCGGTAAAAAATGCCCTGATCACAGCAGAGGTAAGCCTGTTCCAGGCTTTGTTCGCGGATTCCATAATCATCCTGATCACCTGGGCTGCGCAGGGTTTTCTTTTACGTAATAAACTGATCCGGAAAACGATCGCTTATAATAATATGGATTTGATCAAACCTGAAAGGTATGACGAATTATTGCAGGATCTCTCCGGTGAAAGTGGATTCCCCATTGAGAAGGCCGAGATTGGCAGGGTTGATTACATTAAGCGCCAGGCCCGGATAAGGATCTACTTTTATGAGAGGAACGCACCACATAATTACTCCGATGATGATGATTAGCATCATTTATAAAACTGCATTCTAAAATAATCTTAATCCCGCTGCAAATCACCATCATCAGCTCTTTAAGAGCCCAGGATACAGGCTGTTTCCGGTACTCCAAGATGTTAATAAACGTTATCTCTGTGACGCTCACGGGTATAAAAGTCTGCTTTGATATCAGGAAACTATCTCTTAATTTTAATCTATCCGTAATCCGAGAAAAAACCAAATAATTATGTTACAGGAGTTAGCCATTAACGGGGGAAGCAAGGCCGTTACAAATCAAATGCAGGGGTGGCCCTGCCTTGATGAAAAGTCCATCAAAGCCGTTGAACAGGTTTTGCGTTCGGGGAAAGTGAATTATTGGACCGGGCCAAAAGGGATGGAGTTCGAGAGAAGGTTCGCAGCATGGCAGGGAAGTAAATTTGCCATAAATGTCTCTTCCGGAACGGCTGCCCTTCATGTTGCATTGACTGCCCTCGGTATAGGACCCGGAGATGAGGTAATTGTACCGAGCTATACTTTTATTGCCTCCCCTTTTTCCATCATCCAGGCCGGTGCCATACCGCGGTTTGCCGATGTAAATATTGATGATCATTGCATCAGTGTTGAATCTTCGGAAAAACTGATTAATGAGAGGACCAAGGCTATCATGCCGGTGCATCTTTACGGGAATGTATGTGAAATGGATGCCATAAATGCATTGGCAAAAAAACATAACCTGTTTGTGCTGGAAGATAATGCCGAGGCTTTCGGAGGTTCCTATAAGGGAAAGAAAACCGGGACCCTGGGTGACATTGCCGCCTGTAGTTTCTGTCAGAATAAAACCTTCACAACCGGCGGGGAGGGAGGAATGGTGACCACAGATAACGAAGAACTGGCATGGATTGCAAAGAGTTTCAGGGACCATGGCTATGATGTAAAGCAGCGATTGAGCCTGCTGGAATTGGAGCAAAAACTACCTTATATACATAACATGGTCGGCTGGAACTACAGGATGACGGAGATGCAATCTGCCATCGGGCTTGCGGAGCTGGAGAGGATAGACAGCTGGAATATGCCTTCGAGACGCCGGAACGCTCATATCATCATAGACCGCATAAAGGATCTTCCCCAGGTTTTACATGTCCCCATCGACACCGAGGAAAGACAGAACGGCTGGTATGTTTTAGCCTTTTCGCTTGATATTGATAATATGAGATGTGATATAAAAGATTTTGTAGATGCTGTGGGGGCGGAAGGAGCCCCGGTATGGAAGGTATTCTGGCCCCAATGTCATACTGAAAAGGCATTTCAGGAGCATCGTGCATTTGGAAGAAGCGGATTCCCTTTTACATCAAGGGAATTTTCAGATGTAAAAAGCGTGGACTACAGCAGTGTGGAAGTCCCCAACGCTGTTTGGCATGAATCGCACACATTTACATGCTTTGCATATCCCACCTATACGCCTGAAGATTGTGAACAAATCGGCGATGCGCTCAGAAAAGTAATTCTGGCTTACGCTTAAAATCAATGATAAAACAATGAATGACAAACAAATAAAATGGGGTGTCATCGGATCAGGGGGCATTGCCAGAAGAAGGACCATTCCCGAAGGTATTGTTCCGGCAGAAAATGCAGCCCTGTTTGCCGTTTATGACATTGACCAGGAGTCCAACAAGGAGGTAGCTCAACAATATGGAGCGAAAGCTGCAGGATCCATCAAGGAATTGCTCGGGTGCGGGATGGATGCCGTCTACGTTGCCTCGCCTGCAAACCTGCACCTTGATCATGTGCTTGCCTGTGCCGACGCCGGAAAGCATGTGCTGTGTGAGAAACCGCTTGGCATGAGCGTGGAGGAAGCTGAAAAAATGATATCAGCCTGTAACGATGCCGGCATTGTGCTGGGTACTGCCCTGATGATGAGGTTCCATGCCCAGCATCAACAGGCCCTTCAGATGATCAGTGATGGCAAAATCGGTAAACCGGTATTTGGCAGGGCCCAGTTATCCTGTTGGTATCCTCCCATTGATGGAGCCTGGAGACAGGATCCGCTTACCGGGGGAGGAGGATCATTGATGGATATGGGAAGCCATTGCATTGATCTCCTGGAGATGTTTTTCGGAAAGATCGACACGGTTGGCTGTTTTATCAGCAACAATGTACACAATTACAAATCGGAAGATTCATCCCTTGTTTCCATTAAATTCGTCAGCGGGGCCCTGGCTGCTGTCGATACTTTTTTCTGTATCCCTGATAACAGCAGTAAAAATGTACTGGAACTATACGGGTCCATGGGAAGCATCCTGGCAAAAGGTACAATTGGCCAGGGAGATTCCGGGGAAATGATGGCATACCTCGATGACGATGCCGCAGGGTACGATGCCCAGCAGCGCAGAGAGGAACCGGATGGAATAAGGATCAATCCGGTGCCCGTGAATACCTATCTGGCTGAAATCATTGAATTTTCGAATGCCTTGCTTGAAAACCGAGCACCCTGTAACGATGCAGCCATTGGCCTGCAGAGTCAGAAAGTCCTGGCCGCATGTTACAAATCGGCGGCAACTGGCACTGCTCAAAAGGTAAACCAGTATCCATTATGAATAAGTCGATATTGGCATTTTTCGCCCATCCCGATGATGCTGAGATTCTTTGTGCGGGAACCCTCAGCTTATTGCAGAAAGCCGGGTATAACATACATATTGCCACCATTGCTGCAGGAGACAAAGGCACTGCCTCGCATAGCAGGGAGGAGATCATCAGGATAAGAAGGACCGAGGCCATCAAGGCGGCAGGAATAATCGGAGGCAGTTTTCATTGCCTGGAACTGGAGGATGTATTTATTTTTTATCAGCGTGAATCTATTGAAAAAGCGTCCGTCCTGGTCCGGAATATCCAGCCGGAAATTGTCTTTACCCACAGTCCGGACGATTATATGGTTGATCATGAAATGACCAGTAAAATCTTACAAACTGCCTGCTTTACTGCTG
Source organism: Bacteroides sp. SM23_62 (assembly GCA_001303955.1). GTDB lineage: Bacteria > Bacteroidota > Bacteroidia > Bacteroidales > SM23-62 > SM23-62. Next base: position 11,470 of record LJUP01000015.1, on the reverse strand, counting down.
GGATGAAAAACCTTTTAATCCCGGAAAAACCATTTGGCCCTGTTCCTTACCTGTATTACACAGATGCTGTAGAATCGAAGGATAAACTCGGAAGGCGGATCGATCTTTCCATCTGGGTGGATATCTCATCAGCCATTGACACAAAGGAGAAAATGCTGGCCGCACATGCAAGCCAGAGAGATTGGCTGATGGCACATCACAAAGTAGATGAATACCTTATGGCGATGAAGAGTGTTGCCAGATCCAGGGGCGAGGAATCCGGCTTCAAGTATGCTGAAGGATTCCGCCAGCATCTTGGCCATGGATTCCCCCAGGAGAATATACTTCTGGAGATCCTTGGCAAGGAAACCGTAAAATCAATAAACCAGATAAAATAAAAACCGTCATGTTTAGAAAAACCAGTATGCTGGCACCGGGTTGGTGGGATTTTACCACGCTTGACAGTGTCCTGCTCAAAGACGTTGCAAAACTTAGAGCAAATGATCTTTTACAACTTTCCAGGGAAGGATTCAAGGTAGTATTTTATGACACAATTGAAGATTTTTATCTTGCGGAGGCCCTGGAGTATATTGCCGCATGGAGGCAGGCAACGGCTGATGAACCTGCAGGCATCTGCGGTCCCATCGGTCCGACCGAGCAACTTCCCCTGGTAGCTCGCCTGGTCAATGAATTCAAACTTGATCTTTCGGATGCCCATTTCTGGGGGATGGACGAATGGTTTCATAAGGGTAAGGAACTTGATCCTTCTCATCCATTGTCTTTTGAAAAAGCAGACCGCGACCTGTGTTTTAACAGGATACTGCCTGAGCTCCGGATGCCAGAGGAGAACCTTCATTTTCCAAAGGCCGATGTCACAGAATATATTGATAGCTGGCAGAAAGGTGTCCGCTGTGTCGTCATGCAGGGCGGACAGGGAGAGGTAAAACACTGGGCATTCAATGATCCTTTGAAACGTGAAGGGAAATACACAGATGCTCCTCCCAGTCCGGAGGAATACAGAAAACTGACAACCCGGATTGTTGATCTTCACCCGGTCACCTGTATGCAGAATGCCAGGACAAGTGCCGGTGGAGTTGTTACCGATATACCCACACAGGCAATAACGGTAGGACCGGTTCAGACCTGGATGGCAGAAAAAGTTTCCATATGGCATGCAGGAATGCATGATAATCCCTTTGGACAGCGCCTGACCGCGTTTATGATCAGCAAAAGGATAACTGACACGGCAGTACCCATGTCACTCCTGGCGGACCACCCTAACGTACAGTTCAATTATTATAGAGGGGGACTGGGAGAGTGTGAAACGGAAATGCATTAGCCAAAATACACATATAGCAGGATCATTATGATTAACAGTATCCCTGTCCAGATCCGCGGATCTTTGATGCTGTTTATCCTGGATCTAAATCCCTGGAAATGCTCCTTTGTGAAGATAAGATTCTGTATCTCTTCCAATGGCCGGGGTTTTGAATAAAAGCTGCTGATTAAGTAGAATGCAATACAGAAAACAAAAAGCCACCAGGCCTGCATAAGAAATGGTATTCCAAGGCCATCGGTAATCAGTTTTGACCCTGATATCGGATCAAAGTCAAGGCAAAATACCATTGCCCCAGCAGCCAGTCCGAATATCATGGTGGAGAGAGCCACCCTGTCATTTCCCCTTCTTGAAAGGATTCCCATTACAAATACGCTCGCAACCGGGGGGGATAACATGGACAGCACAATGGAAATGGCATCGAAGATACTTTCAAACCGCCCTATCCATGGGGACCAGGATATGGCCAGTATGATCACAACCAGACTGGTGATCCGGCCTGCCCTCAATACTATCTTATCGGGTGTTGACGGGCGGATCCTTTTTACAATGTCCAGGGATACCAGGGTTCCCACACTGTTCAGTGCCGCTGATATCGTACTCATCAGTGCTGCAAGCAATGCAGCCGTCATCAGTCCCATAAGACCGCTCGGAAGTACGTTCGAGATCAGGACCATCAGTGTGTCATTGGGATCAGCGATCTTATCGGAGAACAGCGCATAGGCCAGAATCCCCGGGAAAACCATAATAAATACCGGTAAAATCTTCAAAAATCCGGCAAAAAGCGGCCCGTTCTGGGCATCAGCCATTGTTTTCGCTCCCAGTACCTTCTGAACAATGGTCTGATCGGCACACCAGTAATAGATACCCAATACCGGATATCCCAGGAGTATTGCATACCAGGGCAATATGGAGGTATTACCGGTCTGAAGTATATCCAGCTGGTTGGGTCTTAACACAGCCCTCAATTCAGCCATGGAATGGATCCCCTTGTCCGGAAGCAGGCTAAAGGAAAGAATGGTAAGCAGGGCGGCTCCTCCAATGAGGATTAAAGACTGGAATGATTCTATTACCACGATGGCACGCAAACCGCCGAGAATACTATAAAGGGTTGTGATAAACGATATAACAAGAATGGATACCATTATGTCAATGCCAAAAAAAGTCTTCAGAACAACCGCTCCGGCATACAGGCTGACCCCGATATGGGAAAACAGGGCCGTGATGATCACGATAAAAGCAAAAAATGATCTTGCATTGGGACCATATCTTTTTTCAAGGAATTGAGGCAGCGTGGAGACCTTGTTCTTGAAATAAAAGGGGGCGAAAAACAATGCAAGGATGATCAGCAGGAAGGTGGCCATCCATTCAAAGTTCCCCCATACGATCCCGTCCTTGAATCCGTTGGCTGCCAATCCCACCATATGGATAGTGGATATGTTGGCTGCAAAAAGTGCAGCCCCGATCATGGCCCAGTTCAATGACCGCCCGGCCAGGAAAAAACCTTCGCTGCTGATTCTTTTCCTCTGCGCAGATAGAATACCGATGATGATGATGATCAGCAGGTAAGCAAGAATAATAACCAGGTCAAAGGCGGGAATACTGATATCTTTCATTTCTGCAAGTGTAATTAACGTGTCACCTCCTCCATACAAATCTTTTCCCATTCCCATAACCTCCGGGGTTCATATTTAACCGTTGATATGTCTTTCATGATGAATTCCACATGGCATTTTCCCTCAGTTTGCAAAAGAAAGTCCCTTATTTCTCTTCTTGCTTGTGCAGGATCAAATTTATCCGGTGCAAATATTGCGGGATTTGGTTTCCGGCTTATTACATAATCCCTGCCAAGTTCCGCGATCATCTTACCGGTGTTGTTCCAGGGACTGCAGCTCACTTTTCTGAGATTGGGTATTTTTTTCAACAGGTGGCCTCTCCCGGCCAGCGGTTCGCAGCACCCGTAATAGGTCAGGTTCCAGCGTTCCATCCATTTGAGGTCGTGTTCAATGGCAAATTCCCAATGCATCTCCGGTGAGACTTCGGAAAAGATCTGGGCATTTGAGCAGCCCCACATATTATGGGGTCTTACCCATTCAGGATCATAGTTTTCTCCCGGCATTTCCCTGGTATAACCGTATCCGCCCGACCCAATCCGGGTATTATTGCAGTCCAGTGATAGAAGTTTCTGCTCTTCAAACTGGTCCAGTTCCACCATCCAGGCCTGTACCATCTTTTCGTAAAATGCATGGACCATGTCCGGGCGCATGATCAGATCCGTCATGGCCTCCTGTATGCCCCACCAGCGTATCAGGAAATCCCAGGGGGTAAACCAGATATGCGTCTGTCCCTGTTTTCTAACCGGCAGGATATCGCTGAAAATTTCATTCATCAACTGGTACCTGATTTCTGTTGCCTCCCTGTTATAGCTGACAAGCGGCATCTTGATCTTTTCAAGATCGTCCAGGTCCCTGATCTGGATGTTGAAATGCCGTGAAACCACATCATTCACAGGATCGGTGATGGCCAGGTCAACATCCTCAATGATGCCAAAATCGGTGCTGTGTATGGAAAGCGGGCAATCCAGCCAGGGATTCAGGATCATATCCCCAGGCATGTGGTTCCACTGGTAGATGGTTTTTCGCATCAGATCTTCCTGGGACCTGGCCCACGGATCTTTACAACGCAGGCTTAGCTCATCATCATGGTTCATTTCATGCCATGGGATTTCATTGATCCAGACCATGGGACGTTCCGATTCCAGGTCATTGAGTTTTTGCCACAACCGGGCCTTTTCCTGATGCACAGTCAGGTCAGCTATCCTTGTCCATTCTTCAGCGAGCATTCTCAGCACATCAATCTCATACTGCTCAAGCCTTATCTCTTCGGCAACCTCAGGCGTTGATTTATGACTTGGGTCGTGTAACATGCCGGCATAAATTATAAAAAACAGGGATAATAAGGTACGAAGGTGGGTGGATACTTTATTTCTCTATCTAACTTTGGAACAGCTCCCTTTCTAACCATTCTATGGCTTCATTTTGTCTATGATCTGCAACTCCAATCACCGGTATGTCTAACTTATTATTTCTTAACTTTTTTTTCAGTTCACGAATAAAAACCCCCTGCCCTTCACCATGCCCGCTTTCATTATACCATGTTTGGTTTACCCCGCATGAAGGACTTCCTTCCTTACCGATAATCCCAACAACCTCCATTCCCTGGAACAAGTATTCCTGGATGGTAAATATCAAATCATCAATCAGCCGCAGAAGGCGTTCCATGCCAGCGGGGTGTTCAAGTCCCACACGGACATCAAAGCGCCCCAGACCAAGACAATATGTTTCCGGGCAGGTCATCTGAATAATACCGACCTTTGCTTTTTGAATATAATCGAGAAGCTGATCATGCATGGCGGGGAAATCCGCAGCATCAACAATTCTTGCATTTTGATTAAGAACACAATGGGCAACGAATATGACTTTCCCGGAACGGATGTCACCACTCCAATTTCGCCTGTTTTCAGATTTGCCGTGAAAACCGTTCTTTGGTATCGAGTAATCAAGGTTTTTGTTCGATACACCTTCAGAACATCCACTGCTTAAAGTAAGCGCGGCTGCAGCAAATGATGATTTCTTCAAAAACCGGCGCCTTGTTTCCAGATCTTTTCTTTTCATGTTATTATTTATCTTTTAATCATAGAACCAGGGATTGACGAGGTATTTTCCGAAAAGCCCTGTACATGTTAATTTATTGTTTACACTGACTTATTTAAAATTAAGTCTTAAATATTTATTTTCCAACGTGAGGTGCCTTTTAAAAAGCAAGCATCTGAAGCTCCTGCGACAAAAAAGCCAACTATATTTTGGATTGAATCATCTATATGTTTAAATTTTTCTTATCAGGTGGGAAGTATACCGATAAACTAAGAAGGTAACTTGTTAAGCTCATTTTCAATACGATGCACAAGATAAAATGGAAGGTTTAGCAGGGTATATTCTTTTCCGTTAGTAGTCCTGGCTTTTTCGATCGATGATATTCCCTGCCAAACTCTTACAGCGATGGAGTGTGGCGCCTGATCCATAAATTGATGAAGCGATCTAAGTTTGCCGATGGTACCCGATTTTACCTCGATCGGAATTAGTTTTCCCTGCCAGGGGAGGATATAATCCACCTCGGCGCTTGATTCTTTCTTTTCCCTGGTCCAGAAATGGATTTTATGTAAAACCGAATAGCTTGATACCAGAAGTTCCTGTCCGACAATATGTTCAGCGATAATACCCCTATATACATCGCTAATGTTTTCAGTAAAAACCAACTCCCCCATTAATCCTTTTACATGGTTTATTAAACCGGTATCTACCACATGAAGCCTTGGTTTTCTATGCAGGTTTGGATTGGCAGGAAACTGAACTGAAGTGCAAGGATATATCAGCTTCAGCAACATGGCTTTTTCGACGGCAAGAAAGGCTTCTTTCATTTCCCTGGAACGATATGCCGAATTGGCAAACTTCTCGAAAGTGATTTTAGAACCTGCCTCACCAAAAACACTTCCAACCACATGCCGGATGTATTGAACCTGAGCAGAGGATTGAGCATATTTTTCCACATCATCGATATAAGATTGGATAAGTGTGTCATATATGGGTTGCAGAGCAGTCAGGTCAGCTTGATTTGCATAAGCAGCTACCACTTCGGGCATCCCTCCCGTGGTCGCATACTTTCTAAACCAACTTATCAATAGATCGTGGGCAAAGCCAGGAACTTCCGGTTTATCCAGCATTTCGTTCAATTGCTCTTGCCCGCTGGCATTTAGGTACTCTTTGAAATTACAGGGATGCATTGCCATGTATTCAACCCTTCCAACCGGAAACGAAATTTTTTTATCCAGTTCAGTTTCCAATAATGAACCTGCTGAGATTACATAGAGGTCAGGTGTATCTTCGTAAAAATATCGCAACAAGGAGATGGCTTTGGGTGAATTTAGAATTTCATCAATAAAGATCAGTGTTCTGCCACCTTCCCGTTTTTTCCCGGCGTACAAAAACAACGAAATCACAAGGTCGGAAAAAGGATAGTTTCTTTCGAAGATGATACGTTCCTCATCTCTTTCCAGATTTAAAGAGATAAACTGATCAAACTCAGCTGAAAACATTCCTACCACGGTAGTTTTTCCCACCTGGCGGGCACCTCTAATTACCAGCGGCTTACGGTTACGTTTTTTTGCCCAATTTCTAAATTCGTTCAGAATATTCCTATTGAACATTATTCCGGATCTTTAAACTTTTTGGTTAAATATAGTCAATTATGTAATAAAGTGAGGGTATTTATGAGACATAATTGTAATGAAGTGAGGGGATATTTTAATAATATATGTATTAAAGTGGGGGGTAATTAGAACTTATTCATGATTAATAGGAATCCATTATAATTCTCAACCATTTTGATAACAACGGAATACAAAAGGACACCGACCAGCAATTGGAGGGTGTCCTTATATGTCGGGCTTTCTGAACGAAGTTCGAACCTATTTTGAGCAGAAATTCTGCATGCAGGCAGAAAACTCTCACACGAAAAAGTGATTCCTGTTCATGCTAAATGGTGAGTATTTTTTAATAAAAAGGGGAAGAACAGGAATGTTAAAGTAATACTTATTGATGACTCCATCTTGGAGTCCTGAATACTTCACAAATTCATAATGAACTCATTCACATGCAGGATGCGTTCACTGTTTTTATTATTGAACAGAAGATGATCAAAGTCTTTTCTCTTTACCTCCAGGTCAACTCTTTTCAATATTTTCCCTGTAGCACTTTTAAGTTCCTCCAGGTTATGAATACCATGTTTGTTAGCAAGGAACGAGTAATCAGGGTTGGTTTGAGAAAGCAGGAACATGGCATCATAAAAATCACGCCCTTTTTGACGTGATAGCATAGCTGACAATTTCATGGAGCAAATTACTTCATCGGCAGGAACAGGGAACGGGAAAAAGAATCCACAACCTTTGATATTTTTTATGCTGGGTCTATACTGAATTTGTTGATCCTCACATTCAATCTTTATTAAAAACCGTTCGTCTCTGTGACCACTCAGTCCTAACTTAAACAGTAATTCGGGAAAGTGAAAGCTTCTTCGGAAAGCTGTAAGTTTTTTGTTTTCCCGGTCACGCGTATCAACCATTAATCCGCTGCGTTGGAGGTATTTTAAAACGGAATCGGTCATTTCCATAAATTCTTCCCTGGTGTAGTTTTTGCAATCAAAATCCAGATCTTCCGAGAACCGGTCTATCCCTTTTACAAGCCTCAGGTTAGTACCCCCGATAAATATGATCTTGCCGGTATAAGGCGTTGTGGAAAGAAAATCAAGTATTGCAAGTTGCAGATACTCCTTCAACATATATTTTTGGAATGAAGCATTTTCCCGTATATCGGCAGGAAAATAATTTCTGATAAATTCCAGATTTATCATAGGCCGTATGTGTTTTTCATAAGTTGCACCCTTCTCTCCAGAGCTTTGTTTTTGTATCTGAATGTATATTCATCTAACAAACTGGTATCAAGATCACCCTGCAGAAAGTCATCATCCAATCGCAAATTCTTCAGTGCCTGGATGGAATTATAAAATGGATAAATGTACAGCAGGTCGATCAGGGCCTTTTCAGGACTGGCAAGGGAAATCGCCCGGCCATCGGCTATTGTTTTAAGATCATATCCAAACATCAGATCCTTGTGCACGCTTTTGTAAATATATTCGCCCACATCATTTGTGAAACTTGCCGTTTTAAGTGTAGTCACACTTGTGATCTGAATCACCCCTTCAGGTATTATCCCGTAAAAAGCCAGGGCTCTATGCAAGCTTACATAGGAGGGCCGATAAATTCGGTTGGCAAAGTACAAAGCAAAATCAGGTTTCCCTTTATACTCAGGGAAGGTGAAGTAGCCTTGCCGAAGGCGGATTAACAGACCTTTCCTGGTCCAGCGCACGAAATTATTCCTGTCAAATCCCGGCTTCCAGGCATACACCTGGTAAATACTGAAACAGCCCAGGTCAAACATTCTCTCTTTGAATTCCAGATAATTCATTAAGGAATCTTAAATACCATTATCATTAAGTGTTATTTATTTCTGTTATGCAGCAAATATAGTGCATTACAGAAACAAAACAAAATTTCGATTTGCTGGTTGCAGGCAAATTATTCACCAAATGTTTTACAGGGAATTAATTTTTAGGAAACCGAAAGTTGACGGATTGTTCCTGATTAAATGTAAAAAAGGGACGCTCTGGCAAAATACCGGACCGTCCCATTCTGTCGGGATGGTGAGATTCGAACCTATTGAAAACTATTGAAATCAAATTATTGATAACTGTACTCTACAAGCCCTATTCCATAGGCTTTTTAAAATACTAACATATTCCAACTTTTCAATCGTTTTCATTATTTATCAGCACTTGTGGTGCAAATGTGGTGCAGAATATTTATCTTTATTTAATATAAATCACCACAATGAGAACATATTATTTTATACGATCCTCTTCCTCCAATAGTAAAAATAACATGGTGCGGATTAGGATGCGCCTCCGTGATGGACGCAATATTGATTTCTATGGGATAACCAGGGAAACTATTAATCCAAATCACTGGAGTAATGAACGTCACGAGATTAAGCTTCGTGTTGAATTTAAGAATAAAGAAGTATTGAGTAAACTTCTCAGAGAACTCATGTACTATGTTGAGGATAAATATAAACAGGAACCTGATAAAGAGATCTTAGATAAAAAAATTTGGTTGGATCAAGCAATTGATAGTTTTTATAATCCTCAAAAATATGCGGATCACAGACCTGTTACACTTTTTGAATTCATACAAGATTTCATTGATAAGTCTATCACCAGAACTAAGCCAAAGACAGGCAAGAAAATTGGATATAAGCAACGCAGAGAATATACGCGTACATTCTACTATCTAAGAAAGTTCTGCGAACTGAAAGGAAAAGAATATAACTGGCAGGATATAGACCAGGATTTCTATCAAGACTTTGTTGAATACCTTAAATCCGAGAAGGAATCTGACAATGATCCTTCAATAAAAGTCCCTGGTTTGGCAACTAATACCATTGGTAAAAAGATACAGACCTTAAAAATAATGCTTAACGATGCCTTTAGTAAAGACTATCCAGTAAATAAAGCTTATAAAAGCCAGCGATTTAGCAGTATTTCTGAGGAATCTGATTCAATCTATCTTGATGAGGATGATCTACATAAGCTTTACACTCTGGATCTCTCAAATAAATCTCGGCTGGAGAAGGTCAGAGATTTGTTCCTGGTTGGATGCTGGACAGGTTGCCGCTTTAGTGATCTGCCAAAAATTAACTCATATAATATTCAGAATGATATGATCCACCTTGAGCAGTCAAAGACTGGTAAAAAGGTAGTAGTTCCACTTCATCCGGTGGTTAAGAAAATACTTGAAAAGTATGATTATGAACTTCCTAAAGTTATTACAAATCAAAAGTTCAATCAGTACATCAAAGAAGCTGCAGAGGAGGCTGGAATAGATGAAACCATATTCAAGAGAATAACCAAGGGAGGGATTGAACGTAATACGAAACATGAAAAGTGGGAACTAATCACTACCCATACAGCCAGGAGATCCTTTGCAACCAATCTGTATAAATCTGGATTCGCCTCACATTCCATTATGCAAGTAACCGGACATAAAACAGAAAACTCATTCTTAAAATACATTAAGGTTCAACCAGAGGAACATGCTAAAATGCTTGCCATGCACTGGAAAGAAAATGCCCGTCTTACAGTGGTCAAGTAATTCAAAGGTAATTATGCATGTTCTTTTGTATTAAAAAATTATTGAGATATGAAAACCTTAATAACTACAATACCAATACTTTTAATCTCTTTGACTTTATTTGGACAGAATTACCATTCTCTTCAAAATACAAAATTTCCGGAATCAGATACTTCACAAAAGAACTACACGGTTAATGGTTTTCGTCATGGTCCAAGTTTTTTCCCAAAGGTTGAATTATCACAAGTCCAGTATAAAGCAGGTGATTCACTTACCTTTAATGAATATCATTCAGCTAACGTAATTTACACCTGGCTTGAGCGATGGGCTGCTAAGTATCCTGATCTTGTCGACTTGTATGAAGTTGGAAAGAGTTTTGAAGGGCGACCAATAATGCAGATTACAATTACAAACAAAAGGACGGGGAAAGATACTGATAAACCTGCTGCATATTTTGAGGGAGGCATGCATACCGTTGAGGTAACGGGATCAGAATGTGCTTTGTATCTTGCTTATCACCTTCTTGAAAAATATGGGAAAGACCATGATATTACGCATCTACTTGATACTAAAACCATTTACATAAAGCCGATTAATAACCCTGACGGGCATAATCTTTTTATGAATACTGCCCAGATGAATAGAAGCTCTGTCAAACCTGAAGATGATGATGGTGATAACTTACTTGATGAAGATCCTTTTGATGATATTAATGGAGATGGTATTCTTATGAATATCAGGTGGAAGGATGAAAAAAAAGGTAGTTACATTCCTGATCCAAGAGATCCATCCGGAAGGATTTTAAAACAAGTACCTGCTGGACAAGGAATTTATATGTTGGGATGGGAGGGTATTGATAACGATGGTGACGGTGCATTTGATGAAGATGTCATTGGGGGGCCTGATATTAACAGAAATTTTCCTGAGAATTGGAGACCTAAAACAGAGTTTACAGGAAGAGGAAATACAGAATGTGGCCCAGGAGATTATCCTCTTAGTGAACCGGAAACAAGAGCAGATGTAACATTTCTGCTTTCGCACCCTAATGTTTATGTTGTAAATTCAATGCACACCAGTGCCCCAATGCACCTCAGACCTCCTTCAACATCTCCTTCCTCAGAAAGGATGTATCCTGAAGACCTTAAATGCTATAAGATGTTCGATGAAATAGGTAAAAAAGTTACAGGATATAAAAGATCCGGAGATGTTTATAATGATTTAGCAGGTGGTACTCCATTTTTCGGACATGCTCCGGATTTCGGATATTGGTATTTAGGAGCAATCTGGTATGACGATGAGATATGGAATCGCGGACAATATAAAGATTACAATGGAGATGACACTATTGATGAAAT
>LJUP01000194.1 GCA_001303955.1 Bacteroides sp. SM23_62 | reverse complement strand
CGCCCACATAGGCAAGCTTGACCACACCCGATTCAGTGGATGTATCAACCTGTGTGTAGTAGGCTGCTCTCCTGGGATCCTCCAGGTCATTCAGGATGTCGACCATGGTATTGGCACCAACGAAGTCTTTCCGGCCTGTAAGCACAAGTTCATTATGAATCTGGTTCGAGTTGGGTGGCGCCCCCAGATAATGCAGCAATGCATTATCTGCATTATCGGTAAATACGCCACCTACAGCAGCTTCAACCAGGCTTCTCGCCTGTGTGTTATCATGATCAGCAATGGTGATCCCAATCTTCAGCTTCAGGGATTGTCCAAATTTGATCCATGCTGCCACATCACCACCATAGACCAGGTCCTGTCCCCCGAAACTGCCGCCGGAGTCATCCAGGTTGCCAAGAGCGGCATTGACGCGGGAGATTAGATCCTGGTAAATGGTCCATGCATCATCGTATGCAGGGGTCACCTGTCCAAGGTCAAGCGCTTCGGTGTAAGGCACATTGCCGAAAATGTCAACCAGGTGCTGGTATGCAAAACAGGTCACGAGCTCAATAATAGCGAGCCTGTTCTTCTTGCTCTTGGCTTCAGCATCGGTCAATGTTTCCTCTTCTGCGATCAACTTTGCGGCTTCGTCCAGGTCCTTCAAAGCATCCCTGTAATACTCACGGAATGTCAGGTCCGGGATGGTACGGTTCACCAGATCATAGTTTGCCTCGTCTGTATAGGTGGTTTCTGTCCAGTATTGCGCGACCAGCCTGAATATATTGAGATTCACATTCGGCGTGGACATCTGATCAACGAGATTCTTTTGCCCGCTGGTAAATACTGCATCCCCCGGTACTTCTGCAGGCCTTTTTTTATCGATGTTCATATCATCGAAGTTATCCGTACAGGCTACCAGGATGGATGCAATTAATATGAATAACAAATATTTATTTTTCATTGCTTTTTGATTTAGAATTGGAGGTTAAGACTCAGACCAATATTACGTACAGCCGGCATGACACCACTCTGCCATCCCTGAACATTACCGGAGCTCTGTCCCATCTCAGGATCGGCATGCGGAAGGTTCTTGTGGATGATCCACAGGTTCGAACCGATCAGGCTCAGCGATGCACGGGAGATGAAGGTTTTGGCCATCAGGTCACCTGGCAGGTTGTAGGTAAGCACAACCTCACGCAGCTTAACATAGGAGGCATCATAGACGTAACGTGCATTCGGGCTTCGTGCCCAGCCACGAGCGGCATAATTGTTAGCGGCAACCCTGATGGTATTTTCCGTTCCGTCATCCATCACGCCGGGATTGATAATACCGCCGCCATCAGCAAGCGTGTTCCGCATCGGATTTCCGAGGTCATTATTACCTGCTGTTTCTTCATACAAGCCAGTCCCCATGCCATACCAGAGGTCAACCGAGAAAAGGTCTCCTCCCTGCTGCCAGTCTATCAGGAAGTCCAGCGACAGGTTTTTATAGCGCAGCGTATTGTTGAGACCAGCATGCCAGTCCGGCATCATGTTACCGATGACTATATCACTGGTTGGTGTCAGCTGATAAAAACCGTTGGATTTGATAATTTGCCCTCCATTGTCGTGATAAACAAAGTCAGTCCCCTGGATGGTACCATACGGTTCCCCGACACGGGCATTCACAGAAACTCCACCCTGCAATCCACCATCGAGTTGCAGGTTCTCGATATCACCATACAGTTTGGTTACCTCATTTACGTTCTTCGTCCAGTTCAGGCCTATGTCCCAGGAGAATGAAGCAGATTTGACAGGTGTACCAGCCAGTGTGATTTCAACACCTTTGTTTTCCATGTCACCGGCATTATAGATCCTGTCGGTATAACCCGTTGCAAATGATACGGCAACCGGCATGATCTGGTCAACCGATGTTGTCTGGTATACAGCCAGATCAAGCCTTAACCTGTTCATGAACAGATTCAGATCAAGGCCGGCTTCAAGGCTCTTGGTCCTTTCCTCCTTCAGTTCAGGATTTCTTTTCCTGCCGTTTACCGAGGCAATAGATGCGCCCCCAAAAGGTGCGGCAGGCGTATAGACATCCCGCAGGTATCCCCACTGGCCTCCGTTGCCTACCTCTGCGTAATTCAGCCTTAGTTTACCATAGCTCAGCCAGCCAGCATTGAGCAGTTCGGAGAACAGGAAACTACCGGAAATGGATGGATAGCCGTATGTCCTGTTATCGGATGGCAGGGTGGATGACTGGTCAATCCGGTAGGTTCCGTCCAGGAAAAAGGTATTGGCAAATTCCAATGAAAGACCGCCAAAATAACCGTTCACTCCCAATTCCTGGAAATTTTCCTCAGGAGGCAGCATCGGGCTTGCGCTTACGCCAAGTGCATAAACTTCGGGTACGCTCAATCCGCCGTTCGTGGAAGCAAAAACTCTATCGTCCTGCAGACGGCGAATATTGGTACCGATGAATGCAACCAGACCGATGTTGTCAGACAGGTCCCTGGCCACTTTCGCCATGGCATCAAAATTGGTCTCGATGAAATTCTTGGTATATCTTGAATATCCTGAAGTTACATCAGGCCTGTCAACACCCAGCTCGCCGGAAACCGATCCCACGGCTTTCCTTTCTTCCTGCAGGTATTTATAGGTATCAACAGAAACACGTCCCATGAAGGTAAGCCACGGCAATGGCGCATAATCTGCCTGCGCATATCCGATGAGTCGTCCCCTTTCATCAGACGGGTAGTTTTGATACAGGTGAAAGTACGGATTGTTCCAGTAGATCGGATCAAGATCATCATAATAAACCGGGTTCCAGGTACGATTCCCACCATTGGAAGCAAAGTAAATATCCCGCTGTTCCTGGATATCCACATTCATCTGGTACCACTGCCGGAACATGGACATGATATTCTGGCTGTAACCCGTGCCATTACGCCCCTTTGCCCTGGTGTCAACGTAATTGGCAGATCCCGTAACGGACAGTTTCTGGGTAATTCTATAGGTACCGCTTAACAGGAAATTATTTCTTTTTAGTTCGCTGTTTTCAACAATTCCCTTCTGATTGAAGTTGGTGTAGGAAAGCCTGAAGGTAGCCCGCTCGCCTCCCCCGGAAACCACAACATTATTGTTCCAGGTTACACCGGTCTGGAAGAAAGTCCCGGGATCGTTCTTGGCAGCAACCCAGGGTGTTTTCTGCCCGTAGGTCGGGGATTCAGGATAAAGTGAGCCCCATTGATATACCATGAGGTTCGGATCAAATTTCTCACCAAAGGAAGCATCTTCGTAGAATGGTACAACCAGGTCATCCGTTCCGTCACCATCCAGGTCAAATTCTTCGAGGCCCGGATAATCACCCCCACTGTAGTAAGGGCCGTAACCGCCTCCATATTCTTTTTGGAATTTTGGAAAGGTACTCTTGTCATAAGTACCGAATGAAACACTTGAGTTGATCTCAACGCCGACAGCCCTTCCCGGTATCATGGATCCTTTTTTGGTGGTGATCATGATGACACCGCGGGCGGCCCTTGAGCCGTAAAGGGCGGTAGCAGCTGCTCCCTTGAGTACACTGATGGACTCAATATCGGCAGGATTGATGTCTGCGGCAAAATTACCATAGTCATAACCGCTGCGGCCGTCTCTCTGGCCCTGGTTATTCGTATTGGCATTGTCAATAGGAACACCGTCAACGACAAACAATGCCTGGTTCGTCCCGATAAAGGATTTGGCGCCACGAATGACCACGTTGGTGGATCCGCCAAGGTTCCCGTTTGATTTTACATGGACACCGGACACCTTACCGGACATCGAGTTAATGAAGTTGTCGGTTTTCACTTTGTTAACCTCTTCACCGGCAACTTCCTGTGTCGCATAACCGAGTGACTTTTTTTCCCGGGTAATACCAAGGGCTGTTACCACGACTTCATCGAGTCCCACGATATCAGCTTCGAGGACCACATCGATTACTGTCTGGTTGCCGACAGCAATCTCCTGTGATTTCATACCAACCGAACTAAAAACCAATGTAGCTCCGGGTGGCACAGGTAGTTCAAAGTTACCATCGACGCTGGAGGCTGTTCCCGTTGTAGTCCCTTTCACTACAATTGAAACCCCCGGCAGGGGTGCACCACTCGCATCAGTAACCGTACCACTGATCTGTATGTCCTGTGCCATCATGGCCTGGAAGCCAAGAAGCACAAAACATACAAAAAGACTAGTCAATCTTTTCATAGATAAAAATTTTAGGTTTAAAATAAGAAAGCGGTTAAATTAAATTATTTAAGGTCTCAAATCTAAAAAAAAATATTTTGAACAAAAAAATTAACAGTCATAATAATTCGTCATGGAAAGTGCATTATACCTGCCATTGAAGGAACTTCCACCGGCCTTGGAAAAGGACTCATATGCCGTTTGCCAGCTATAGCAGGAGTTGCAAAGGGGCTGCAGTTCTGAAAGTACCATGAACACGGGATTTCCGTTACATTTTTTTCAGTATGCAAGCAGTGTTTATTTAGAATCATTCTAGCTAAAGCCGGGCTTCAACAATTTTAAGGATTTCGGCCTCTTTTCGGCAAACCGAAACTTCCAGTTCCCTGCCTTCCTTTAAGATCTTCTCTGTAAAAGATTTGTCTTCGAGATTCCCCGCATTGATCTTAACGTTCAGGAAGGCCCCCATGACAGCGGATCTGATGGCCAGGGCCCCTACTCCCGCATCAGAAACAGAGTCAGGATTCCCGGTTTCAGCCATGGCTTTCAGGATCTCCAGGGCCGCGGCAGCCGTTTTCATGATCCGGTAAGGCACGAGGATTGCCTTCCTGGTGGCCTCTTCAATGGCTGCTTTCCGCTGGCGCAGTTCATCTGCTGTATTTTTAGGCATGGCGAAGGCTTCCATGATCATGTTAAAGGCAAGGGTATCTTCATCCACCAGGGCCAGTAATTCCTCCTGGATGGCCTTGCCCCTTTCTGCCCAGTCAGAGAATTCCTCCCAGCGATCATCCCATCCCCGCTTGTGGGACGACAGGTTGGCCACCATCGTTCCCAATGCCGTTCCAAGGCTGCCCATACAGGCGCTGATGGATCCCCCACCGGGGGCAGGGGATTCAGAAGCCGTTTCTTCCATAAATTCCCTGACCGACATGCCCGCCAGCGAAGCTGCCCCGCTATCAGCAATCATATACTCGATGATCTTTTCTTCCGGTTTAAAGGGATACAGGTCGTCGAGTCCCATGGACTTCACAGCAATCTTGATCAGCTCCTTGTCTGAGACGCCGACGGACCTTTTTTGTTTCCGGAGAAAATGGCGGCCTGCCTCCAGTATGGCTTTCAGGGGTATCAATCCCACCAGTTCCGAGCCGCTTACCCTGACACCCCTGGCCTCTGCCCGCTCAAAGACCTCGTCAAAAGCAACATGCACGGGAGTAACGGAGATATTGGTAAGATTCATGGATATCTGTGCGATCCCGTATTCCTCGATGTACCATCCAATGGCCTTTACTTCTTTGAGACTTCCGGGGATCATTACCGGGTTCCCCTGTTCATCCCTGATGATCTCGCCGGTCAGGGGATCCCCTTTCCGCTTTGCCCTTCCCCTCTCCCGCACATCGAAGGCTATCGCATTGGCCCGGCGGGCGGAAGTGGTGTTCAGGTTGATATTGTAAGCCACCAGGAAATCACGCGCACCCACTGCAGTGGCACCTGTGGCGGGACTGAATTTCGCGGGACCGAAATCCGGCTTCCAGTCAGGATCCGACAGCTTTTCCTGCAAGCCCTCGTACTCTCCCGAACGAACGGCTGCCAGGTTTTTGCGCTGTGCTGAAAAGGCAGCTGATTCATAGCAATAAACCGGGTACTGCAGCTCATCACCAATGCGTTGCGCCAGTTTTCTTGCATACTCCACGGTCTCCTCCATGCTGATGCCTGCGACAGGCACCAGGGGACAAACATCCGTGGCGCCGAACCTGGGATGTTCCCCCTTATGAATTTTCATATTGATCAGGCGGGCAGCCATTTTTACAGCCCTGAAGGCTGCTTCGACCACCTCATCCGGTGGTCCCACAAAAGTCACCACGGTCCGGTTAGTCGCCTTCCCCGGATCAACATCCAGCAATTTGACCTTTTCGACAGATTCAATTTCATCCGTGATCTGTTTGATCAGGTTCATGTCCCTGCCCTCACTGAAATTCGGTACACATTCGATAAGCCGGTTCATCATGGTCGTATGGTTAATTAGACTATTATGCTGACAATGAATGTCTTACAATCTCTCCCCCCAGGATCACCGTATCGATCAGATCACTTCCGTAGGCATAAGGAAGGTATGCAAGTCCCGGTATTTCTTTTGTGATGATCAAATTCGCTTTCTTCCCCCTGCAGATGGTCCCGTGAGTTTCCTGTAATCCCATGGCATAGGCCGTATTGATGGTGACTGCGTGTAAAACCTCCTCGGGCAACATCCGGAGCTTAATACATCCGAGGGACATGATGAATTTCATATCGCCTGATGGGGAACTGCCGGGATTGAAATCAGAAGCAAGGGCAACGGGCAGACCTGCCTTTATCATCTCCCTTGCAGGTGCATATTTGAGTCCCAGAAAAAAAGAAGCCCCTGGCAGCAGGGTGGGCATGGTGCCCGACCCAAGCAGGCATTGTATCTCCTCATCACCGGTATACTCCAGGTGATCAACTGACAGAGCCCGGTATTTTACCCCGGTTTGTATCCCGCCTGAAAAATCTAGTTCATTGGCATGGATCTTGGGGTGCAAACCGTTGGCTATGCCAGCTTCCAGGATCCTTTCGGTCTGGGGAACGGTGAAAAAACCCCTTTCACAGAAAACATCGATAAAATCTGCCAGTCCATCGCCAGCTACGGCAGGTATCATTTCCCCGACCACCAGGTCCACATAGCTGTCCGGATCCTCCCTGTAGGCCAATGGAATGGAATGGGCCCCCAGAAAAGTAGCCTTGATATCCAATGGTGAAGTCTCCTTGAGTTTTCGTATCACCCGGAGCATTTTCAGTTCGGCTTCTGTGGTCAGGCCGTAACCGCTCTTGATCTCGACCGCCCCTGTTCCCTGCCGCATGATCTCCCGGACCCTGGACAGGGACTGTTCATAAAGTTCATCTTCAGGCGTTGCCTGTAACAGGGCGGCGGAATTCAGTATCCCCCCTCCCCTTTTGGCGATTTCCTCGTAGGACAGTCCACGGATCCTATCCATGTATTCGACCTCACGGCTGCCTGCATATACCAGATGGGTATGTGAATCGCAGAAGGCGGGCATCACCAGTTTTCCGTTCGCAGCGATCTCCTTGAGCTGGAAGAATTGTCCGTGAAAAGCTTTCCGGTCCAGTTCCTTCATGGTGCCAAAATCCTCTATCTTGCCCTCATGCAGCAGTAACCATGCATTTTCAAAGCTGCTCAAACGGCCCATCTCCTTTCCGGATACAAATGGTACTGGTTCATATTCAGTCCCCAGTAAGGATTTTATGTAAGTTATAAGCAAACTCATTCCCGGACTGTTTCAAATAGCGAAAATAAATAAAAGTAGGGTGCCTGCAGGCATGTTTTATAATATACAAGGGATTTGTCTCAGCCGATGGCCCGAAGGAGGTAGGCAACGAACACACCCAGGTAGTTCCCCATGGCATAACCCAGGATCCCGATGATCAGTCCGGGAAGGACAATATCCTTGTTCCTCAAGGCAGAAGCCACAACCGGCACAAAGGGAGGGGACATGGAAAGGGCAGTGGATATGATAAGGAAATTATCCACATCAACATTAAAGATCCGGGATAATATCCCGTGAATAAACAGGGAACCTATCACCGCTAGCACGATCCACATCAGCAATGGCCAGGAATCCATGGTGAAAAGGCTGAAATCAGCGATGGAGGCCACTACCAGGCAGAAGATAAGGATCAGGTACATCCCGGCCTGGAAGGTCTTCTCAATCCTGTTGATGCTTTTAATAAAAGAAGCGAGTATGCCCAGGGTCGTAATGACCAGGATCAGCACGGTCATATTGTATTCTTCCGGAAGGTTGAAATATAACGCGGCACCTATACCGGCGATTAGGATTGAAATACTCAAAGCTGCCAGCAGGGGAAGGAAAATCCGGCGGGTAAAGATCTCCCTGTATGATTCATACTGTTCAAAGTACGACCTGCGATCAGCTTCCCTGCTTTCATTGTCAGATGGCCTGTAGGCACGCATAAACAGCAAAAAGGTCCGCTGTGCGATGGTGATTAAAAAAAGCAGGGTGACAGCCCCCACGACCAGGTCATAAATATGGGTCAGCAGGAAGATATCCGTATCCACATCCAGTGCTACTTTTATGGCTGCCATGTTGGCCGTAGCACCGGAATAAACCCCGATCAGCATACCACCTACCTTCCAGGATTCAGGTATGCCCCCGCCGAAAATGAAATATCCCGGGATCACCGTGACCAGGACGGATATCAGTCCAAGGAC
Source organism: Bacteroides sp. SM23_62 (assembly GCA_001303955.1). Lineage (GTDB taxonomy): Bacteria > Bacteroidota > Bacteroidia > Bacteroidales > SM23-62 > SM23-62. Next base: position 1,935 of record LJUP01000194.1, on the reverse strand, counting down.
AAGTGAGAGAAAAGTTTTCCCAGCCATCCTGAACCATGCCTTCACATCCAGTGAGAACAACAACAGTGGAATGGCCAGTGGTACCACAACCGAGAATAATGTCTCCTGGGTCTTTTCAAAATCCTCAGGGAATATGCCTATGTTTCCAATGAGCAGTCCTATCCCGTAGCAGATGACAACCGGACCGATCTTGTTTACAATGTGAAATTTCTTATCCAGATAGAGTACCAGAACAGGAAAAAAGAAGTAGAACAGCACGAGCAGTACCGTACCCATAAGCTGGTAAATAAATCGTTAACCAGATGTAAATATAAAATAAACTTTCAGAATTTTTCAGCAACCGTGAACTTAGTCACACTCATCAAAGCTCTTGCTGTACTGGTCAATGGCGCGCATGCTCATGCCCATGCTCGAAAAACCACCATCATGAAAGAGGTTTTGCATGGTTACTTTCCTGGTAAGGTCTGAGAACAGGGTGATACAGTAATTGGCGCAGTCGTCAGCAGTAGCATTGCCAAGGGGTGACATGCGTTCTGTGAAGTCGATCAGGGTGTCAATCCCCTTAACACCGCTGCCGGCCGTGGTGATGGTGGGGGACTGTGAAATGGTGTTGACACGGATCTTCTTGTCACGGCCATAGATGTATCCGAAACTGCGTGCGATGGATTCCAGCAGGGCCTTGGCGTCACCCATGTCATTGTAACCGAAAAGGGTGCGCTGGGCGGCCACATAGGACAGTGCCACGACGGAACCCCAGTCCTCAATGGCATCATGCTTCCGGGCAAGCATCAGGAGCTTGTGAAAAGACAGCGCGGAGATATCCAGTGTTTTCAGGAAAAAATCATAGTTCAACCTGTCATATGGCAAGCCTTTCCGTACATTTGGCGACATGCCGATGGAATGCAGGATGAAATCGACCTTGCCTCCCAAAACCTCCATGGATTTCAGCAGTAAATCCTCCACATCCTGAACGTTTGTCGCATCTGCCGGGAGCACCTCCGACCCGGTTTTTTCAGCCAGTTCTTTCAGGGTGCCCAGGCGCAGTGCCACAGGCGTATTGGTCAGCGTAAAACGGGCACCTTCCTCATGGGCTTTTAGGGCCACCTTCCAGGCAATGGACATGTCGTTGAGGGCACCGAAAATAATTCCTCTCTTGCCTTTTAATAAACCGTAAGCCATGATTTTAAGAATTTTGGATTGGCTGCAAATATAGTAAATTGATTTCACCCGGAGGGTCAATTCAGCAATTCCCGTGCATTCGATATGGCAGCCTCTGTAAGTTCCTCGCCACTGAGCATCCTGGCGATCTCGAGCACCCGGTCCTCATCGTCAAGCAACTTGATGTCAGTGATGGTGGCTCCTCCTTCATCAAACTTGTGCACCAGGTAATGGAAATCTCCTTTCCCGGCAACCTGGGGAAGATGGGTAATATTGATGACCTGTTTCCCGAGTGACATCTTTTTCATGATCGCCCCTACCTTTTCGGCAATCTCACCGGACACGCCAGAATCGACCTCGTCGAATATGATGGTGGGCAGTTCCAGGGAATCGGAAAGGAGGGATTTGATGCTCAGCATCAGCCTGGAAAGTTCGCCTCCCGAGGCAATCTTTGAAATTTCCTGTGGCAGGACCTGCTTGTTTGCTGAAAAAAGGAATTCAACCTCATCCTTCCCGTTTTCGGTAAAACCATCCAGCTCCCTGTGTTCGACCCTGAAAAGGGCATTGGGTATGCCAAGCACCTTCAGCATATCGTTGACCACCTTTTCTATCTCAGGCAGGATTTTTTTCCTCCTGTCACTAAGTTCGGCCGCCTGCTTCTGAAGCTGGTCCCGCTTATCTGTCAACTCCCTCTCCAGCTTGTCGACCTGTTCGTCATAGGATGCGATTTCCTGTATCCTGGTATCGAGTTCCGCCTGCAGCCGGATAAGTCCATTG
>LJUP01000193.1 GCA_001303955.1 Bacteroides sp. SM23_62 | reverse complement strand
AAAATTCTTTGTGCGCCCCATGTTCACAGCAGACCTGGAATCATCCACACGATAGGTTCCCTGGCCGGTGTATTTCAGTACCTCCGATATATGGTTCTGGTCGCTTAACAGGAAATCCGTAATATCTATCAACACATTCCCTTCCTCCTCTGCCAGTACTGTAAATCCCCAGATCACCGATGATGCAAAAGATTCAGACACTGCCCTCACCTCAAGGCTGTCCTCAGAATCAGCCCGGTAATCCAGGTTCGGCTGAACCAGCAGGACCTTGTTCCCGCTCCGGAAGAATGAGACTACCTTCTGCGCACCGATCTTCCCCCGGTCCAGTCCCACATCATTCGATCCCATTCCCCTTGAAATATAACTGGCCATAAGGAATTCTTTTCCCCATTGATCCACTTCCAGGTAAATTTTCCCTTCCTTTTCGGACCAGTGGAATGTAAAAAAGCCCTCCCTCTTATCGAGTCCCGGTACCTTGTCTGTAATCGTCTGGAGTTCCTCTTCACTGCTGATTTGGGCAGTGAGTGCATAAAATATATTCAGAAAGGTGAAAATGACAAGAATGAATCTCCTCATATGAGTGCTCATTTAGCTTATAATAAGTTGGCCCAAAATTAGCGATAAGATTCTATCAAACAATAGATGCTGTCTCCATCGCCTGTAGAGATCATGTATCACCTGACAATTATTGTGGAAAAACGCTTGTCATCTGTGATACATTTACTATTTTAACAGCCTGTTTATCAATTTTCTACACATAATTAATATAGAAAATGATCTTTTGCCTGAAAGAATCGGAATCTGCATTTTTCAGCTGGAAGATTGTCAGACACATGAGGAGAAGAAGCAGATTCAGGATCAGAACTCTTTCTATGATTGCTTTTTCAGCATTATACATTTTTACTAACCAGTTATGTGGTCAAACCTTTGATCAATTAATCGATTCAAGCCTGGAATATGCCAAATCACAACTTGAGGCATATCTCTCCGAACAAACCGTTCCGGGTAATTATCCTTACGAAACCAGCCTGGATAATCACCGCTGGGTCTTCAGGGGAAAAGATGGCTGGGCGAGCGGTTATTTCATTGGTTCCTTATGGCTTATGTACCAATATCACGGTGACGAATCGTGGAGATCAATAGCCGCTTTATGGACGAAGGATATGAGTTTGTTCGGAGACAATGAACCCACAGATCTTGCAGTCAGAATATTTTACAGTGCGGGGTTTTGTCATCGCTTAACCGATGACAGTTCCTGTATGGAAATATTGGAAAGGGCATCCAACTCCCTTTCAGGATTTTACAGCGACCAGGTTAAGGCCATTCAGTGCTTTCCCACTTCCTGGTCCCAATATAATTTTTGTGTGGTGACAGACTTCCTTTTACACATGGAGTTATTGCTGTATACATATGCGCTGACCGGTAGACAGAGTTATCTCGATATAGCACTGCATCATACACTTAAAACCCTCAACTATAACATGAGGGAAAATGGTAGTTTTTACCATGTCTCCGATTTTGATGATTCGGGAGAGCTGACCGGTTATAACCAGGGATTTATACAGGGATACAACCTGGATCCTGACAGTCTTGAGTTTGGAACCTGGTCAAGAGGGCAGGCCTGGGCAGTCAGGGCATTGCCGATCATCTATCATTATACGGGAGACACCTTACACCTGAATATGGCCAAAAAAGCAGCAGACTACGTGATCGATAATTTTCCTGTCAGTATTTATGGGGATGATGATTATGTGCCCTACTCCGATTATTTCCCCGACCGCTTTTATACAGGTAATGGAAAAGACGCCTCGGCAGCATCCATAGCCTGTGCCGGATTGTACGATCTGGCCAATCTCACTGACGAAACAAAATATAAGACTGCTGCTGATTCAATCCTGAGAAACCTTTGTACAAAGTACATTACCAAGGATGACCCAAACAACTATGCTTCCATTTTAAAACGCACCATGCATCGATATGGAGCTTCGGAGCGGGGACATATTTTCGCAGATCATTTTTTCATAGAATCGCTTTTACTGGCGAAAGGATATGAAATATACAAACCGGTTGATATGCCATCGGGCTTAAAGGAACCGGTAACAGGGCCTGTAACTTGCTGGCCAAATCCTGTGAATGATCTGCTTTTCTTCAATACCGGTCCGGACAGTGTTAATGACATGCTGGTTATCTATAATTTGTATGGAAAAGTAGTTCTCAGGAAACAGGTCACCCGCCCTTTGATATCTATTGATTTCTCGCAATTTCCATCAGGGATGTACCTGATCTCAGTCAACGGCAAACATCCGTGTAAAGTTTATAGGGTTATAAAACAATGAAGGACAAGGAGAAAAAGCGCATAAAACAATTTGAGAAGATATCAAGGAAGGTAGGCAAAATGTTGAATGAACATCAGCTGGTTGAGGCTGGAGACAAGGTGCTGGTAGGGCTCTCCGGGGGGAAAGATTCCATGATCCTGCTCGAAGCCCTGGCTGACAGGAGAAGGCACCTGCCTTTTGATTTCCAGCTCTTTGCTGTGCATGTGAGCGCTTCGAATATTGGTTACGAAATGGATACAGGATATCTGGTGGAGTTTTGCGCCGAACTGAACATTCCCCTCTACCTGGAAGAAATTGAGGTAGACCTGACCGTTGATCCTAAAAAAGCCCCCTGCTTTATCTGCTCCTGGAACCGCAGGAAACGGATCTTTGAATTATCGAAGGAACTGGACTGTAACAAGGTGGCCCTGGGACACCATAAGGATGATGCCATACAGACCGTACTGATGAACATGATTTTCCATGGTTCCATAAGCTCATTGCCACAGAAATTATCAATGTTTGAAGGCAGGATCAATTTGATCAGGCCACTTCTGTTCATCCCGGAGAAAGAATTGACCTATTATGCCACCCTTCGGTCATTCAAGAAGCAGGAGAAATCCTGCCCCTATGACGATACGACCAAAAGAGAGTCAATCAAGGAGGTCATCCGCCAGATGGACCGGTTGAACAGGAATGCCAGAAGAAATATCTTCCAGGCCATGGACAATATCTACGAAGAATACCTGCCGGAGCTGAAAAAGAAGGAAAGGAACACCCCTGAAGAAACAGACCTGGATAACAGCCAATAATGGTCTATTCCGTTTTCAGGTTTTCAACCTTGTAAATCTCCATATTATCCAGTGTCAACTTGCTCTCCTCAGGGTTCAGATAGAACTTATCCATAAAAGAACCTCCCTCACATTTTCAGCATACTCCAGCAATTGCCAGCCAAGTCCATGTTCCATGGTTCGCAAGTCCGTCCCCTTCTCCATGGAAGCCCGGAAAGAACCCCATAGGTATAATACCCCGGTACACATCAACTGGTAACTGTTCAGGGTCTGGTATTCAGCTGCATGAGCCAGCTCATGCCCAATAATTGCTATCTGGGCATTGAACGGCAGGTTCTTCAGCAGCACACTTTCCATCTGGGGCAGGCTCCCATCACTGATGATCACCCTGTATGTCCTTTGATCCCGCTTTCTGAGCAAAGAAAGCATGGAAGGCCTGGAAGATAAGTCTCAACTGGTTCCACCAAAGGATGATCTACAGGCTCAACCTGACAGGCTGTAATACCCAGTACAAGGGTAAGAAGAAATAGCAGACCTCTTAGATACATCAGGTGGATATTTCACTCGTCTGTCCGCAAATTATCAAATTTTCTGATATCGTCGTAAGCCGCATTCTCAAGCACAGGCCTGATCCGTTCGACGCTGGCAAAGGTCTTCCTGTCCGTCAGAAAGGACAGTACCCCGGCTGAGATGCCAAGCTTCAACCCATTGAATAAGAAAGTATTGATGGCGACTTTTGATGAAAGCACCTCGTATTTTGGGACATGCCTGGATCCTTTCTCTGTTCCTGAGAAAAACGAGAGTTTAACAAATCGATTAATCCCGGCATCTTTTCCCAGTTGCTTCAAATGCCTGTTAAAATCAGGATGGCTGTAATGCGGGAAACAATTGTCATCCGTGCCTTCCTTACCTATGTACTTGCTAATAATTCCATAGGCACGTTCATTGAGTGGCAGATTAAATGACTGGTATTTACCATTCCCCTGCAGACTGATGTATCCAGGATAGACATTGCTGCTTTTTAACTGGTAAATCCTGGAGAGTCTAATTCCCGAAAAACACATAAAACAAAAAATATCCCGTACTTCTGTTAGTTCAGCTGACAAAGGTTCAAGCCGATAGATCCTCATCACCTCTTCCCAATCAAGTACGAGGTCTGACTGGCTGATTCTCGGTTGCCTGACCCAATCAAACTCGAATTCTCTGTATAAAAGGCTTTTGTTATAGCCTCTCCTGGTGGCCCAGTTCAGGAACCATTTTAATACATCCAGGTTTTTTGATATTGTATTGTTTGAATGACTGTATTTAATCCTGAAAAAACGGATGTATTGTTCCAGGAAATTCCTGTCAATCCGGCTGAACTTGATCTCAATTTGTTCTGTTTCGGCGAATTTTCTGAGATGATGGTAGTTGGTCCTGATTTTTCTGAAGGTATGAATACTCCATCTGTGATGATTTTCATCAATGAACAGCATGAACACATCGAAAAAACCAATGTTTTCTTTTCGCCTGTTGTATTTAATCTGTTTCCTCAGGTAATCAATTCCCGGGTTCAATCCCATTGTCTTGCCATCCAGGTAAATCCCCGTCACTTCATCGGCGAGTGACTGCAAATACCTGTTCATGGCTTTGCTTCCCCGTGCTGATGTCAGTACCCGCTGCGCCCGAAAGTCCCAATCTGAAAAATCGATCCGTTCCCCTGTATTCAATTGCAAGCGTTTGCCATCAAAGCTGAAATACAGCAGTATGGGGACCTGCTTTGTCCTTGTTCGGCCATTTTCATCCTTTCTTTTCTCTAAATAAAATCTTGCTGACGCCATAATCATACATATTTACATACAATAATAATAATTATGTGTGTCGTAATTAGACTGAATTATCAACTATAACATTGTATACATGTATATTATGTTACAACTAAAATAATATGTAACTAGTTTTTTATACTATAATTTATAAGATCATAAAAAATATATATTTTAGCTGAAATCAAATGATAGTTGGTAATTGTTTGAGTGATTAGCATCGCCTGGCTGGGTAAGGTTTGACAATGTGATTCCCAAAAGCCTTATCCGGTTACCCTCCACAAATACTGAATTCAGTACTTCTTTTGCGGTAGTAAAAATCTGTACATCACTCTCAACCTCCTTGGAGAAAGTCTTGCTTCTGGTGATCTGTTGAAAATCTGCATATTTGATCTTTACAATAATCGTTTTACCCTTTACTCCAGTCCTGAGAAGGTCACGCCAAAGTAAATCGGTGATCTCCTGGAGGGTTGTATGAATATCATCGAGGTTCGTGAGATCCTCTTCAAAAGTCCGTTCCTTGCCAAATGATTTCCTTATTCTTTCAGGATTTACAGGCCGGTTATCAATTCCACGGCAGATATCATGAAAAAAATTCCCATTTTTACCAAACAACCTGATCAAATCAGCCAGGCTTTTTTGTTTCAAATCATTCCCTTTAAATATTCCCTGCTGCTGCATTCTTCGGGCAGTGACTTTACCTACCCCGAAGAATTTATCCACCGGAAGTTCATTAATAAATGCTTCCACTTCATGCGGCTTGATTACATAAAGTCCGTCAGGTTTATCCATATCCGAGGCTATTTTAGCCAGAAACTTATTTACTGACACACCCGCAGAAGCCGTCAAATCAGTCTTTTCCTTGATCCTCGACTTAATTTCCCGGGCAATTATCGTGGCCGAAGGTTGATCTAGTTTATTGCAGGTTACATCCAGGAAAGCTTCATCCAGTGAGAGCGGTTCAACAAGGTCTGTAATCGAGTGAAAGATCTCCATGATCTGCCTTGAAACCTGTTTATAAATGTTAAACCTGGGTTTTACGATAATGAGATCGGGGAACCTATTAATCGCTATGAGTGTTGGCATAGCGGACCTGATCCCATACGCTCTGGCTTCATAACTGGCAGCTGCGACCACTCCTCGCTTACTGGGACCTCCTACAACCAAGGGCTTACCTCTGTATTCAGGGAAGTCACGTTGCTCGATAGAAGCATAAAAGGCATCCATATCGATATGAATGATCTTCCGGACAGGTTTATCTGGATCTTGGTTGCCCACAGTCTGAATTATTACCAATCTGAAACACAAATTAATAAATTTGGTATTAATTAAACAGCCAGGATGCATGAGGTAGTAATTACTAAAGACGGATCCCACTCAATATATGTTCATGAACTGGATGAACATTACCATTCTGTCCACGGGGCCATCACAGAATCCCGGCATGTATTTATTGAGGCCGGGCTTAAACAATTTAAGAACAGGCAAATCCGGATTCTGGAAATGGGATTTGGAACAGGATTAAATGCCTTACTGACCCTGGCAGAAGCAAATCAATCAGATATTTCCATCTACTATACTGGAATTGAGAAATATCCACTTGAAAAGACAATTATTGAATCGTTGAACTTTGAATCATTAACTGATCATACCGTTACAGGCATGCTTAAGCTCATTCATGATTCTCCCTGGCATCAGGATGTATTGATCAAGCCTGGATTTATCCTGAAAAAATTACAATGTGATATGCACGAGATGGAACTGATAGATGAGTTTGACCTGGTCTATTTTGACGCGTTTGCACCAGAAAAGCAACCAGAACTTTGGACAAAAGATTTATTCAGCAAGATATTCCTGTCCATGAAGTCAAATTCCATTCTGACGACTTATTCATCTAAAGGCATGGTCAGGCGCAACCTGGAAGCTGCAGGTTTCCGGGTGGAGAAAATACCGGGACCTCCCGGAAAACGTGAAATAACCAGGGCATATAAATCATCGATGTGAGAGGCTGATATTTAAAATGTTTCAGCATATACTCACATGAATTGGATCCCCTGTTGTTGGCGAGCAGGACAGATTATGAAAATTATTAATTAAATTCGCGGTTCAACAGTTATTAAATTTTAATCCAAATCAAATGAAAGGTAAATTCTTTATCGCATTATTCCCTGCAGTGTTGTTTTATGTTTCTTCCTGTCAACAGGAAACTGGAAAGGTAGAATTAAAAACTGAGCATGATTCAATATCATATATTATCGGCCATCAGATTGGATCAAATCTGGCAAACAGCCCTATTACTGAGATCAACGTCGCGGCTTTCGCAAATGGTATGCAAGATGCCATTGATGAGACGGAATTATTCATGGATCCGAATGCAGCCAATATGATGATCAACGAGTATATGAGAAAGGCTGAGGAAGTGGCTAGTGAAGTGTATATTGTAGAAAGTGAGAAGTTCCTTGCCGATAACATGATCCGGAAAGGAGTCAATGTAACAGAAAGTGGTCTTCAATATGAGATCCTCGTTGAAGGAGATGGACCCAAACCAACCAGTGATAGTAAGGTTACAGTACATTATCATGGTACCTTAATAGATGGGACAGTTTTTGATTCTTCTGTTGACAGGGGTGAACCTGCTACCTTCGGCGTTAACCAGGTTATAAAGGGATGGACTGAAGTCCTGCAGCTAATGCCAACTGGTTCAAAGTGGAAAGTATACATTCCAAGTGAACTGGCATATGGTGCCAATCCACGTCCTGGAGGTGTTATTAAGCCTCATATGGCATTGATTTTTGAAATAGAATTGATATCAGTAGACTAATTATACAATGAGTTTTGAGTTAGCTGGTAAACTGATCGAAAAATATGATGTAAACCAGGTCAGTGATACCTTTCGCAAAAGAGATTTTGTAATTGAGAAAATTGAAAACCAGGGAGGCAAGGAATTTACCGATCACATTAAGTTCCAGCTAACGCAGGACCGTTGTAATCTTATTGATAATGTTAATCTTCAGGATGAGATTCGCGTGAGTTTCAATATCCGGGGAAGAAGATGGGTGAAGGACAATAATGTAAGCTATTTCACCAATCTTGAGGCCTGGAAAATAGAAAAGATCGCCGGATCCTCGGAAGAGCCTCCTCCCCCGCCTCCTTTCCTGGCAGATGAAGACACTCCTCCCTCGGAGGAATTTGACGATCTTCCCTTTTGATTCTTACTAACCCCAAAAGATCCTGAAAAGACACCAGGCAACCTCGCCCTGATTTCCTGGTATCCTCAGGCAATAAATAAGTTTGTTGTAAACGGATTATTCAGTTGAGACTTTATCTCCCTTACAGCCTTGCAGGGGATAAAGAATTTGAAAGTTGATCCCTGAAAAACGTTGTCCTCAACCCAAATCTCTCCGCCCATTAATTCTATGATCCCTTTTGAAAGCGTTAGCCCAAGGCCAACCCCACTATCAACACCTTTGCCATATTCATACTCATCACCCTTTTCAAAACTCTCGAATATTTGTTTTGATTTCTCCTGTAGAATTCCTTTCCCACTATCTGTTACAAAAAAGGTTATCTTATCCTCTCCTTCTTCCATTTGATAACCAAACTCGATAACACCTTTCTCCGTATATTTAAAAGCATTACTTAACAAGCTGGTGATCACCTGGTTAAGCCTGTACTGATCGCTATGGATCATAATATCATCAGCTTTTGATCCCAGGTTCAACAACAGGGCAATATGATTCCTGTTATTACGGTGCCTGTCTACATTGAAATAATGGTAAATATCTGTCAGGAACTGGTTGACAAAGCATTCTTCTTGTCTTATTTTCAATTGTCCCGTCTGTATCATGGAAACGTCAATCATGGCCTCCACAACATTAAGCAGCTTGGCACTGCTCTGGTTGATATGATCTACGTATTCTTCCCTCTTTTTATGAGGAAGCTGTTGATCATTTAACAAGCTGGAGAAACCCAGAATAGCGTTCATAGGTGTTCGCAATTCATGTGAGATATTGGACAAAAACTTGGTTTTCAGCTCCTCAGTTTTGGTCTCGTTATTCTCAACCTCTGCTTCAAGTTCCTTGATACGCTTCTCCAGTTTCTCGACGTATGCCAGTAAATCTTCGTATGTGAGAGTCCTTTTCATGAAATCCCTAAACGGGTGTAGTTTTGACTTACTTAATACTTCTCATTATTTTCCTTGCTTTCTTATTGAAGCTTCCGTCTCCTTTGGATATTTCCTTAAAATGAGCACGGGCTTCAAGGTTCTTCCCTGTTTGCAGGTAACAGAAACCAAGGTACCATTCTGCCTGTTCAATGTACAGGTTATCATTATGATCAATAATTACACCGAACCTGTTTTCTGCTTTGGAATACTGTTCTGTTTCCAGGTAACTAATACCCGAATAAAGATTTGATTCCATATTACCAGGCTCCTTACCGAGTATCTGCTCATAGATTTCAATCGCCCCATAGTAATCCTGAGCATCATACTTAGACTGTGCCAGATTTATCAGGCTCTGTGTTTCTCCAGAACGATAGACCATTGTAACCTCGTACGGCTCATAATGTCTCTGGTATATTTGTTCATTTGTCAGCTTCTTATGCTGTACCTTCAAAAGTATACCAAAAGAAATCAATATAGCCAGTGAAGCAATGGCTGCGTAAGACAGCACTTTTCTGTACTTCGACTGCTTGGCCGGTTCTTTACTTGGATCCCCAATTGAATTGTGGATCACATCCAGCTGGTCGCGGAGGTCCATAACATCCTGTTCACGGATTGCGCTATCGACTTCCCTGTACAATCGGATGTCCTCTGCCAGGACTGCGTTTGATTGTAATTCTTTATTGAACCAATCCAACTCTTCCCGACTTAATTCTCCATCCAGGAATGGCTGGATGAATTCGTCATATTTACTCATCTTTTCCATGTATATAAGGGTTTAATTGTGTATTTCTATTTTATATTTAAGCATATATATAGCTATATCATTACATTCGTACTCCATATGTAAGGCATTAATCCTCACCTCATGTAAGTGCATTCCTGCCATGAATATAAAGTATCCTGGCAGCTGTCACCATTTCCCAAACCAGGGAAATGTCTTTCAAAGGCGTCTTCTTGCAGGCTAAATCTCAGCCACGACAAGTCGTACCTTGAATTCTGTATGTCAAAGTTGATCTGAGCTGTCTACTAAGGCAGCATCAAATCGAAAAAGCAAATTCTTGCTATTTTCTACTTCCTTCAGGTGGAATTAGAATTGGTAGATCTGGTTGATAAGGTTCACCACCTCCTCTAACATTGACCAATTCATTTACTGATAAAACATCTTCGCTGAAAGCAGCAAATGAGACTTGTGAAAGGGCGATTAAATTTTTCATCACTTTTGGGTTTGAGAATCTGCCTACTCTGTTTAAGCTTTTCGGCTAACGCTTTTAGGGATCAATTCATAACTTTATTCCACAAAGTCAACTCAGGTTACCCAGAAAGATGAAAAAAAAGATAATTTAAATTATATATATTTGTTTTTCAATGGTTTATGGGCTCAATTTTTTTTATTTGAGAATATGAACAAAATAAAATGACTATATTTATCAATATTCAGAATAAAGTTGGAATACTGATGATTAAGAAGTACATTATCCAACTAATCATTGTTGTCTCTCTATTACTTCTGGTTTTAATTCCAGTACGATCTTTCCCCAACTCGAATTCAACAAGCTATTTTCAAATTAAGGATACAATTGATCCATTTATGCCTGCGGATACACTAGACTCACTAATGTGGCATTATGATCAAAAAGGGTATAACTATATGTTGACTGGAGATTATGATCAGGCTAATATATTTCTGAATAAATCACTGGAAATAAAGAAAATAAGACTTAGTGAGACAGATATACAATTAGGAAACTCATATGTGAATTTGGGTGTTTTGTATCTACAAACATGGAGATTTGATGATGCGCTCCTTTGTTATAGAGAAGCAGAGCAGATTTATAGAAGAATTGATAGTAATTACATAAATCTTGGATCAGTATATGTAAATGAAGCAATCATATATAAGCATTATGGAGATTATGAAAAGGCTAAATCTTTCATAAATAATGCGATAAGAATTTTCAGTAAACGACAGAAAATTAATTACAATCTCCTAAAGATTGCTTATTATAATTTAGGAAATATAGAATACAGCGCGTGCAATTATAATGAGGCAATTAATGCATATACGAGAGGAAAATACTTTAATAGAGGTAATGATACACTTGATATCCTACTAGCATTCACAAGTATTGCACTCTGCTATAATAGTTTAAGTAAAGATACACTAGCCCAGAAGTATTATAAATCAACAATTGATCTTGCACAAGCTTATTATGGTGAGGATAATCCCCAGAATGCTTCATATTTAATGAATTATGGAATATTCCTAATTGAAAAACTTGGGAAATATGAAGAAGGTAGGAAACTATACGAAATTTCTCTAAAGATGTATAAGGAGCGTGAAGGAAATAAGGGAGAAGGAACTTCACGTTGCTTGTATAATATTGGAGAATACTATTTCATCTACTTAGACAACATTGATAATTCATTAAGATATTTACAAGAATCGTTAATCTCTGCAGAACCTGATTTTAATGACGTCTCAATATACTCAAATCCAGAATTGTCAACTAACAGGCTTAATCGAAGATTGCTAGAATCTCTAAAGCTCAAAGGGAGGGTCTTATTAGAATCATACAGGAAAAATGGTAAAATTAAAGATCTCACTACGAGTCTTGAGACATATGATTTAGTCATTCAGAATATTGATAAAATTCGTGGCCGATATAATGATGAAGAAAGTAGATTCATTTTTTCTAGGCAACAATATGAACTATTTATTCAGGCTATTACCGTATCAAACTTATTATATAACTTAACTGATAATCTCACATATTTACAGAAATCACTTGAATACAATGAAAAAGCTAAAGCATTTAGTTTATTAATTTCTTTACGAAATCTCAAAGCAAAACAATTTGGTGGCTTACCAATTGAATTACTGGATAAAGAAAAAGATTTGTCTCGACAGTTAGCTCTATATGAAGAAAGAATCTTTGAAGAAAAACGGAAAGGTCAAAATCAAGATAAGGTAAAACTAGATTTATGGGAAGAAAGATTGTTTTGGCTAAAGCAACAAAACGATCAGTTATTACATCATTTTGAACAAACCTATCCCCAATACTATGAATTAAAATATAATACTAAAGTAATATCAATTAATGAGATAATTAAGAATCTAAATAATGAGACATTAATTGAATACACAATATCAGATACATTACTATACATTCACATTTTTAACAAAGGAAAATCAAATCTTATTTCAATAAAAATTGATAGTTCATTTTATAGCAATATAAGATTTATTCAAGATTTTCATACCGTACCAAATTTCTCGAATAATGCGAAATTAAATTATGAGAAATTTTGTACGGCTTCATATCAGTTATATCGAATTCTTATTGAATCTTGTAGTAGCATCCTATTAGAAAATTCATTGATCATAATCCCTGATGGCATGCTTTCCTATGTACCATTTGAATCCTTAATTACTTATCCAGTATACTCAAATACCGTTAATTATCGAAATCTCCCCTATTTAATTCGAGATCATGCAATTAGCTATGCATATTCAGCGACGCTTCTTCTAGAAACACAAAACAAGAACTTAATAGCGAAAGAAGGATTATTAGCTTTTGCACCAGATTATTCTAACTTATTAGACTCACCTATAAGTGATATAGAAAAAGGATATTTAAATAGCTACAGAGAAAACCTTGTGCCTATTCCTGGAGTTAAGGATGAGGTTAAAATGATATCCCGACAAATCAATGGTGAGGTATTCATTGATGAAGAAGCAACAGAAAGTAATTTCAAGCAAAAAGCTGAATTTTTTGATATACTACATTTGGCAATGCATACAATTATTGATAATGGAGATCCAATGTATTCAAATTTAGCATTTACCCAAAATGTCGATGATCTGGAAGATGGTTATCTTAATACCTATGAGATTTATAATATGCATTTTAATGCCCGTATGGCTGTATTAAGTTCATGTAAATCAGGGTTTGGGAAACTAATGAAGGGAGAAGGGGTTATGAGTCTTGCCAGAGGATTTATGTATGCTGGTTGTCCGAGTATTGTAATGACGCTATGGGAGGTTTCTGATAGGTCCGGGGCCCGCCTGATGGAGGATTTTTATAAATCATTGAAACGGGGTAAATCAAAAGCAGAGGCTTTGCGTGAGGCAAAATTAGATTTTCTTAAAAATGCTGACAATCTTAAAGCCAATCCATATTTCTGGTCTACTTATGTAGTGATTGGTGATTCCAGTCCTTTATTCAAAAAGAGTTTGAGCTATCTTTACTGGCTTACGGCAATTTTACTGATTGCGGCCGGGGGATTGTTATTTTACATCCGGCAACAGAGAATAAAAAAAGGTAAAGAAGCTTTCAAACCCGATTCTTTATTATCCTGAAATCATTTTGTCACTTTCCCTGACAATTTGGCTTTGCCGGATTAAGGCAATAGATTTTATGTATCCGGCTCATCCCAGAGATCCGGGTATTGCGGATCCTGCTTTATCATTTCGATAAGCTTTTCCTTGCAATTATGCTTCCTTTTCTTAACGTAATTCTCACTCTTAAAATCCAGGGCCTGAGCAATCTCTTTTTGAGGTATGTCTCGTGCTGTTAGTTTCAGGATGTTCTGGCAGTCTTCTGGGAGCTGTTTAAAGTATTTCTGGTACAGGCTCATTTTCAGATCTTCATTGCTGACTTTAAAGGGCTCATCCTTAAGTTCAATAAAACTCTGTTGGTCCTGGATCTTCTGCCCCTCAAATCTCTGGTTCCTGAGATGCTTCAGCCAGATATGCCTGGCGATGGAATACATAAATGTCTTAAAGCTGCTATTCAGGAGAAAATGTTCTTGCTCCTTGACCTTACGATAAATGATAATGATGCATTCCTGGAAAATATCCTTCGCGTCATCGGGGCTTCCGCTATTGGTGATAATAAAGTGATGAACGGTAGGATAATAGTTTTTATAGATATATTGCAATACGCAGTTATCGCGGGCCTTTATCCCCTCTATAATTTCCTCAACCGAAAATTCACTCACTTTATATCCTGTTCAGGAGTATTAAGGCATAAAACTAAAAAAAAAACACTAACGGCTCTGAGATCAAAAGACATATTTGATGTACAGGGCAGGCCGGAGGGGTATTATGCGACCTTCGATAATTCTATAACGAGTTGCCTTTCAGTATTATGACTGCGCAGAATTAGAGAAATAAAGTCTGTCTGAACCGGTTTTCCTCGATCCACCTTTCAATCATGGCAAGCAGCAATATCCCCCCGGAACCAAGGATTATCCAGGTCAGGGTGGAATTACTAAAATCAATTATGCGCCACTTTTCCAGGTTTATCTCCGGCAGACTGAATTTCCAGTCCAGGGTCTCAGACCACCAGCTCTGTGATGAAGATTCACCGCTTGGTCCCAATAAGATTATCAATATCAGGATAATAATGGAAATGCTAATACCAATCCACCCGGCTCTGCTGATAAGCGGTTTGGTCAGGAATACAGGTGCGACTGATTCAAGCTCAACGCGTTCCATAACTTTCGCTGTGAAGTCCTCAGGAGGATTACTCATCTCATAATCCTTCATGATCCCGGAGATGAGTTGGTCTTCTTTTTTTATTCTTGCAGTCATAATAGATTATAAGTTTCTTCTTTTAAATAACTCTGTAACACTGTCAGCATCTTTTTTCTTGCCCTGAATAACTTGACCTTGGTGTTGGTTTTGGTTAACCCGGCAATCGATGCAATATCATCCAGGTCCCTCTCTTCGTAATAGTACAATATTATAAACATTTTTTCATACCTATCCAGGGAATCCAGTGCCTTTTCCAGATATTTCTTACGTTCCCCTGCTGAAAGCGTCTCATAATTCTGTTTGCTCTCCGTATATAGATTATCCGGTATATTGGATTCATCCAGGGAAACTCTGCCTGCTGGTTGTTGTCTTAATTTTGAAATGGCTGTATTATAAACTATCCTGTATAACCAGCTGGAGAATTTTGCTTTCCCTTTAAAGCTGGCGAGGGACTGATACGCCTTCACAAATGCATCCTGTGAGATCTCCTCAGCTTCTCCCCTGTCCTTCACCAGCCGCAGCGCAAGAGAATATACCATCGTCTTGTATTTGTCCACCAGGTATGCATACGCATTCCGGT
>LJUP01000192.1 GCA_001303955.1 Bacteroides sp. SM23_62 | reverse complement strand
CCTTATCTGCCGGGATGGATTCCATGAGCATTGCCATTTCCCGTCCGGATGGGAAAGTATCCCTTTCTCCCAGGCCTGACCAGCCTGACCAGCCCAGGATGATGATGGCTTACAACAGTGATATGCTGAGAACCACTTTCGGGCATAGTTCGGCCCTGGCTGAAAAGATTAACATTGACACCGATATCCTGAATGACAATACCCAAAAGGACTTCTTCCTCAGGTGGCTCGTTAAGGGTTTTATCGACATGGATCAGGGCAGCATTACCCTCGCTGGTTTTCCTCATCCCATTGAGATCCCTTCCATAAAAATGGATTTTGAACCAGAAACTTTCAGCATTGAGGAGGCCAGCATGAAAATAGATAAGTCTGATTTCCGGCTGACAGGAGATTTGAACAATATATTATCATATTTCAGGGGTGATTCAATACTGCGGGGTGAATTCAGTTTTGTTTCGGATGCCACCGATATTGAACAGATATTGGCCCTCACAAGCGGCTTTGGGAACGATGATACCACCGCAGCAGAACAGCCTGAAGCTGCGGAAGGTGATGCCATATACGCAGGCCCGTACATGGTACCGCAGGGAGTAGATGTGTTGCTCAATACCAATATAAAAACGGCAACCTTAGGCATTGACACGGCTACCAATGTTTTGGGCAAAGTGCAGGTAAGCGACGGGATACTGTTGCTCGATGAACTTACCTTTAAGACCCCTGCCGCCAGGATGCAACTGACAGCTATGTATCGTACCCCACGGAAGAACCACCTGTATCTCGGACTGGATTACCATATGCTCGATGTCGAGATCGGTGAATTGTTGGACATGATCCCTGACATCGATTCACTGATGCCCATGCTGCGGTCATTTGCAGGGGAGGGGGAATTCCACATTGCCGTTGAGACCTACCTGGACTCTCTGTATAACATTAAAAAATCGACGCTACGGGGTGCCTCGTCCATCAAAGGGGATGACCTGGTACTGATGGATGGAGAGACTTTCAGCGAGATTGCAAAAAAGCTCAGATTCAGCAAAAAAACCGAAAACAAGGTTGATTTCCTGTCTGCCGAATTCACCATCTTCCGCAACGAGATTGATATTTACCCATTCCTGATCGTGATGGATAAATACCAGGCGGTGGTGTCCGGGAGGCATAATTTTGACATGAGTTATGATTACCATGTTTCCATTGTGGAATCTCCATTGCCAGTAAGACTGGGAGTGGATATAAAAGGCAACATGGATGATATAGACGTTAGTTTGGCCAAATGCAGATACGCAGAGTATTTTCGGCCTGCATCAAGGCGGGAAGTTGAAAAGAAAAAACTGGAACTGAGGAAGATAATCCGCGAAGCTCTTACACGGAAGGTGAAGGAGACTGACAAAGATGAAGAGCAAGAAGAAGGACTATAGTTCGATTTAGTTCAAAAGTCAACCATAAGGTTGGCAATTCCTATATAGCCTTCAATATGGCTGAATTTCAGCTGGATCATTACCAATTTTGATCAATGGATCATCTTTCCGGATATATCCACGTGACAATTTGACAAGAATCTGAGGGATCTTATCACAACAGCTATATTTTAGTTATTTTGTATCAGGGAATTATACCTGCTCTTGGTGAAATGAAACTACACCTTCATGCTTAAAGATAGCTGGCAAAAAGCAACCCTGAATTTTCGGATTTACACCTATCTGCGACAACTTATGAAGGAAGTCCGGCTTCCTGCAGAAGAAGTCCGTAAGCTTCAGTTCTCTCGATTGAAAAAGCTTCTTTGTGATGTATATCAAACCCACCCATTTTATCAGCAACGATTTGATGCCAGCCATTTTAATCCCTTCAAAATGGCTGATTTAAGCGAACTTAAGAATGTGCCTGTCCTTGAGAAGGAGGATTACCGCACATTAATTAAGAGCCTGGTGGAAGAGAAGGGTGATAAGTATTACCAGAACTGGTTTGAGGATTCTACCAGCGGTACTACGGGTATTCCTCTGCGCATTCTGCGTACCTGGGATGAACGCGCGTATATGTTAGCAAAGTGGATGCAGGTTCTTTATCTGAATGGTTATAAATGGAGAGATATCACTTTCTCCTTGCCATCTCCCGGTCACATCCAGCGAGATTCTATTGTTCAACGATTTGGAATATTGAAGCGCTATTCGATAGCCTACACAGATCCGATTGAAGACCAGGTTGAGCTGTATTTGAAAGCCAAACCATCCGTCGTGTATGGCAATAAAACATATCTCGTCCAACTGGCGCTGCATTGCAATGAGAACAATATTAAATTACCTCAGCCCTATCTTTGTGTGTCATTTGCTGAAAAAATGGATGCTCCCTCCAGGTCAGTACTGGAAAAGTGCTTTGGACCAGGTTGTTTGATGGAGATCTATGGGGCTTTAGAAGTAGCTATCATGGCTTACCAGATAACTGGTGAGGATTATTTTCACATGTGCCATACAACAGATATTCTTGAAGTCCTCGATGAAAACGGACAGGATACAAACTATGGAAATGCCCTGTTAACAAACCTGTTTATAAGATCATTCCCAATGATCCGGTATAATCTGCGTGATATGCTGGATACAGAGATCATAAATGGACTTCCGGTAATAAAGAAAATTGGAGGACGTCAGGATGACAAGATTAAATTTGCCGATGGGAAAACCGTGCCGTGGAATATTATTTGTATCATTCTGGATAGAAGACGTCACGAACTCAAACAGTTTCGCGTAATCCAGGAAGATTATGACCTTATCCGCATTGTGGTTGCCAAGGAAGATGTAGCAGACAGATCGGCTGTAGCAAATGCAATCATAGCTGATTTTCGCAAAGAAGTGCGCAATGAGGGAGTGGAATATATTGTTGACTTTGTTGACCGTATACCTCCGGATCCGAATGGTAAAATACGACTGCTCATTAGTAAGGTTAGATAAACCCCCTCCAGCCATGCCTAAGACAAAAAGCCGGAAAACCTGGCGTTTGATCCAGAAAATCTTCTATTATACAATACCTCCGGTGATACTGGTCTACATTTTCATGAATATAGATATCAACTCTTTTTTCACCTCCCTTAAAAACATTGAGTTGAATTATTATTTGCTCGCATTGGTTCTTTATCCTTTATTAATATGTGTTGGTGCATACAGGTGGTATTATCTGAAAAGAAGGATGATTAAACCAGACATCCCTTTATCATTTTCGATGAACAATTACTGGATTGGCCGGAGTGTCGGATTTCTTGCTCCCGGATCCATCGGTTGGGATATCTACCGGATCATCGCGGCTACCAGAAAATACGGCAGCCTGGTCAAGAACACTTTTGTTGCCGTTATCGAAAAATTCCTGGGACTGACAGTCTGCAGCCTGATCATCATTGTCGCCTTTCCGTTCCTGGACATTAGCTCCAATGATGTCATTAACAGGATCATGATATTCGCATACATCATATTTTTCAGTCTGGTGGTTTTTGTAGCCATTGGCGGATTGTTTTCCAGGCGATTTGAGTTTCTAACGAAAATTGCCAGAAGGGTGCAGAAATCCTTGCTGGACCGGCTGAAGAGTACCCGGTTTAAATTTTCACAATATCTTAAAAAAGAAACTGAAGAAGACCAGGAAATAAAATATAATTTCAGAAAATTTATACCAAGCCTTCCGGTTTCACTGATATTATCAATCATCATCCAGCTTATTGCCTCATTCGCGATATATCTTATTATCAGGTCGCTGAATTATGATCTGCCCTATTATGTCCCGCTATTCATAGCACCTGTAATGACCTTCATTTTCATGTTACCCATATCTTTTGGCAGTCTGGGAATTCGGGAAGGAGCCTATATTTTCTTCTATGGTATCTTTGGAATGGACCAGGAAGCCGCCTTGCTGTTGAGCTTCCTGACCCTGTCCGGAGCTTTATTTACCGTCCTGATCGGAGCCATCGTTTTGCAGGTTTCAAGCGTAAGGAAAATTATAGAATAGCTTTATGATCAAATGCATACTTGAATCCCTGTTCAGGCTGCATTCACCTGTGCTCCTTGATTAAGCTTTGAGTTTGCTTTTTTGGTTATCAGTACCCTGATTTTTGTTGGAACCGGCTACCTCCCAATCGTTGGCCAGTCGAGTCCTTTGAGTTGATCGACCAGCTTACGGCGCAGTGCCACCACTGTGGCGCCGGCTCGCATCATGGCCACACCGTCTTCGAGAGAGGCCACACCGCCTGATGCTTTTATCCCGATACGATCTCCCACAGTCTCCTTTATCAGGCCTATGTTGTGACTGGTAGCCCGTCCCGGTCCGAAGCCTGTACAGGTCTTTATGAAATCCGCTCCACAGTCCGCTACGAGTTTCGCTGCAGTGACGATTTGTTCGTCAGTCAGAACACCGGCCTCGATAATTACTTTGAACGGAACGCCAAACGGTTTTGCCACGGTCATGACTTCCTGGATATCAGCCGATACGCGCCGGTAGTCGCCTTCCTGGAAGGCCGAAATATTCATCACCATATCCAGATCCGTGGCCCCGCGTTCCAAACCCTGCTCCGCCTCTTTACATTTGACAAGTGTGGTAACCCCGCCACAAGGGAAACCTACAGGAATCTGCGCAAGAACGTCAGTCCCCTCCAGGGCATCGACCAGGAGGCCGATATATTGCGGAAACGCCACAACAGCGCGAAAACCATACATTTTCGCTTCTTCACAGGCGGACTGCACTTCATTTTTCGTGGCAGTGATTGAAAGTGCCTCGGAATAATCTATGGCTGATATAAGGCTTTTAATTTCCTCATCTCTAATACCAAACATTTTACTTCTCCTTTATGTTGTTATGCAATCGCCCGGCTCACCCTGGCTAAGGTCGATTGTTGGTGGCTGCTCGAAGCCGAATAAGATCCAGACCCTCCCCTAACAAATATCCAAATCACAGTTCTTTATCACAATCCCCAAATTCACAGGTACAGGATGCGCTAATTTTTATGGCTATTTTCCCAAAGAACTTTTAAGGTATACTAAGATAATCAATCTTTGTTAATTATTGAAAATAAGGGAATTATATGAGCCCATTTTAATATGGGATATTCATTCTAATGTTAATTTCAGTTACTGACCCAATAGCGTGGTTATAATGCAGTGAAACAATGATTTAATCCTATAAGCATGCCTAACCTAAAAAGTGAACATACTCGCATATAAACATGTTGAAAAATTCAGCTCATATCATATAAGTAATTATTAAACAGTGAAATATCTTTATGTGACCAGGTTGATAACAGACGTCTTAACTGAAATAGCATTAAAAACAGGCTCTTTTTATGGGACTTTAATCGACTCAGGTCACTATTTCCTATTCCAAGTTACTTACAAACATGATTAATTGATACTGATATGGAAAAATCTGTAATAGTAATCGGGGCGGGGATATCCGGTTTATCCGCCGCTTGTTATGCCCGGATGAATGGTTTTAGGACATCCATCTTTGAGATGCATGACATTCCCGGAGGCCTCTGCACTGCCTGGCAACGAAAAGGATATACATTTGATATCAGTATGCACATGCTGACAGCATCCAGGTCCGGACCAATCCACAGGATGTGGGAGGAGCTGGGTATCCCCGGGAAATTCAAGTTTCACTATCATGACCACATTGCACAAATTGAGGGAATGGGCCAGAAGCTTAATTTCTGCACGGACCGGGAAAAGCTTAAGGAGCAGATGCTTGCCATTTCCCCGGAAGATGCAAAACTGACCGGAGAGTTTATCAGGATCATTTTCGGCCAGGACATGATGAAAGCTTCATCATTGAAACCGGCAGCAATGAGAAATATCTTTGACAGACTGAAAGTGATACCTGTTGTCCTGCCCCTGATCAGGGTATTTAACAAATACAGCAAGGTAACCCTCCAGGAATTTGCTGCCCGTTTTAAGAACCCTTTTCTCAGAGAGGCTGCGCGATTCTTCATCGATGCACCAGGTTGGCCTATGCCCCGGTTCCCGATGGTGGCACTTTCCGGCTTTATTAAAAACGGTGTTACTGAGGCAGGAGTCCCGCTTGGCGGGTCACAGAAAGTGGTATTTCATATCGCGGATCTTTTCACGCAGCTTGGTGGGGAGATTCACTATAAAAGCCGGGTTACAGACCTGATAATCGAGAACGACCGGGTAGCTGGCATCAGGTTGATGGATGGTACCGAGCACAGGGCCGATAGCGTAATCTGGGCGGGTGATGGCCACACCCTGATCTTCGATATCCTTGGAGGGAAATATTTAAATGAAAGGATTAAAAACAGGTATGAAAACTGGATACCCGTGAAGCCAATGGTTCATGTGATGATTGGTGTTAATATGGATTTTGCAGAAGAACCTCACCAGATTATTTTTGAAGTGGAAGATCCTATTACCATAGCTGGGCGGGAACATCGGTGGTTAAGCTTGATTCATCATAGTTTTGATGGATCTATGGCGCCTGATGGCAAATCCGCCGTCGAGGTCTGGTATGATACCGAATATGCTTACTGGGAAGAACTGGCGCGTGACAGAAAAAAGTATAAGGCGGAAAAACAACGTATTTCAGCGTATACCATCGCACAGCTTGAAAAGCGTTGGCCAGGCTTTGCCTCTAAAGTCGAGGTCATTGATGTCCCGACACCCGCAACCTATAAGCGTTATACAGGCAACTGGCAGGGTTCACCAGATGGGTGGTATATGACAACCGATAATCTCAATGATATGGAACCCATGCGTGAACTTCCGGGACTGGAAGGACTGCAGATGGTGGGCCAGTGGACTGCACCTTTTACCGGTACGGTACTCGCAGCCCTGTCGGGTCGCCAGGCTGTCCAGCTGATGTGCAAAAAGGAGGGTAAAAAGTTCGTGACCAGTGTCAATTAAAGGCAAGCCTGCCCGGAAGTAAACCTTGAATTTTAACAGATTCATGCTAAGATACCTTTGAAATCAGGGGAGCAGCTCGCCGGGTTTCTGTACTGAGCGGTCCGGGATCAGGGCAGGGATTTCCTTGAACCAGGAAAATGGTTCCTCATTATGGACCATGCATGTCCCAGGGAGGGAGTATATCATGGCTTACCGCTGAGCACCTTTATGCGATCCGGTAATCAAGTAGTTTTTCCAGGGATTTGCATCCTGATGCTTTCTGCGCGGCGGTATCCGGTCACCATTATGCTTTGATCATCATATACATCAAC
The DNA here is from genome assembly GCA_001303955.1 of Bacteroides sp. SM23_62. Taxonomy (GTDB): domain Bacteria; phylum Bacteroidota; class Bacteroidia; order Bacteroidales; family SM23-62; genus SM23-62. Next base: position 3,230 of record LJUP01000192.1, on the reverse strand, counting down.
AATGGCATATGAATTGTTCTCCCCGCCGCTCCCGGTAACCATTGCCTTAAGGGTGTAGTAATGAATGTTCTCAATATAACTGTACTGTCCCGAATGCTTATGTCCCTGGAAAACCGCAAGCACCTTATTGCTTTCCTGCAGCACCTGACGGATCCGTTCAGCGTTCCTTACGCAGTGATCATCATCTCCGTCAAGCTGCTGGTGAACAAACACAATCACCGGCAGGGTGGCGGACTCAAGATCCGTTCTGAGCCAGTCGAGTTCTGCTGCCGGGATATTGGCATCCCTCCAATCGAAATTACCGTGATCATAATCGGATCCACCGGCCGTGTAGTTTGCGTCGAGAACGACCAGGTGCAAACCTTTTTTGTCAAAGGAATAATATGTTGATTCCCTATTAATTCCCGTATTCCTGACGCTGGACTGGAACTGGGTCTTTGATATGCTGTCCATGTCGTGGTTGCCCAGAACATGATAGCGAGGGCCCTTAAACTTCCCGAAAACCTTTTCAATTGTTTTAAGGTATTGCAGTGTGTTTTTCTCCAGGACTGGTTCATCCTGGTCCTTGAAGTCTCCCAGTTCGATAAGGAACTCAACTTTCCGGGCATTCATCAGTTTGATGCATTCGCCCATCTTGGCGAGTGATTCTCTGTAATGACGCTCCCCGCGTGCAGCCACATCTGCATAATGTACATCCGTGACCATTCCGAATCGAAATGGCAGTTTGTGGCTGGGTTCAGCCATAGTAGCGTATGCAGGTCCGGCAAAGAGCCCGGCCACAAACAGACCTGAGGATCTCAGAAAGTCCCGCCGTGTAACCATCCATCTGACAGTTCCTGTGCTTGATTCAAGACGCCCGGATCCCAAAGGGGTTTCCTTCACTAGCTTGTCCTCCCGTTGGTTAAGATAACAGCAGCAATATAGAGATAATCAATGAAACATTTTCTGCAGTCGTACCGCAAAATCAGATATTGCCAAATAAGGTGTTATGCCTTTCACAGCATAGGTTACAACATAAGGAGACCAATCATTTCTGGTCGGCCTCTTATCAGCTTCAGCATTGCTCACCAATATCTTCATATCGGCGATTAAACGTTTGCATACGACCCAGGCGATAGGAAATATCCCCCAGATAATCAATCGATTAGCGTACTGATCCAACATCATGATTACTTGAAATATGATTCTGTTGCTCCACTGTATAATGTAATTAAAGAAGAAGCATTGGAAGTATGGATTTTGATAATACCTTCTCCTGCATAATTAAGATTATCTTTGTTTTAAGACATGGAGTCCAATGTAAATACAAGAAAACCTGTGAAAACAATAACACAGTTCCTGGTAATATTACTTCTTTCTGCTTTCAGCTGTCAAAATGATTCGAAGGATGAAGCACTCTGGATAATATCTGCACCAGCCGGGAATAAATATACCACAATTGATAAAAGCGGAGAAACGGTAATCCCCAATGGCAGATTAATTACCCCGGCCGGGAGAAGTATAATAACCGCACCGCATCCATATGGATTGACCTTAAGCCCGAGTGGCAATATTGCGGTAACAGCCAATTCAGGGACCAGTCCATTGTCAATTACGATAGTCCGCAATATATTATCAGAACATCCTGAAGTACAGCAAATACCTCCAGGCCCCTATACTGACAAAGGCGTACTGGCCTCGGTGTTTATGGGACTGGCAATATCTCCTGACAATCAGATAATTTATGTTGCAGGAGGACAGGAGAACAAAATATTCCTTTTTGATGCCAATTCCGGGGAAAAGAAAGGCGCCATTGATTGTTCATTTATTTCTGAAAACTCTGATTATACGCACGGATATATTGGAGACCTGAAGCTGTCAAAAGATGGAAAAACAATCTATGCCGTTGATCAGATAGGTTTCAGGATGGTCATGGTGGATACTGAAACGAAAACCCTCAGACACTCGGTTCCAGTCGGGCGCTACCCGTTTGGGATCTGCCTGTCTCCGGATGAAAAAAGGGTTTATGTTGCCAATGTGGGAATGTTTGAGTATTCCCTGATAAAAGACGGACCTGGTGATGGATCGAAGATCAAGCCCATCGATTATCCTGCTTTTGCATATGGTTCAAAAGAGATGATAGGGGGAATAGAAAACGACACGATATCCATTCCCGGGCTTGGTGATCCGAATGCGATCGAAGCTTTTTCGGTATTTGCCATCAGTCTTGAGGATCCGGCAAATCCGGAGGTTGTTGCCAGAATTAAAACCGGACATTTGGTCGGGGCATTGGTTGAAGGTATCCCGGCCGTCGGAGGGTCCAGTCCCAATTCAATGGTTGCCACAGATAAATACGTCTTTGTCAGCAATGGAACCAACGATAATATCTCGGTTATTTCCATCGAACAGGATACAGTGGTCAGGACCATCTATCTCAAACCCGATGACCGGATAAGGCAGTTCAGGGGGGTCATTCCCTTTGGCCTGGCTTTAAGTCCCGACCAAAAACGGTTGTATGTTGCAGAATCAGGGATAAATGCAGTTGCTGTTATCAGTATTCCGGATTTCAGGGTCATGGGCCGGATACCGACCGGCTGGTTTCCTTCAAAAGTTGAAGTGAGTCAGGACGGGAAAAAATTGATCATTGCCAACGCCAAAGGTTATGGCAGCGGTCCCAATGGGGGAGAGGCTTTCGAAATGGGACCCGAAGGCAGTTATATTGGTTCCTTGATGAAAGGAACAGTACAGGTCGTCGAAATCCCCGGTGATAAACAACTCACAGAGATGACCGAACAGGTTATTTCGAACAATTTTAAATTTACTGCAGCAGATGATCCGGTTTTTAAATACAGGGAGAATAATCCGCTTCCATTGTTCCCGGGAGAGAAAGAAAGTCCCATAAAACACATTGTATTTATTTCAAAGGAAAACAGAACCTATGATGAGGTTTTCGGACAAATTGAAAAAGGAGAAGGTGACCCAACCCTAGCCCGGTATGGAAAAAGAGCAAGCTTTACAAACAGTAAAAAGACGGATACGGTTTCAAATGCAACTGTAATGCCTAACCATCTGGCCCTGGCCAGGCAGTTTGCCATTTCAGACAACTTCTATGTGGATTCCGACGTTTCAGCCGATGGCCACCGGTGGTTGGTAAACACATATCCAAATGAGTGGTGCGAAACTTCTACCGCAGCCAGTTATGGGGGAAACCGGAACTACAGGGAAAACTCTAATGCCCCTGGTGTTTTCGC
>LJUP01000191.1 GCA_001303955.1 Bacteroides sp. SM23_62 | reverse complement strand
TCATCTTCAGGCTGATCCGGACCAATCGCTCCTTCTACTGGTACCTGATCGGTCTGGCAGCGGGACTGGCCTTTTTGAATAAATATTCTGTGATTTTCTACCTCATCGGGATCATTGCTGCCGTACTGCTGACCCCGCTCAGGGCCTGGCTTCGAAAACCCCAGCCCTACCTGGCAGGATCCATTGCCCTGCTCATTGCCCTGCCGAACGTGATCTGGCAGGTGAATCATCATTGGCCGGTCATACAACATATGAAAGAACTGTCTGAAACCCAGCTGGTGCATGTGCGGGTGGATATATTCCTCATTGAACAGATCATGATGTTCCTCCCTGTCTTTTTCATCTGGATCTTCGGTCTGATCTATGTCGCTTTCCTCAAAGATGGCAAGCCTTACAGGGCCTTTGCATGGATCTATATAACGGTGGTTTTGTTACTGATCGTCCTGAGGGGTAAACATTACTATACACTCGGACTCTATTCAACCCTGTTTGTATTCGGGGGTTTGTTCATTGAGCGATATTTTCGGGACAAGATGGGATTTGTAAAATATATACTGATCTTCATCATCCCGCCGGTTTCTGTGGTGGCACTTCCCATAAGCCTGCCCATCCTGAAACCGGAGCCTTTTATTGAGTTTTACAAATCCATTGGAATGGAAAAATTCCATCGCTGGGAGGACGGGAAATATTATGACCTTCCACAGGATTATGCAGATATGATAGGATGGGTGGAGCTTTCCGGGATCGTTGGAGAGACCTTTCTCAACCTGACACCTGAGCAGCAGGCAAAGTGTGTGATCCTTGCGAACAACTATGGCGAGGCTGGATCTGTAAACTTTTATGGATTAAAATATGGCCTTCCGCCGGTCATCAGCTTTAATGACAGTTATATCTTCTGGGCACCGGAAAGCATCGATGCTGATTACCTGATCAAGATTGGTGATAGTGATAACCTGGAGGAGCTATTCCACCAGGTTGAAATCGTCGGGAGGATCTCAACGCCACATGCAAGGCAGGAAGGGACTCCGGTATATTTTTGTGCGGATCCGAAAAGGGATGTGAACCTTGTTTACCAGGAAGAACTGCAGCGCAGGCTGGAGGGTTATCAATATGATTAAGGGTGACTCCGGGCAGGTTTGCTAATTTGCAGGCATTTCCTTCTTTGAGATTCTTGTGATTATTCGTATTTTTAGTAGGTCATGAATCCGCAGAATGCCATCAAAGTATTACAGGACCAGATTGAAAAGCTGGGGGCAAAAGATTTTGATCTGAATGCCTGGAAGAATTTCACCATCCTCCTGCTGGAAAGGATATTCGGCCACAAAACGCAAAAGGTCGAGGCCATTCAAAAGATCAAATATGATCAGGGAAGCTGGGTCTTGAGAGATGAAACCGGTTATACCAATTCCATGGAGGCCTGTAAAAAACTCGGCAGGGAAATACTGGAAGAAGCCATTGTTGAGCTCGAGGCTTTTGGTGCTCCGGAGGAGACCGGTAATACGATCCCGTTCGAGATCATACTGGATGCACTCCAGGACGAGCTGACCGGCTCACAGTTCCGCGAGATCAAAAAAGCCCTTGAAGAAGAGAGACAGATAAAAGACCTGCAAAAGATCCTTGTTACAAAACTGAAAGGCTTTGGTTCAGAGAGTGTCTATGCCATAGTCGCCAATATACTCAGCAATGAGGAGGTGATCAAGAACCTGCATTCCTAGTTTGTACCTGCCCTGTCCAACGGTTTCGCTGAATTTGCTAATTTTGCAGCCAGTTGAATGGCCATGAAAAGAGTTGTGGTTGGTTTATCCGGGGGCGTGGATTCCAGCGTTGCGGCATACCTGCTCAAACAGCAAGGATATGAGGTGATTGCCGTATTCATGATCAACTGGCATGACAAGACCGGGACGCTGGAAGGCGATTGTCCGTGGAAGGATGACCTGGTTTTTGCACAGCTCGTAGCCAGGAAACTTGATATTCCCTTCCACAGTGCTGACCTTAGCAAGGTCTATAAGAAAAGGGTCGTGGATTATATGTTCCATGAGTATGAAAATGGCCGGACCCCTAATCCGGATGTACTCTGTAACCGTGAGATCAAATTTGACGAGTTCTTCAAAGTGGCTGAAAAATACAAGGCCGACCTGGTTGCAACAGGACATTATTGCAGGAAGGAAAGTTTTCAGAAGGATGGGAAGACGATTTACCGTTTACTCGCGGGATTAGACCCCAATAAGGAACAGAGTTATTTTCTGTGCCAGCTTGACCAGGGACAGCTTTCAAAGATCCTTTTCCCCATTGGTGATCTACCAAAGGAAAAGGTAAGGGAAATAGCGGGTGAACTGAACCTGCCCACGGCCGATAAAAAGGATTCCCAGGGGATCTGTTTCATCGGAAAGGTAGACCTGCCTACTTTTCTGCAACAACGGCTCGAGCCTAAAAAGGGTGATGTGATAGAAATTCCCAGGAGATTTTCCGGGTACCTAACATTTGATCCGGCCAGCACTGATCCCGAATATCTCGCCCGCCCCTGGAAGTACCAGCCGGGGGACGGGATCATCATCGGCACACATAAGGGGGCTCATTTCTACACCGTAGGCCAGCGAAAGGGGCTCAATATAGGTGGCAAGAAAGAACCTTTATTTATTATCGGGACAGACACGCAGCGGAATATTATTTATACGGGTGAAGGGAAAAACCATCCGGGGCTTTACCGGAAAGGACTGGCGATAAGTGCTGGAGATATTCACTGGGTAAGGCCCGACCTTGCCCTGAATCCAGGTGAATCAGAAGCCTTCCATATAAGGATCAGGTACCGGCAGCCCTTGCAGAAAGGTACATTGCATATGGCTGAAAAAAACCTGTATATTATATTTGACAAACCTCAGCGGGGGATCACACCCGGACAATTCGCAGCCTGGTATAAGGAAGATGAAGTCGTGGGTTCCGGTACGATCGTATAAACGTTCCCTACTCACTGTTGTGGAGCCCGCATTCCTTGTGCTCTGCATTCTCCCACCACCAGCGGCCCGCCCGTGAATCTTCGCCGGGCTGGACAGCCCGCGTGCAGGGCTTGCAGCCTATGCTTGGAAATCCCCTGTCATGCAATACATTGTAAGGGATATCATTTTCCCGGATATATTGCCAGACCTGTTTTTCGGTCCAGCCGATCAGGGGATTCAGCTTCATCAGGCGGTGTTTTTCGTCCCATTCCACCAGCTTGTTGAAAAACCTGGTAACCGTTTGGTCTTTCCTTAAGCCGCAAATCCAGACCTCCATGCCCTCCAGTGCCCGCTTGAGAGACTCATTCTTGCGGACATCGCAGCAGCGCTTCCGGTTTTCTATGCTTCTGTAGAACAGGTTGATTCCTTTGCTTGCCACCATATCCTGCACTTTCTGGTAATCAGGAAAATAGATTTCAATATTCAGATTGTATTCCTCGTTGGTATGCTGGATCAGATCATAGGTCTCCTGGTACAGCCGTCCTGTATCCAGGGTGAAGATCCTGGTACCCCGGTCAATATCAGCGACCATCTTTGTCAGGACCTGGTCCTCTGCCCCCATGCTGGAGGCAAGTACAATCTTACCCCTGTACCTGTCGAGAAAATAAGTCAAAACGGCTTCCGGATCCTTCCCTGCCCAACTTTCATTCAGCTCATCGATCAAATGCTCTTTCATTATGCTTCCTCACTGGTATTATCCGTCCCGATCGCGGGTTTCAGGGTATACCTCAAAATAAGATAACCCAGCACCCCTGCCACCAGGGATCCTATTAATATGCCTATTTTGGCATGATTCAGCAATCCGGCATCCTGATATGCCAGGCTGCTGATGAACATCGACATGGTAAAGCCTATGCCACCAAGGAGTCCCAGTCCAGCCATATGTTTCCAGTTTGTGCCTGCCGGCAGGTCGGTAATTTTCAATTTGATGCCGATCCACGCGAAAACAAGGATCCCAAGTACCTTGCCCAGGACGAGGGCAATCGCAATATTGACTGACAGGGTTCCTATCACCGGCTCTCCAGCAGCAGCACTGAGCAGCACACCGGCATTCGCCAGGGCAAAGACTGGCATCACCAGGTAAGAGGTAAAACCGTGCATCTTGTGTTCGAGGTATTGCAGGGGACTGTGGACCTTTCTGTAATAGACCTCAAGATTGTCAAGTGCCTCCAGCTGATCTTTTCTGAGCAGCATATTTTCTTCCGAATCCGTGGCCTCGAATTTATTCAGGCTTGATCTTGTCACCCGGTTAAAAACGCTCAATTTGATACTTCGCTGTGCGGGTACTATAAATGCAAGGGCCACCCCGGCAATGGTTGGATGCAGTCCAGATTTCAGGACGAAATACCAGATAAACCCGGCCACCACCAGAAACACCTCGCCATTTCGCATGCCGGCCCTGATGGCCAATGCCAGCATGACAAACAGGGCTCCGGCGATAAGCAGGTTATCCCAACCGACAGATTCACTGTAGAAAGCGGCTATGACCACCACTGCTCCCATATCGTCCACAATGGCAAAGGCTGCCAGAAAAACCTTAAGCGCCAGGGGTACCCGCTTTCCAAGCAGGCTTAAAATGCCGAGGGAGAAAGCAATATCGGTCGCCATGGGAATGCCCCAGCCTTCCGCCCCCGGATGGTTGCCATGCAGGGCGATGAACAGGGAGGCAGGGATCACCATGCCTCCAATCGCAGCCAGAATGGGCAGGGCTGCCTGCCTGAATGAAGCAAGCTCCCCGACAAGGACCTCCCGCTTGATTTCAAGTCCAACTACAAAAAAGAAGATCGCCATGAGACCGTCGTTGACCCAGAGGAGCAGGGGCTTTGATAATTTGAATACATTGCCTACCTGTACCGATAATTCCCAGTTTACTGCCCGGGCATAAAAATCTGAAGCCGAAGAATTGGCCATGATCATGGCAATGGCAGTGCATATCAGGAGGAGGATCCCGCTGGCCGCCTCGACTTTGAAAAACCGCTGGAATGGTCCCAGTAAATTCGAAATGGTGGTTTGCCTGGCTGACATAATAATGATTTTGGTGCGAAAATAAAGAATTTATTAATAAAATACCTCTTTGTCCGCTTTCATGAAATTATCGTAGCGGCCCAGGTCGTACCAGTAGTCCTGGTTATGTATAAAAGCCCCTATCTTATGGTGCCCAGCAAGTTCCAGGTACATCTCAGTCAGTGACCGCGGCTCTGTGACCGGGAAAAGATCCAAAAATCCTGCACTGATCACCTGTACGCAGCTATTGCCAAAATCATCCAGTCGACCTGACGGGCTCCTGATCATCCTATTTTCCCCCGTTTCATTATGTATCCATCCGCATAATAATCCGGCTTCATCAAAGAGCAGGGAGCGTGAAGTCGGCCGCTTTTTTACCGCGATGGTCGCCAATGCATCGCCATCCCTGTGATAACTGATGAGATCGCGTATATCCAGATCGGTATACACATCCACATTGTGGACGATAAAATCTTCTTCCTCCTTTAAAAATTCCCTGGCCTGCAATATTGCCCCGCCGGTATCCATCAACTCACCGGTCTCATCCGAGACATGTATGGTCATCCCCTCCACTGTCAGGTGGTCAAGGAATTCAACTACCTGGCCGGCAAGATGATGGACATTAACCATGACCTGGCGTACGCCTGCATCCCCCAGGTTCCTGATAATTCTCTCCACCATCGGTGTTCCCTTGAAGGGAACAAGCGCCTTGGGCATTTTATCGGTCAGGGGTCTTAGCCTGGTACCCAATCCTGCTGCTAGGATCATTGCTCTCATTGAACGCTTTTCGTTGGATTACAATTTGCCTGCTTTTTGCCTGTTTCACACATTATTTATCCAACTCCCTGTGATTCAAAATAACATTTACAGGGTGGGTTTTCACCAGGTGGGCCTTGAGCTGTTCGGCACAATATACCGATCGGTGTTGTCCGCCAGTACAACCAAAATTTATCATTAATTGCGTATATCCCCTGTTTGAATATTCCCTGACAGATTGGTCCACCAAAGCAAATACCGTTCCCAGGAAATCCGAAACCTCCTGTTTGGCTGCCAGGAAATCGATAACATCCCTATCCCGGCCCGTTGATTTCCGGTAAGCTTCGATCCTGCCGGGATTGGGAAGTGTCCGGCAGTCAAAAATATATCCCCCTCCATGTCCGCTATAATCCCTGGGAATTCCCAGTTTGTAGGAAAAGCTGGTGATCTTCAATGTCAATTTATCTTCTGCAACAGCAGGTTTCCAATCCGGTAATTCGGTTAACTGCTGCATGCATTTTGTCAGCTCTGGCATGCCTTGCGGGACAAGGGATTTTTCAAGCAGCCATCCGATGTTTTTGATGGCAAATGGGATGCTCTGAAGGAACAAGGGAATGTTTTCGATAATCCCCCTGAGTCCGTAAGCCCCCATGGCCTGCAATATCCTGACCAGCACAAAACCATAGTAATATTTCTGGAATGCTGCGGCGTCATTTTTATTCACCTTTCCAAGTGTATCCAGGTAATACTGCAATAATTCCTCCCGGAAATCTGACGGAAGATCAATCCGTGCTTCGAACAGCAAAGAGGCCACATCGTACTGCAATGCACCCATCCTGCCCCCCTGGTAATCAATAAAATAAAATGATTCATCCCGGAACAGGATGTTCCTGGCCTGAAAATCACGGTACAGGAAATAATCTCTTGATGCATTCATGAGGAAGCTTGCAAAGAACTGAAAATCATCCTCAAGTTTCTGTTCGTCGAAGGGGATGCCCAGTAATTGCAGGAAAAAATACTTGAAGTGGTTCAGGTCCCATAAAACCGATTGCCTGTCAAATTCCATACGGGGAACACAGACGGAATAATCCAATCCGACATGGCCTTCCACCTGAAACCTCAACAGGTGTTCAAGTACCGAGTGATAGAGAGGGCGGACCTTCCCCGGAAATGATCCTTCCTCCCTGGATTGATCAACCAGATGCTTTAACATCAGATCACCCAGGTCCTCCAGCAGGTATATTCCCTTTTCTTCCTGAACAGCATACAGTTCGGGGACATGCAATCCTTTGTTCCTGAAGTGCCTGGTGAATTCAAGAAACGCTCTGGTTATCAAGGGATCCGGACTGATTGCACCAATGCAGCCTGAATCCTGCCCCACCATTCTGAAATACCTCCTGTGTGAGGGAGATCTGGGCAATTCATTGATTTTAAGAGGTTGTATACCGTAGTGCTGGCGGAACAGTCCCTGTAATTCTTCCTGTTTCACTGCAGATTTAATTAATACATGTAAAAATAATAAATAAAAGATGCCCGGGTCCAAAAAAGCCTACCTTCTGCCCAGGCTTAATTATTATCACTATTTTTATAATTTTACGCTCGAATACTGACAACATGAAACTATCCATTTACAGCCAAAAAGAACTGAATTTCGTTGAGCTGAACCTGACAGGCACTGATGAAGATTACAATAAACTGGATGCTGAATCCAGGTATATTGACAGTGTTGTATTCAATCTTTTTACCGCTTGCTTTGAGAAATCCAATATGCTGTATGAGTATTATGATGCCACCAAGTACAATACCCGTTATATCATCCCCCTGAGGAACCAGTTGCTGACCCACCTGGTAAAACTCCAGAAGCTTAAAACCCTTTCCGAGTTTCAGTCCTTCCTGGATGAAAAGGTGTTTGGAAAAGAATTCATGCTGGCCCTGGTGAGGATAGATAAAACCTGGATGGATCACTGGACCATTTACCATGAAAAGCTTCTCAGGATCAACCAGGAGCTGCTTGATCTGGTAGACTACTGTATCGATGAGGACCATAACCTCTATGTTATTGGATACTGATTTTCTTATCCGGACTGCCTTTCGAGAATCATAAGGATAAATCCCTATTATTGGTTATGTTTGTAGGCATTACCAATCAATATCATCATGCCCAGTTTTGTGATTACCGATAAATGTGACGGATGCAAGGCACTGGACAGAACCGCATGCCAGTATATCTGTCCCAATGACCTGATGGTCCTCGATAAGGAGAGCAATAAGGCCAGGAACCGGGCTCCGGAAATGTGCTGGGAATGCTACAATTGCGTGAAAATTTGTCCCACACAGGCCATTGAAGTCCGCGGTTACGCCGATTTCATGCCCCTTGGTGGTGTTGTACAACCACTGCGAAGTTCAGATGCCATCATGTGGTCCGTGAAGTTCAGGGACGGGCAGGTCAAGCGATTCAAGTTCCCTACCCGGACAACCCCGGAAGGTTCTGCCGATCCGGATGCCGGTTTTGAGACCGGCACCGGGGACCTGAAGAGCCCATTGCTGAGGACAGAGCCAGCCTCAACCGGTCTGGATGAACTGGAAAAAATCTGATTATGAGTATTACAGATAACTTTGAAACCGTCGAGATCCAGACGGATATCCTCATTCTTGGAGGTGGTATGGCCGCCTGTGGGGCCGCCTATGAAGCTGCCCACTGGGCGAAGCCGCACAATCTCCGGGTCACCCTGGTTGACAAGGCCTCTATGGACAGGTCAGGGGCGGTGGCCATGGGACTCTCAGCCATCAATATGTACCTGGGACTGAAAGAAGGGACAAATACACTGGGCGACTATGTGAAATATGTAAAAAACGACCTGATGGGCATAGCCCGCGATGATCTTGTGGCCAATATCGGCCGTCATGTGGATGCATCCGTGCATCTGTTCGAAAAATGGGGACTCCCGATCTGGAAGGGCGAAAATGGTAAATATGTGAACGAAGGACGCTGGCAGATCATGATCCACGGGGAATCATACAAAACCATAGTGGCCGAAGCTGCCAAGAACGCCCTGGCCGAGCTTGGTGATAGCGGACAGTACTTTGAGCGGGTATTCATCACCGATCCCATCATGGAAGGCAATCGCTGCAAGGGTGCTGTCGGTTTCAGTGTCAGGGATAATAAGGTATATATTTTCAGGGCAAAATCTGTGCTGGCCGCCATGGGGGGAGCCGTGCATATTTTCAAACCCAAATCGGTTGGCGAGGGACTCGGAAGATCCTGGTATCCTCCATTCAACAGTGGTGCCAGTGCCTATTTCACCCTCAAGGCAGGGGCTGAGATGACCTGCCAGGAAGTACGGTTCGTGCCTGTGCGGTTCAAGGATGCCTACGGTCCCGTTGGCGCCTGGTTCCTGCTTTTCCAGGCACAGGCAACCAATGCCATGGGTGAAAATTATATGCAGACCCGCGCTGCTGAACTGGAGAAATGGGCTCCCTATGGCCTGGCCAAACCCACCCCGGCCAATCTCAGGAATTACCTTATGATGCTGGAGATCGAGGATGGGAAGAGTCCCATTTACATGCGCACGGACGAGGCCATCAAAAAGATAGTCGAGAGCATGCCGGACGAAATAGAAGCAAAACGAAAATTGAAAGAACTTGAAAAGGAGGCCTGGGAAGATTTTCTCGACATGACCGTCAGCCAGGCCCTGCTCTGGGCATCCATGAATATCAAGCCGGAAGAGAAACCATCTGAGATATCTGCCTGCGAACCCTACTTTATTTCCTCCCATTCCGGGGCATCCGGTGCCTGGATCAGCGGTCCCGAAGATCTCGCCCCCGATCCTTACAAATGGGGCTACCCGAACATGACAACCGTTGATGGTCTCTTCGCGGCCGGGGATGCTTCGGGAGCCTCAAGCCATAAATTCTCCTCCGGATCCTTTACAGAAGGCCGGATAGCCGCCAAGGCTGCCGCCTCATTCTGTGTGGATCATCCTGATGCCCCTTTCCTACCTGGTGAGAAGATCAAGGATCTAAAGCAAGGGATCCTTCAGCCCCTGGAGCTTTTCGAGAACCATAAGGGATATACGCAGGATGACGACATCAATCCCCATTATATCAAACCCCATATGTTCATGTTCCGGCTGCAGAAGATCATGGATGAATATGCCGGCGGTGCTTCGAGCGGGTTCAAAACTTCAGCACCATTGCTTGAAAAGGGACTCGAGCACCTGCAGATGCTGAAAGAAGATGCAGCCAGGCTGGCCGCGGAAGATACCCATGAACTGATGCGCTGCTGGGAAAATATCCACCGGGTCTGGCAGGCTGAATCACATATCCGGACCATGCTTTTCCGGGAAGAAACCCGCTGGCCGGGGTATTATTTCAGGAGTGATTTCCCGGATATGTCAACCGATTGGAAAGTCTTTGCCAATTGCCGCTGGAACCCGGATACAGACGAATGGGAACTGATGAAACGTGATGTCATAGACCTGGTTGAATAATGGACATCCCTGATCAAAATAACTTACAGGGGGAATCACGGACGTATGCCCTGGCTGGGAAATCTGTCCTGGTCATCGGCGGGGGCATCGGCGGAATAACTGCTGCTGTGGAGGCTGCTTGGAAATCAACTTCAGGCGGATCAGGGACCATTCCCTGATCGAGGTATTTACCTCATCAACCGTTGAGGAGATCACTGGTATGGCCGGGGACTTCAGGGTCCGGATTAAAACCGGGCCTGAATATGTCACCCGGAATTGTACGGCCTGTGGAGAATGTGCTGCTGTTTGTCCTGTTGAAACAAATGATCCGTTCAACTATGGGATGACCATCCGAAAAGCCATCGCCCTGCCCCATGAACTGGCCTATCCGGCCAGGTTTCATCTGGATGACGCTGCATGCAAAATGGATAGCTGTAAAAAATGTGTCGATGCCTGCCTGTATGATGCCATTCAACTCGATGCCAGTCCAAAGACAAGGGAAATCAAAGTCAAAAGTGTCATTCTAAGTACCGGCTGGAAGTCCTATGAACCTGAAAACCTGGAGGATTATTCATGGGGGAAATCTCGTGATATCCTGACCAATGTCATGATGGAGCGCCTTGGCGCACCCAATGGCCCTACCGGAGGGAAGATATTGAAACCCTCCGATCAGCGGCCTGCTCAAAAAATTGCATTTGTGCAATGTGCAGGATCCCGAGATGAGAACCATCTACCGTACTGTTCTGCAGTCTGTTGTTCTGCCTCCCTGAAACAGGCCCTGTATTTCACCCGGCAGGATAAGGAGCATATGGCAGATATCTATTATATCGACCTGAGGATATCAGGCAGGAATGAAGATTTTCTCAGGAAGGTGGAAGAAAACGACCAGATCCGGCTGGTCAAGGGAAAGGTCAGTGCCGTTGGCCTGGAGGAGGGTAAACCGGTGGTAGAAGCAGAGGACATCCTATCAGGACGGAAGATACACGCGGCTTATGACCTGGTCATCCTGGCTACGGGTATGGTTCCGGAGATTCCGGTGTCACCGGGCCTGGACCTGGATCCGGATGGATTTATCATAAAGGAAAGCCTTGAGCATGGATTTTCGGCCGGGGGCTGCTGCTGTGAGCCCAAGGATGTGGCCGCCACTGTCAGGGAATCCACTGGGATGGTGCTTAATGTCTTACAGGAGAATACATAGTTGGTAACCAAATCAAAAAACATAGGTGTATATATCTGCAGCGGATGCCGGATCGGGAACGCCATCGACACTGCCAGGCTCAGGTCAATCGCCGATGAGTCCCCAGCTGTCCGGCATTGTGCCGAACATGTGTTTCTGTGCAGCCTTGAATCCCGGCAGCAGATCATCCGGGATATCCAGCATAACCAGCTAGACGCCATTGTCCTGGCCGCCTGTTCCCCGCGCCATGCCGTTAAAAACTTTACTTTCGGGAAAGTATTTACCGAGCGTGTAAATCTCCGTGAAGGTGTGGCCTGGATCATGGAACAGGGCCATGAAGACACCCAGGCAGCAGCCGAGGATTATCTCAGGATGGGGATGGCCAGGGCAGCCACATCGGGCCTTCCGGATCCCTACCTGCTTGAAAACCCCGTTTCTGATATACTCGTCGTTGGCGGGGGCATCAGCGGGATGCAGGCGGCCATTGAATCAGCACGTTCCGGATACCAGGTGCTGCTCGTAGAAAAGGAAAAAGCACTGGGTGGTTGGTTGAACAGCTGGCACGATATCATACCCGTCTCAGGAGGTGGAAAAACCAATCTTCATTTTTTCCTCCTGGAAAAAATGGATGAATTAAAAACCCTCAAGGGTATTAAGATCCTCACCCAGACCACCATCGCCGGGATTTCCGGGGAGCCCGGTGCATTCCATGTCGAGGTCAGCCAGGATGGAAAGATCCTCTCCCATCGGGCAGGTGCCATCGTCCTGGCCAACGGCTGGCATCCCTATGATGCCGCCAAAATCGAAGGTTTAAAATACCGGGACCGGCCCAATGTGCTGACCCAGGCTGAACTGGAAACAATGGTCAAAACAGGAAGCATTGCCAGGCCTTCTGACGGGCGCCCCCCTGCCAACATCCTGTTCATCCAGTGCGCCGGCTCCCGGGATGAACAGTACCTGCCCTACTGCTCAAATGTATGTTGCCTGACCAGCCTGAAACAGGCACAATACATCAGGCACATGCTTCCTGACGCCAATGTTTTCATCATTTACAAGGATATCCGGACACCCGGAAAGAACGAACATTATTACCAGGAGGTCCAGGCCGATTCACGTGTATTCTTTACCAAGGGAGAAATTACCGGGATTGAGGACAGGGAAAACGACAGCCTGTCAGTGATCGTTACGGATAACTTGCTGGGCGAACCCGTCCGCATCGATGCAGACATGATCGTGGCAGCCACCGGAATGGTGCCCAATGACTCCGGGGAACTGCACCTGAGATACCGGAAAGGGGAAGGATTACCGGAGCGTAAATATGGATTCCCTGACTCCCATTTCATTTGTTTCCCTTATGAGACCCAGCGGACCGGTATCTATGCTGCCGGTGCCGCCAGGACACCACAGGGCATCCAGGGTTGCATGGAGGATGCCGCCGGGGCGACCCTGAAAGCGATCCAGTGCATCGAGTTGGTGAAACGCGGACAGGCTGTCCATCCCAGGAGCGGGGATGAAAGCTTCCCGGTATTGTCCCTGCAGCGCTGTACCGATTGCAAACGCTGCACCGAAGAATGCCCCTTCGGCTCGTATGATGAAACGGAGACCGGGACACCCCTGCCCAATCCCGCCCGGTGCCGGCGCTGCGGTATATGCATGGGATCCTGTCCGGAACGGATCATAAACTTCGACGACTACTCCATACATGCAGTTTCCTCCATGATCAAATCCATCCCCATCCCGGATGAATTTGAAGAAAAACCA
>LJUP01000190.1 GCA_001303955.1 Bacteroides sp. SM23_62 | reverse complement strand
GTATTGGCAATCAGGGGCATATAGCAGTGCATCACTGTAGGGAACCTGGTCATCCTTTCCCTTCGAGGCAAAAACATTCTCGTGGAGGGTCCAGTTCAGCATATCATCGGAGGACAGGATGTGATACCTGTGGGAGCAGTAATGGTCCACAGACTCATCCACCGATCCGTATATATAAATCCGTCCATCATCCCAGACATGGGCAGCAGGATCAGCCATATAAACCCCGGCCGGAACGATGGGATTCTGGGCAGACAGATTCAGCAGACGAAGAATGAAAAAAGCGAACAGGAATGTTTTTGTCATAACAGGGAACTTGTGTCAAGATATTCAAATTCATTCAGCAACTGGCCCAATCGTGATACAATGGCATTCACTCCACCCTTCACATCTGATTCAATGTTCAGGGGCATCAGGGGATCATGGAGTGATAGCCGGAGGAGGAACCAGCCATTTTCAGACGCTTTACCGCATCTGACCCGGATCCCTTCGTAATTGGGTTTTTCCACTGACCAGCCATCTTCCTTTTCAGCCATTTCCCGCAATGCGGTTATTATTTTGTTACCGTAATCCCGGAAGTCCTCGCCGGTAAGGGGTAAACGAAACTCCCTGCTTTCTGCTGGGACCGGCATTCGTTCGATCAGGTTTGTCAATGACCTGTTTTCATTCCTGAGCTGCGCCATTTTAATCAGCAGTTTGGCTACAAGGTATGCACCATCATCAAGGAAGTGATTTTCTTTCAGGGCCGCATGTCCGGATGTCTCAATGGCCAGCCAGGATTCCTTTCCCTCCTGGTTCAGCCTGATGGCTTCATTGATGACGTTCTTATAACCCCTTTTAAAACGGTGATGTACTCCTCCTAATTCCTCTTCAATGAACCATTTTAATCCGGATGATGTGATGGAATCGGTTACGATCACAGAACCAGGATGTTCATCCAGGATAACTGTTGAAATCAGGGCGATCAGTTCGTTCCTGCTGACCGGTTTCCCGTTTGCATCAACAACAGCTGCCCTGTCGACATCCGTATCAAAGATGATCCCCAGGTCTGCACCGGCACGCTTCACCGCAGCACTGACGGAGTCCATGGCCTCCTTATCCTCCGGGTTGGGCACATGGTTGGGGAAATTACCGTCCGGTTCCAGGAACTGGCTCCCTTCAATGTCTGCCCCGAGGGGTACCAGGACCTTATCGGCGAAAAAGCCTCCCGCCCCATTCCCCGCATCCACGATGATCCTGAGTCCCGCCAAAGGCTGCTCATACCGTTCCGGGTCATTCACTCCTGCACGGATGTTATTAACCAGCATGGCTGCATAATCGGAGATAAAGTCAATTTCATCAAGCCTCCCGGATTTTCCGGATTCCTTGAAGGAACCTGTGAATGCAATGTTGAGCAGGTCATTGATATCCTGCTCGTCAAAACCTCCTCTATTGGTAAAGAACTTCATCCCGTTCCTGTTGAAGGGCAGATGGCTTGCAGTAAGCATCACCGCCCCGTCCACATTCAATTCATCATTGATGCAAGCCATGAACATGGCCGGGGTAGAGGCCAGTCCACAATCCGCAACATCGGCTCCCAGCGCTGTGAGTCCCAATATAAATGCCTTTTTCAGCATGGGACCCGTAATGCGTGAATCCGTTCCTATGGCCACCTTCGGTGTTTCAAATCCTTTTTCAACAAGCCAGGCAGCAAATGACCTGCCCAGTATCTCAGCCACTTCAGCTGTGAGGTTCACTTTTTCCTTGGCCATTCCGGCCAGGGCCACACCCCTGATGTCGGAACCATTCTGCAGTTTCTTCCAGTCTTCCAGTCTCATTTTTTCAGTGTTTATACTGTTGCGTTATGATTGCATAATCAGGGTCGTTATTCATTTACCATAAAATGATAATCGCCGGATCCTACCTGATAGAGCACATATCCCTTTTCCTCCCGTAGGAAAGTCACACCTTCACTTGTATCCATACCACCCTCAGTGACCCTGGATGCATCCGAAGCTGGTATATAGACCGTTGCGGATGTATTGGAAGGAACGCTGATCTGCATTTCCAGAAATTTCTCCTGTCTCTTCCAATGGCAGGCAATGCGTCCGTATGGGGAATCATGGTAGCCTTTTACCCATTCCAGATCACCTGATACTGCCGGTTTGATGATGGTATTCCTGTATCCCGGAGATGCAGGGTCAGGCCGTATGCCTGCCAGTCCACGAATAAACCACCCGCCGATGCCATTCAGGCATCCATGCATGACAGAGTTGCATTCGTGCCAGTATTCAGGCCAGGTTACGTATCCATTCATGATGAAGAACCCATAACTGGGGAAGGTAGTCTGCGAAGCAAGCGTATGAATAAGATCACTTCTGTCCACTTCGGTAAGATACTTGACAAGGTAGTAAGTCCCATGAATCCCGGTATCGAAATGGCCCTTGCGGTGGACCAGAATTTCCCGTTCAAGATTTGCCTGCACGGCATGTACCTGGCCTGGTGGAACCACACCTGCTATCAGTGGCATTACACAATGGGTCTGGCGGGTATCGATATAGGTATGCGTTTCTGGATCAAAGAACTTTTCGTTGATCGCCTGCGTAATGCGCCGTGCTTGCTCACGATAGGTATGCGCCTGCTCCGGTTGATCAAGAATACCTGCCATCTTTGCTGCCAGTCCAAGTACATAAACATAATAACAATTGTTGAACAAAGAGGCTTCGGGCGTACTGCTTTCCTCACTGCCGTGGGGAGTTGCCCAGTCGCCGAGGAATAACCAGCGTGTTGAATCGATGTATTCCCAATGGCCTGGGGAAGGGATACCGAGCAGGCCGTCCCGCCTGACATGCCGGGCCATGTAATCCAGCCAGCGAGAAGCTGAGGTAAAGGTATGTTCCAGTATCCGGGGATCCCCATAGCTCAGATAAACGGCCCAGGGCATGGTCAGTATGAAACCGCTCCATGCCGGTCCACCTCCACCACCCAGGGTTGGTGCCGTATGATTGATGCGTCCGTTTTCATCCTGAATATCGCACCAATCCCGGGCCCATTTGGTAAAGAAGGGGAAGGATGCGTAGGCATCCAGGGCAATGTCAAGACTGCCGTGTCCATCGCCTCCATATCCAAGCCTTTCGCGGTGGGGGCAATCCACCGACATACCTCCTGTACTGAGGTTCTCATAGTTATAACAGGTAATGTCATAAATCTGCCTGAGCAGGTGATCGGAACAATCGAAGCCGCCCATGACACTGCGGTCATTTGTTACCTGGTAACCGACTATATCCGTGATATCAGGTTGATAATCCAGCCCTTCTATGGTGATGTATCCAATTTCATGATAACTGAAGCGGTTCCTGAATATTCCCTGGCCAGCCGAGCCGATCACATATACATTTCGCTGGTTGAATTCGACCGCTTTATCCGGATGTGCAGAGGCCCTGATGATTATCCGGTCTCCAGGCCTGCCTTTGACTTTAACCTCTATCCATCCGGTATAGAGTTTATCCATGACAACCTGGTGCACACCAGCAGAAACAGGATTTATGGCAGATGCAGGTATTTGTTTCACCATCCGGTTGGGTTCTATATGATCCGATGTGAGGGCCAATCCAGGGTTATGCACAGATACATTTTCCCAACTGCCATCATCGAATTCCGGTTGGTTCCAGTCCCTCGCGGTACGCAAGGCATTGACCGAATCCCCTCCAAAATCGCTGTTTTGCCATTTTCCCAGATGCCAGGTATCACTGGGTGAATAACGCCATGTCGAGTCGCTGAGGACATGCCGGTCGCGGTCCAGATGCATCTGGACAATACAAAGTGGTTTTACATCCCGTCCAAAATCAGCCGGTGGATTGAAATCCCGAAAATCTGCCCACCCGGATGCAAGCCAGATGACCACTGCATTCTTTCCCTTTTTCAGATAAGGGGTGACATCATAGGTTTTGTACAGGGCACATTTCCTGAGATCGGATACGGAAGGTGTCAGGATAGCGTCACCCACTTTCCGGCCATTAACATATAGTTCATGATATCCGACAGATCCTACGAAAGCAGTTGCCCTCGATGGAAGGGATTCCACCTCGAAGGTCTTTCGAAACCAGGGACATGCAGCAGGTTCGAGAGCGGGACCGTATATCCAGTATGCTTTCCAATCCTCCTGTTCAAGCATTCCGGTTTCAAAAAATGACGCCTCGCTGAAAGGGCTGAAAACCCCATGTTGATCCTGAACACGGACTTTCCAATAATACCTTGTAGCTGATGCCAGGGCTTTTCCATCATATTTTATTTGAATGGATTGATTGGATTGAATCATACCCTGGTTCCAGATGTCCGCTTTATCAATACTGAGGTTTTCCAGGGAGGAGGCTACCAGAACCTGGAACGCAGCCTGGAATACATTTCGCTGATCCGAAGATATTTCCCAGCTGAGTCCGGGACTTTTATTATCTATGCCCGCCGGATTGACCTGAAAGTCACATTTCAGGGATTTTACCTCCAGCGTATACCCATATACTGTACCTGTGTTAAACAGCAGGAAGAGTAAAATGGTCCGGGTGAAATATTGATGCAGTCCAGTATTCAGTTTGGCCATTATATGATCACTTACCCGGTTCGTGCTGCTGGTATGCGCTGGAGTCCAAGATCCAGTTCCGGTTCTTCCACATCCCCGAAACATTTCCAGAGAACAAGGGCTGCCCCAAGGGAGGTGGCATTGGCGATCTCCGAGGTGTAAACAGTCTTATCAGAGAACCGTGCAGCCAGCAACCTGGTAAATATCGGATTTTTTGCAAATCCACCGGTTACAAACAGGTTTTTTGTCTTATCCTCCGCAGTGATGACCAGATTGATGGAATCTGCAGTCAGGTTTGTCAGGTCGATCATCAACTGGTGGTAGGCTTCCCGGAAAGATCCAAACTTTCCCAGGTCAGCGTCTTTATCGACGAAATCCCCTGGCATGATCCCGGCAAAGAATACCCTTTTGCCCTTGTTTTTTTTCGCTAGTTGCTCCAGTAGAACATCATCGGTTTCAACCGATTTATAGGCATTGTTATCCACCTCGAAGAATTCAGTGAGCCGCTCAACATTCACATCATGGATATGTCCGAGGAAGAAACGTGAGGATTTCACCGGTTTCTGCTGGATGCTCATGTAGGCCAGGCAATCCTGCTCCAGCTGGGCTTTCGTAAGGGGAGTATGATTGAAGGGGTTCATGTTGATGCTCCAGGTCCCGGTAGAAACCAGGGCAAAAGCATCCTTCGTATGCTTAAAATACGGCACCAGGGAGGAAGAACTGTCATGGATGCCGATACCAACAGGAACATTGGCATTGATTTTGGCAGCCGGATAAACCTGCTCAACCCCGACAGGCTCCGGCAGCTTGATTCCCTCATCACGTATCCAGTCATGATACCGCATTTTGTCAAAGTCCCACATGCCTGTATGACAGCCGATAGAAGTGTGTTCCGATGCAATCTTTCCGGTGAGTTTGAAAGACAGGTACTGGGGAAAATGAAGTATATGGGCCACTTTTTCGAAAATTTCTGGCTTGTGCATTTTCAACCAAAGGGCCTGCAGTCCGGAATTCAGCATCCCGAGTGCTGGAGAAGCTGTTTTCCTGCTGAACTCTTCCCGTCCGCCGTAGGTATCATAAAGCGATTCCGCAACACCCCCGGGCAGGGGCTTCAGGTAATTATAGACCGGGGTGAGGCGCTCTCCCTTACTATCAATATACATCAGTGTTGCACCGTATGTGGTGAAATTGATGGCTTTGACATCATAGGCCGGGTCCTGCATGTATTGGTGGGTGGACTCAAGGATCCATTTTTCGATTTTATCCATGTCATCGCAGGCGAAACCATCATCATCGACAATCTCGTCGAATTTATCCTCTGCTTCTAATACAATCTGAAGGCTCTTATCGAACAGCAATAACTTCTTATTGGTCTTGCCTATGTCGAATACTAAAATAACTTCCGTGGCCATATGATTTGTTTTAAAGAAGCAGCGGCAATGAGCACCTCACTGCCGCCTGCTGTTTCAACGCCATTGCACCTAAAATGAGAAAACTGCTACCTATCTTTTGCTCAGTACATCTTTTTCGTACTGCTGTATCTCGGCAATGAAGTCCTGGCTGACGGGCACATCCTGCTGCATGCAGTAGGAATCCCAGACGGCTCCGAAGGGTTTTGTTTTCATCAGCTCCAGCAGGGCCAGGCGTTCAAATAACTGACCATTGTTTTCGTATTCAAGCAGTTGTTTCCTTGGCTCAAGCAGGGCGAAGAGCATGGTTTGCAGGGCAGCCCTGGTACCTACCACATATGCCCCGATCCTGTTGATGCTGGCATCGAAAAAGTCCAGTCCCATATGAACCCTCTCAAGCGCATCACAGCGCACAATTTCCTGTGCGATCAGCAGGGTATCATCATTTACGGTAACCACATGGTCACTGTCCCATCTGACGGGCCTGGTTACATGCAGCAGGATTTCCGGGACAAACAACAGGCATGCCGAGATCTTATCCCCGACCTGTTCCGTTGGATGGAAATGCCCGCTGTCCAGGCATATCAAGGTCTGGTTCTGGATTGCATAGCCCAGGTAAAAGTCAGCTGAGCCGACGGTCATGGATTCAACCCCGATGCCGAACAGTTTGCTTTCTATGGCATCCTTGAGATGCTCGGCGGGTAATTTTTCTGCAAAGATCTGGTCGAGGGAATCCTTGAGCAGTGCCCGGTGGGTATACCTGTCCACCGGTATGTCCTTGGAACCATCCGGGATCCAGATATTGTGGATGCAGGGGGTCCCGAGTTGTTTTCCCATATCCACGGAGATCCTCCTGCACCGTTTGGTATGTTCAATCCAGAAATCCCTGATATCCTTGTTTTTATGTGATAATGTAAAATTATCATCGGCCTTTGGATGGGAGAACGCGGTACAGTTGAAATCGATCCCGATGCCCAGGTCCCTGGCCCAGTCTATCCAGCTTTGAAAATGTCTTGTTTCAATCTGGTCCCGGTCCACCACTTCCCCCTTAAAATCCCCATAAATGGCATGGAGGTTCAGCCTTTGCTTGCCGGGTATCAGGTCCATTGCTTTTTCAACATCTTTCCTGTGCTCCTCCATGTTACGCGCCTTCCCCGGGTAATTCCCCGTGGCCTGGATGCCACCCGATAAACCCGCATCCGGTGATTCAAATCCGCCTACATCGTCAGCCTGCCAGCAATGAAGTGAGATCTGGAAGTTTTCAAGTTTTGTCATTGCCTCCTCGACGTCGACGCCGAGTTCAGCATATTGTGCTTTTGCCAGTTCAAAAGCCTTCTGGATATCCTCTGATTTTGCCATAAGTGTTTTGAATGTTTTAATGTATGTTATTCCATATAAAATACTTCGACGAGTTCTTTGGAGACAGGTGAGTTATCCGGGTTTGTTTCCATGATATCCGCCATATACTTCCACCATTTCTGTACGATCTCGGTTTCTCCCAGATCCTGGGAGCCCTGATCGCCTGCCTGTTTCTGAAAGGCAAACAGGATATTGGTTTCCTCATCGAAGAATATGCTGTACTCTGATAATCCGCTGTCTTTTAACAACTTGTAAAGTTCCGGCCAGAGATCATCATGCCTTTTTTTATATTCCTCAAGCATCCCCGGGTTTAGCTTCATTTTGAATGCAATTCTCTTATACATGACAATACTTTAGGTAAGGTTTATCACAAAGGTTGAAAGGATCAGGATGATGATCCCGATGATCAGCACCACTACGGTTTTCTTGCTTACTCCTTTCCATTCTTTCAGGATAAGTCCCCAGATATTGCTGAGGGCAATGTTCATGGCCATCAGGATGCTCCAGGAGAATGCTTCCATCTGTGCTGGTATCTGGCTTTTCCCCATCCCGTAAAAGTGGAACTGCAGGAACCATAACAATCCGGCAAGGAAAGTGAAGGCAACGTTATTCAGGAAGACACCACCGGATACGCTGGTATAATCTTTATAGCTGCCGTTTTTAATATTCAGCCATACACAGTATATAACATTGGTTATAAATCCGCCCAGCAAGATAAAGATGAGGGTCGGGTTGCTGACGAACAATTCGTTGGTGCCGTATTGTGCCGCAACTTCATCGATGGGTTTCCCTGACTGAAAACCATAGGCAAAGCAGGCACTCATGATGCCCGAAAGGATGGCGATCAGGATTCCCTTTTTCAGGGCAAAATCCTTCACGGCGGCCTTTCTTTCTTCCTCGGTCAGGCTTTGATTCTTAAGGACTCCGGCGTAACCGATGATGGTGATACCCGCCAGGGCGATGGCCACACCTACCATGGTCAGGATCCCTGCCCTGGAGGCAAAGAGGTTTTCACCGGCTACAATGGAAGGTATCAGGGTACCCAGGGCGGCCGTTAGCCCGAGCACCAGGCTCTGACCAAGGGCGATGCCCATATACCTGATACTGAGCCCGAATGTGAGCCCGCCTACACCCCAGAGGGCACCGAACATCATGGTCAGCCATTTGGCGGATGAGGGGGCATCATGGATTATTTGCATCAGTGATCCGGACGGAACAGTGAACAGGGCAAAAACCCACGGGCAGATGATCCAGGCTGCAAGTCCCTGGGTAATCCAGTAGGACTCCCATGCCCAGACCTTGACCTTTTTAAAGGGAACATAAAAACTGGCGGCACCAAGGCTGCCTATCGTGATGAGAAGAATGCCTATCATAGGTTTGGGTTAGTGAATAGTCATGATCAAAAGTACCTTATCTGTGCCAGCATATCAATGAATATTTTGGGATTTATTTTGCACAAAATGAGACTTATGCCTCTATGACAGGGATTAAAATTATAACATTGCGTATTTTGTGTTAACAGCGAAAAGGATAAATAAAAATGAGAATTATGAAAGCAAAATTTTTAACAGATCTCATCGGTCCGTCGATGATAATGGGGATTGTTTTCCTATCTGGACTGCAACCTGTCATAGCCCAGCAGAAGCCTGCGGTCAACACTTCCATCGTCCCCAGGTACACCTTCTCCACAACCCTAGAGGAGCAGGAGGAAGAGCTTAAGACAAATCCACTGCTGTTGCGGTTTATGGAATCACGAAAAAAGATGTCAGGTGACCCTCACCGCCCCATATATCACTATGTTAATCCGGAAGGCCGTCTGAATGACCCCAACGGGCTATGTTTCTGGAAGGGCAACTGGCACCTCTTCTACCAGGCCTATCCTCCTGAAGACCCCCGTCAGCATTGGGGCCATGCCGTCAGTAAGGATCTGATCCATTGGGAGGACCTGCCCCTGGCCATTTACCCGGGACCGGAGCGGGCCTGCTTCAGCGGATCGGCGTATGTTGAAGATGACAGGGTGATCGCATTTTATCATGGCACAGAGGCTGGCAGCATGGCCGCCGTATCAAGCGATCCGCTGCTGCTGAACTGGGAAAAGGTTTCCGGCAAGGCGGTCATCCCGATCAGCGACCCGTCGGGATTCCCCCTTCCCTATAGTGTATATGATCCCTGCATCTGGAAGAGGGACAGTGTCTATTATGCCCTGCTTGCCGGCAGGATCAACGAGGGTCCGGGAGGCAAACCGGTACCCACTGCCTATCTCTTTCGCTCACTTGACCTGGAACACTGGCAGTATATGCACCCTTTCGTGGAGGACGATCGCTTTACCCTGATCGGTGATGATTTCGCCTGTCCTTACTTCTGGCCCATCGGCAACCGATATATTCTACCGTTCTACAGCCATATGAGCGGCGGACAGTACCTGCTGGGTGATTATGACACTGAGCGGCATAAATTTGTGGTTACCAATCATGGCAATTTCAATTTCGGACCTTCGGGACCCGCCGGTGTTCATGCTCCCTCAGCTACACCCGATGGCAAAGAGGGAGTGATTATCATTTTTAACATGAATCCAGGAATGGTTACCCAGGGGTGGGACCAGATCATGTCACTTCCACGAAGGCTTACGCTGATTTCAGCCGATGAGATCGGGATAGAACCTGCCGGAGATATTGAATCACTGAGATATAACCATGAATATGTAGGGACAATGACCCTTCCCGCAAACAAAGAGATCAGGCTTAAAAAGATCCGTGGTAATGCCATGGAAATCTGCGCGGAGATAAACACGCAAGATGCCTCCATGATTGAAATGAATGTGTTGGAGTCCCCCGGAAAAGAAGAATATACAACCATATCCATCCTGCCCGGAAGGGGGTATGGTTCAGGCCGCAATTACTGGAGGGCGCCCGGGGAACAGCCGGTCAGAAGGCCGATACCAGGCCTGGTCTCATTGCAGACAACCCATTCATCAGTGCTCCCCGGGGCCTATGCACGTGCCGCTGAAACTGCCCAGGTACTCATCGGACCGGAAGAGACGGTGAAACTCAGGATATTCATTGATAAAAGCATTGTGGAGGTATTTGTGAATGGAAAGCAATGTGTTGCCGCGCGGGTTTACCCCGGAAGGGATGATAGCATTGGGGTATCTCTTCGCTCCCAGGGCAG
>LJUP01000189.1 GCA_001303955.1 Bacteroides sp. SM23_62 | reverse complement strand
ACCTTCACAGCGGGGATGCCCTGGATTTCTGGAGGGTGATCCTTGCCAGCCTTGAGGAAACGCGTCTTTTATTGTTCGCTGAAATGAAACTGCCCGGAGAGGCCTGGCTGGAATTCCACATCCGGGAACTGGAGGGGAAAGACATCCTGGAACAGACGACAACCTTCCGTCCGAAAGGATTATGGGGAAGGATCTACTGGTACCTGTTGCTCCCGTTCCATACCTTTATCTTCAGGGGGATGTGCCGCCGTATCGAGTCCTATGCCGGTTAACTGAATGCTACTGCCTGCGGGTACGATCCCCCTGGCAAACCAGAAACTGGAAATGCCCGGGTACTGGTATTGGCCTTTGAAGACCAGGTGATCAGGCATTGGAGTAAGTAATCAGCGCAAGGCCCAGCAGGTAGGATATGAACATTATGTTGAGCAGGATGTTCGTTCCCCTGGGAGCTTCCTTGAATTCCTTCCATACCAGCACACCCCATAAAATGGCTACCACCGGGGCAGCATTGCTGAGCGCATAGGCAATGGCAGGATTGGCAGCTCCCACAGCCATATAGCTGAAGATCATCCCGAGCATCCAGATGGCACCTCCAAGTATGCCCGTCATATGGGTGCCGGCAGTGCCCCGGAAATATTCCCGGATCTTTACCGGGGGACCTTCAACCGGCCTGCGCATAAAGAAGGGATTGATCAGGAAGGTACTGATAAAAACGCCCGTGGCAAAAAAGAACACGGCCGTATATGGTGTTAAACTTCCTTTTCCTCCGGAAACAAATTCAGGGTCAAGTGAATTCACCACTACCGGGTAGAAAAAGGCGATGAACAGTCCGGCGATCACCGAGAGCAGTATCCCCTGCATGGATGCTTTCTTTTTCTCCCTGGCAAGATTACTGTAAGCCTTGCCGCTGAGAAATATGGCCATGATGATAATGACTACTCCTATCCAAAGGTATGCAGGCTTGGAACTCGGCACTCCCCCCTTCATCAGGCAGATCTTCCAGAAATTTGCGCCCGGCATCCCCCGTACTGCCCACGGTGAATGCTGAAACAAGGGACATGACCAGGATCCCTATGATCAGGTCCCAGTAAAACAGTTCAAAGCGCCAGGTTCTGGCAGCCATTTTCTGGGTATTTGCCCAGGATCCCCAGCAGATCATCGCGAGGATGGTAAAAGTAATGGCGATGAAATAATTCTGAATCAATACCATGACTAAATATTTGATTTTTTCAATATTACAAACAATGCCCGTGATTCCGGAAAGTCGAAGGTAAATTCGCCCGAAACCTCTGTCCCAAGTTCTCTGGTGGATTTGGTCACCAGGTCGAACATAACAACATCCCACTTCCCTTCCGGGAGTTTTGCAATGATGTTTTTCCTGGGACCGGCAGCTCCGAGCACGTAGGTTTTCCCGTTTTCCTTCAACAGCCTGAAATCATAATCCACATTCCTGAAAATATCAAGGGTGATGTCTTCCTTCCGGGTATAAAATATGGTAGCGGGCTGCATCTTCCAGAAATTCGTTTCACGATCGATCTGTTGCCTGAACCACAGCAGGTTATCACTGGCACTGTGCCCGGTGGCATCGAAACGCCCGGCAAAATATTGACCCAGCTTGTGACCGGTCTTATACCCTGTGGAACCGTAGCCGCCCCCGAGGAAAACACCGAGAAAGGCTTCCAGTACATCCTCCTCCAGCCAGCCGTCGCCCTCACCTTCATAGGCCAGCTCATCATTGATCACGGGTTTGCCGGCACCTTTGTAATAATTCAGATTGATTTTGTCTGCAGCAAGCCAGATATATTTGATCTTATTCTGAAAGATAACATGATCGTTCCAACCGGTCCCATCATGAAGCCCGGGATCCCAGTCCTGCTGGTTCGGATGTACGCTCAGCGGGGTCGGATATTCCAGGAGATTACGCAACCGTGTTCCCAGGTCCCTGATCTCAGATGCCGTAAACCTGGGGTTGCGGATATTGTACTCGTTGGTCAGGCAGAACCAGACGTTCGGGTAACTTCCGTACCTTGCCGCCAAATACCTCAGTATAGGTCCGGCATCACCGCCATTGGCCCCGGCTTTCAACACGGAACGGCCTTGTTCTGAATCCACGCTGTTGATGATCATATCCGCGATCATGTCTCCTTCACAGGCAGTCTGGACGGACAGGTCAACCCTTTTATAAAACCAGGCAGGATTGGGCCTGTGGGAATAATTGCCGTCATCTGTCTGAACTCCGCTTTCATCCAGGAAAGGTTTTTCTGAGGGATGGGGATAGATATCGCCGGTCATGGCAAATCTCAGTTTGTTATAAAAGGCGGAGCAGTTTCGGGTATCACTTTCGATATCGCTGCCATTCGGCTTGTCCAGGTAATACTCCGAAAGGTAGCTGTACATGGTATTGCCAAGGATATATGGATGGGAACCATCACTCCTTCTGTACCACCTTCCGCCAGCACTTGCAGGGTCCCTCTCCCAGAACCCGGGATGACCGGAGGCTATACACAGGATGCTCATGCCCGCATGCTGGCCGTTTAGTTTCGGATCATTGGAGATGACCGATACGAGTTTCCATTCACCTGGCAGCGTGGGACAGAACCTCACCTTGAAAATATTCCCTTGCGAACCACCCTTGCCATCCCCGTCCCAGAAACCAAACAACTGGTAGCTTACTTCTCCCAGCTCGTGTTTCCAGGTTGTTTCCAGGGTCACATCCCTGACAGGACTGTCTTCCGGGGAAAGCGCAGAACCTTCAAACACAAGCTCATAGACCTGGTATTGCGGGATTTCTGCTGCTGCCCGTAATCCGGCTGTGAGCAGGAGGAATGATATTAGCGTCAAAAATCTAAATGGGAGACTCATCATAAATGTTGCTTTAAATTAATTTTAAAAAGGCTATGGCGAGGGGATTCAGGGAAACAAAAGCCGGATCGGCATGACCTCGCCAGTTATGCCTGCCGCTGCGCAGGTCCGCAATGGTATTTTCATCGAGCACCCAGGCACCTTGAATTTGCATGCCCTCCTGAAGGTGGACAGGCTGGATGGTTGCCGTATGGTTTGCCAGGATGAGTATTTGCCCTGTTCCCTCCAGCAATGTACAACTGAAACGAAGCGGGTGGGAGCTTTCCGTGGTCCTTACATTGTAATCCCTGAACTTTGACAATTCCCTGAACAGGAAATAGACCGGGTAGATATCCCCTCTTACAGCCATAAAATCACCCGGTGACAGGGACTGATGATCACCGTGGATAATTCCCCTGCGGCCGGCAGTCTCATAATAGGTAACAGCATCCACACCCGATTCAGCCAGGTATTTAATACTCCCGAGGGTCCACCCGGCACAAAAAAGGGAGGGTTGCCGCTGGTCAACACTGGCAGGCAGGGATTTTGGTCCCCTGTCCTGTGTTTCAACCGAAGTTGCGGCTATATTGAACCTGGACTTCAGTGTAACCGGCGAGATACAGACTGGTTTATCCCCCGGAAACGACCTGGCTGTCAGGACCGTGTCCTGTTGTCCTGCAAGATTTTCCACCAGGGATAAGGGATCAGATGCATGTACCTGCGGATTGATGGAATAGGTAAGAAAGTCCGTGTGATCCGGATCCGGCCTGTTCCGGTTCAATTCTGCAAAATTCCCATTGGTACCGCTACCAACCGCTGTCCCGGGAAATTCCTTTTTCAGGACAGGGACCACCGTCCCGGACAGAGCTGCATCATTAAGATGATCTTTGGTAAATAACAGGAACCTCCCAACGGGAAAAGCATACTTTTTCACCTGGCTGACCAGTGCTGCCAGCTGATATGAAGGTTCATCTCCGAAAAAGAGCGCCAGTTCCAGTGCCAGTCCCATGTAAATGGCTTCATTCACGCCCTCAGCCAGGATTCCATGCCAGCCTTGCCGGTACAGGTGCAGATCTACCCTGTAGTGCCGGAATCCGGCTTTGCTGATAAGGGCCAGGTCAGGCTTGCTGAGGGGACCCGTTTCGTTTGATCTGCAGATGCCCAGTGATGGAAATGAACTCAGGGTTTTATACTCGGGCAGGATCACCCTGTTTTGATCATCGCTGTCACTGTGAATTTCCTGAACCTCTACCTTTAGCTGGACCTCCTGACCGAGGATTTCTCCTTTTTCAAGGCTGGCGGGAAATGGCAGTTCGAGCGGTGTGCAATAGGTTTTGTAAGAGGCATCCGTCCAGTTTCGCTGATCCTCCATTTCGAATACCTCGCCGGAGAGTTCCAGGGTAGCATGGATATCACCCTCGAGGGTCCATGTCAGGGAGCGGATATTTTTCATGGGTTGACGGGGACTGATATCCACCGGAAATTCTGCACTGTACTGCCTTCCCTCAGGAGTGATCACTTTACACATCCTCCCTGCACATTCCCTGATGGGATGCAGAACGTTCAGACCTATGCGGTTTTTCCGAAAGCTGCTCAGTGCCTTTCCTTTCAAGCTGAATGTCAGGGAATTTTCCTTGGTGCCATTGATCCGGACAGTGGAAAGATAATCTATATCACCTTCGCAGTACCTGCAGCTGTATCGGATGGAGAAAGAATCTTCATGCGCTTCAATCTGTTCCCCGGAAATGATACCCGGAACCGTACCCCAGTTATGGTCACGAATGGCCGGGTAAATCATTCTGAGGATTTCGGTTTTTCCCGCCCTGATCTGCCTGAGGGCACCAGCCTGGTAAAGACAGGTCAGGGAACCGGCATGCAATATCCTGGCCGGGACGGGAGCTTCACGGCTTCCGTAGTAAATGACGGGCAGGTCCTCCAATGGTCGTTTCAAAACATGCAGATTAAAAAGAATCCATGTCTATGATCTTCCCTGTTGCGGCGGATTCATAGCAGGCCCATACAAGCTGTACGGTCCTGAAATTGTCATCTCCTGTGTTTTCCGCCTTGCCCCTGCCCAGCATATCATCCAGGATATTTCGGTTGATCGGTATTCCGCTTTCATGGTTGACTATGTAATCCGGATCAGCCCACTCGTATGAGGGAATGGTCACTTTCTCCGAAGTGGTCCCATCCCTGGTGGTGGTCCGGATCTCGAGTCCCGGTCCCAGGTATGCCGAACCCTTGTCCCCTTCGGCCAGCACAAATACCGTTGTAAAGGAATCGTGTTCAACGATGGAGGCATAGGACAATTCTGCATAAAGTGGCATGCCGTTTTTCATCTTCATCATGACCGTAGCCACATCCTCCCCCTTGATCCCGGGTGTCTGTGACAGTATCTGGCACCAGAGTTCTTTGCATTCGCCGAAAAGATAGCGGGCCACATCGAGTATATGTGACCCCATATCGGTCAGGATGAATTGCTCAAGTTCCGCCAGGAAAGGCTGGTTGTCAAATACCGGGAAGCCTGACAGAAAAGATATCCTGGCCTTGAATGGTTGGCCGATCACCCCTGCATCCAGGACCTCCTTGTAGCGGCGGATTGGGGCTTCCCAGCGGTAATTCTCATGGATATAAAAATTCACACCCGCATCCCGGCAGGTCTTGACCATCCTTTTGGCAGTCTCATAATCAGGGGCCATTGGCTTCTGGCAAATGACATTGGGAACGCCATGCTTTACTGCCAGCTCCACAAAATGGGCATGGGTATCCACATCCGTGATGATATCCACGAAATCAAGCTTTTCGTTTTGCAGAAGCTCTTCTGCGGTGTCATAGACCCTGGGGACATTGAAGCGTTCGGCCAGTTTTTCGGCCTTCGAGCGGGTACGGTTATAAAGGGCCACGCATTCTGCCCCCTCCACCTCGGTCCAGGCGCCCAGCTGGAACTGGGACCAGAATCCACATCCGAAGATGGCAAATTTCAGGTTTTCCATTGGTAATTGAATAATTAGCTTGTTATTAAGTTTTTAAGAAGTGATATCCCGTATCTGTTCCAGGATGTTTTCCGGTTCAAAAACCCGTTTCCAGTCCTCCTTCACCAGCAAGGATTTACCCC
Source organism: Bacteroides sp. SM23_62 (assembly GCA_001303955.1). GTDB lineage: Bacteria > Bacteroidota > Bacteroidia > Bacteroidales > SM23-62 > SM23-62. The sequence goes on along the minus strand of LJUP01000189.1, from coordinate 5,605 downwards.
TTTCGATGGCTTTGTTCGCTGCATCTGAAAATACGGCGCCGGGGATCTCGCCATACAGTACCGCCAGCTGGATATTGATATGGCCCAGCAGAAAATCCCTGGCGGCCTCCGCGGGCACGCCCCTTCTGATGACCTCTTCCAGGGCCTCCGAGACGATTACCTGCAGGGTGGAACACATGGTTTCCACCAATGCGGGTTCCAGCATGCCCATCTGTTCTGCAGAGATCCGGTGTGCTTTACTGACGGGCGCATACATCACCCTTGCCAGGGCCTCACCCGGGGCATAATCCTTCTCCGGTCCCCTGAAAAGCGCACAGACGACCGCCTGTTTTGCCAGCCATCCCCCGAAATAATCGCGCTGCGCCTCCCGGGTTGGTTCCCAGTTAAAAACACTGGGATGGGAAGGATGGGCTATGAAATAGCTCAGGTCATCCCTGTGGCACAACAGGCCGGCCAGGGCACAGGCCGGGTCAAGGGTGTAAACCATGGCACCTGCTTTCATTTGCGGGATGATCTGATGTGACACCTTGCCCAGGATTTTATCCGGAACCGCCAGTATGACAATATCACTGTCCGGGATTTCCTTGTCCTCCGCTGAAACCTCAACACCCATCTCCCTGAGATGATCCCTGGCAGGCTCATGCTTTTCCAGATAGGCCATCCTGTATGCTGAATCCTTCAGGTTACGGGTCAGCCTCAGGCCCATTTTACCGCCGGCACCTACAAGGGTAACTTTCATTGTATCCATTTTTTCAGAAATAATATACTCTTTTTGGCCCAATCATCTTCCTTGGCAATGGTATCCTCCAGGTCCCCTTCGGGAGGGGTCCATTGTTCCAGGATGGCACTCTGGCACCTGTCACTCACCTGTTCCAGCATCCAGGGGATATCCAGCATCCCCTCCCCTGCCGGGAGTCCCTCAACACGAAATCCCATATTATGGCAGATCCGCCTGATACTGAATTCTTTGATATGCAGGTTCACGGTCATGGGACCCAGCAATGCGACAACTGTTTCCAGGCCTTCACCTGCTCCCAGCGAGTTGACCGAATCAAGACAGATACCTACATGGTCACTTCCAATGGTTTCCACGATCCCGGCAAAATCGGATGCCTTCAGCCGTTCATAATTTTCAAGGGCCAGTATGATGTTTTTCTCCCGCAGGACGGGAAGGGCATTTCCAATGATGCCCAGGATGGAATCCATATCCGGCGTAAAACCAGGACCATCAATCACAAACCTTAGGATGGGTGACCGGATCAGTCCGGCAATCCGGATGTATTTCTCCAGGTTGGCCTCAGTCATTCCCCTGGCCCCGGCTTCCAGCTGTATGCCACGGTTCATGGCCGTCCGGTAATAATCCGCGATTTCAGTATCATCCATCCGGTCCAGGGGCAGGTTATCGGCTACCTGTATCAGTCCCACTTCAAGCTCCAGTGCTTTCTCTAGCAGCCTGTCATAATTCATCGGATCGGCGGGCAGTTGTCCGGGCAAGCCAATGGCCCATGTGTAGGTATAACTGCTGATTCCGAGTTTCATGGGATGCGTGATATTTTATGAATGAACCCTTAAAATATAAATTATAAGGGACACGATGAATTCAGGACCCATACAGGTACAGTTTTTTTGGCTGAATACAAATTACTCATTTTTAGCCATACACTGTTAACGGGACCAGGCTTAATTAACATGCTGGTTGCACTATATTTTGTAAATTACCTTATTGACATGAAAGTTGATCCGAAAAATGTAGAACAAACACTGAAACTATTATGAACTTACGTAAAAACAGGATGATTCATATCCTGATTGTTTCGCTGCTCTTTAGTTGCGTATCCCTTGCACAGGAGCAGGATGTACCCGCCGTGGTAACCACCTCAGGTAAGTTTGAGCGCATGGTTGTGGTGAGGCTGAAACAGCATACGGATCTGCTCGGGGGACTGAAGGAAGCGGTCCAGAAAGAACAGATTGACAATGCTGTGATCCTGAGCGGGATCGGTTCCCTCACCTCCTATCACCTTCACGTGGTGGACAATAATACCTTCCCGACAGAGAATGTCTTTTTCAAAGACAGTATCCCGGTTGACCTGACCTCGGTAAACGGATACGTTTTCAATGGAAAGGTCCATGCCCACATAAATATATCAGATGAAAACATGGCGATCGGGGGACACCTTGAACCCGGCTCCAGTGTCTTTACATTTGCCATCATAACCATCGGTGTTTTCAATGATGAAATAAACCTGAACCGTTTTGATGATAAATACTGGAAATAGCGGCTAATTTACAATTCAACTTTAAATCAGCCGGAAAAATATGTATTATAAACCGGACTTTTGAAACCAACCTGGAGAGCCTGTCAACTCTATTTAAATGATACAGAATTATATGCCTTTCTCACTGGTTGGACCACTCCTGAAACCCTTATGAATGGTGCAATGGCAGAAGTAATATTCGAAACTTATGTAATTGTTGAGATCATTAAAAGCAGGATGTAATGGGGTAAATATCCGGGTTTGCATTATTACCGGGATAAGGATGAAATGAGATCGACCTGATATTAAAATATGACCATAGTCTATATCCTATTGAGATAAAAAAGGGCATCCTCTATTAAAAGGGATTGGGGGAGACCATTGAATTGACTTCAACGATTTACCAGATCCGCCGGCACCGGTACAATTATCTGCTTAACAGATCGGCCTTTACCGGTATTCGGATAATATTCTGGCAATACCTGTTGAATTAATCGGCTAAAAAACCGATTCAGATCTCAAGATTTGAAAATTCAGGGGTAAGCTCGTATGCATATTCCGGATAATCATAGACTGGTACCCGGCTTTCTGTCTGCCCGACGGAATACCCGTACAGTCCTGCATATTCTTCAGGGTCCTCCCCGATATCGGAAAGCTGCTGGAGGTATTCCTGTATGGATTTGGATTCTATGATGATGACCTTGCCCATCTTGCGGATAATGGGACTGTGCCTGCGGGTCTCATCATGATCAAACTCGAGTATCCGCCTTCCGTAACGGGTGATACCGATAGCCCTGAATGTCAGGCTCTTGCCGACCCCTGGCAGGTTAAGGACATTGCGGTCTGTCGCCAGGAAAGGCATCCCTGATAAATTCCTGAGGTTATCTATATTCTCCACCATCATCTCTGCTTCCTCCGGGAACTTTCGAATGGTTTCATAATGGTCCTCGGGGATCCTGCCGATCACCTTTTCTTCCAGCTGTTCCTGTACCACGCGGGCATTGGGGGCAAAACTGAAGTTGTTCTCCATATAACCTTTTACGGTAAAGGTATAATAGGGCAGTACCCCTATGTCATTCATCACCATCCTGAGTTTGGTTGAATGCCCCCTCCTGGAAGCCGCGGCTGTGAACACCAGCTGGTTGGTGATGGTCCATCCCGCCCTGATCAGCCTTTCAACCGCTGTCCTGGTCTCCGGGGTTATTTCCATGGGTGATTCAAAATGCGTCTGGACGAGGAACTGTCTGATCCCTTCCTTGCTGGCCTTCCGTTTGAAATCCGCCAGTACCGATGCGAGCTCTTCCGTGATACGCTGGGGAAGATAGGCCGGCAGCCTGGTACCGAAACGGATCCGCTGGATTTCCGCTTTTTTCTCGCCCTCCGGCAGGCCCTGGTTTTTTTTGCGTTTCCGCCTGATCATTTCCAGGATCTCATCCAGCAGTTCCTTCAGGGTCCGGTCAGAACTCATGAAAGCATCGCCACCGGTGATCAGGATGTCCCTGAGCTGGTTGTCCTCCTCGAAATAATCCATCAGCCTTTTGAGCTTTTCCGGCCAGGTTTCATCCGGTTTAAGCTTTTCCAGGTTGAAGTTCAGCCTGCCGCTCTGGAAATCATACATCCGCTGGCAGGAAGAACAGAGTCCCCCGCATGCCCTTCCCACGGAATCCGGGATCAGTATGGCCACCTCGGGATACCTGCGGTGGACATTGTTATGGGTGGGCAGGATCCAGCCGGCGGCGTTGGGTTCACCCGGTTTGACAAGGTCTTCCTTTTCCCAGGCGACAATGTGCCCGAATTCATCCACCAGCTGTTTGCTGTACACCACATAATGACGGATCGCCAGGTCAGCGCCAACGGCAAAATAGGGAACACGAACATGCAGCAGGGAGATGTAATAGGGATTGATGAAAAAGGGTATGCCCGCCGCTTCGGCTTCCTTCAGGATCTTCATGGTATCCGGATCCAGGGAATAACCGAGCATCTCATTCAGCAACTCCGGATCCCTGACGGCATAACGAAGATGGAAACGATGATCCTTCCACCATTCCCTGGCCCTTTCCAGTTTCTCTTCCTCGCTCATCCCTTCATCAAAATAGTATCGCTGTCCCTTTTCTCCCCTCTCTTCAATCTTGCGAATAAGGATTTTCAGGATCCGCTCCCTGTTTTCTTCCCGCAGGGCAATGATCCTGGGATCCAATCCCGATGGGTAACGGTACATCCATTCCTGCACCTTTTGACGGTCAGGATTGTAAGGTTTGCTTTCACCCCGCAGCTGCCTGAACAGTTCTATCATATCCTTGAAAAAATCCGGTTTGGCCCCGCCCGTTCCGTGATGCACGGCCAGCCATATCAATTTAACGGGATTGCTGACGGCCATTTCCCCCCGCAGGTTCAGGTCTGGATATTCCTTGCCGGCATGTTCTATATAATCGAGCAGGCGAATGATGGCGTAATCCTGCCAGTCCAGTTTCTCAAACTGTTCCCGCACGGTACGTTCCGCTTTGAAGAAGCGGAATGCTTCCTCATGTCTGGCATATTCCCTTTTAATCCATTCCCTGACCCCTACCAGGGCTTCCGTTTCATTCCGGGAATGCCTCATGATCTCATCGAAGTCAGGATTTTCCTTCAGCAGGATCCTCAACAGTTTATGAGATTTCACACTGATCGCTATCCGGTCAAGGATTTCACTTTCTTTCATAGATAACCTCATGATTTGTTTGCTTTTGCAAGTTACGCAAGAAATGCAAGCCAATCCAGACATGATCCAAAAAATTGTAACTTACGGTCTGATAAACAGAACAGGGAAATGCCCCAGGATTACACCATCATGTTCACTGATATTGTTGCTTATACCAGGCTGATCCGCCAGGATGAGCAGAAACTGGGTCAGATCCTCCGGCATCATCAGAAAATCCATGCAGCATCTGTCGAAGCCCATTCCGGAAAACTTATGCAATGCAGGGCAGACGGATCACTCAGCCTGTTCGCCTCAGGTTCCCAGGCCATCAGAGCGGCCATTGACATACAGGAAGGATGCCGGCACCCCCACAGCATCCCCGTCAGGATAGGCATTCACAAGGGAGAGGTCAGGCATGTGGGGGAAGAGATTGTCGGAGAATCCCTGAATACGGCATACAGGATCCGGACCATTGCCATAGAAGGCAGCATCCTGGTCTCCGAGGATGTATATGAAGAGCTCAGGGGACAGGTGGATCTGACCTTCAAGAGGCTGGGACTGTTTAACCTGAAGCATACGCCTGACCCGGTACTTTTGTATGTGGCCGGTCCCCAGGATTCAACGCTGCCCGGCCGGGAGGCGTTCAGGGATGACTCTTCTGCCCCGGAGAACA
>LJUP01000188.1 GCA_001303955.1 Bacteroides sp. SM23_62 | reverse complement strand
TTTTCATGATCAATCAGGTATTTTTTACAGTAGTCCCAGGTGATCGTAAATTTATCATAATAATTGATTGGATCATCAGGATAGAGTTCCGACATAATGAGCATTGTGTGAAATGATTCTGTAGATACCCAAAATGGGGTATGTTTGTTAAGGATGGTCATGTCACCATCTTCAAAATAGTATCCGGCCTCGCAGGTGGCTCCTGTTTCAGGATCCCAGCCATGATGAATGGTGTGGTCAGTCATCTTTTTGGAAATCAGATGAGTTCTGGCATCATTTTCAATCCCAGTGGCTTCAGATGCTTCCAGCAAAAGATAGGCAGTTTCTATGTCATGCCCGAAAGAGACATGATCAAACTGATGTTCATTTCTGCCACCCCTGTAGGTTTCATCGGTGAATAAGACCGGGGACCAATCCCGTCTGAAGAATAAATTCATATATCCCTTTTCGGTAGTTATGGTGTCACGAATGATTATCAGTAATTCTTTTATTCTGGTTTTTAGATGGTCATCTTTCCAGACTTTATACAATTCGGTAAATCCTTCGATGAGGTGAATGGAACTGTTCTGGTCTTTGGGAGGTGTCCCTCTGTGCCCGTCGACCAGCGGCGTTCCGTCTCTCTGCATAAATTGGAAATATCCACCGAACTCTGGATCATAACTGTGTTTGTCCAGCCAAAGGAAGGATTTAATGGCCAAATCCAGTGCGGATGAATCATTTGAGATCTCGAAATAGGCGGCAAGCCCATAAATGGCAAAAGCATTTCCATATGCTATTTTTGTATTATTATAAGATCGGTTAGCAGAGACTTGTCCTTCACGGTTGGTCATCGTAAAATAGCCGCCATATTCCTTATCCCACATTACATCTCTCAGGAACTTATATCCATGTTCACTGACTTCTCTGTATAATTTGTTCCCGGAATACAATTTTGCCATTTGGGCTGAAGCCCAGGTGTGTCGTGCCTGCGTCACGATGAATTTTGGCTGTCTTTCTTTCCGGTTCCATTCCTTATCAAAACTGGTTAAGTACCCACCATATTCCTGATCCATACAAAGAGGGTACCATATGTCCATCATGCCTTTGGTTAAGACTTCCTCCATTTCATCTGCTATCGCCAGGCGTTCGGTTGTTCTTTCGGATGAAATAGACATCACGGCAATGATTAAAATGATTAGAAATGTTTTCAGCATGGTAAGATTATTTTTGATACTTATTTATTAAAACCATCCAATCATCCACATTTTGATTGAACTGTTCTTTCATTCTGTGATTAACGGTTCTGCGAATCTCTTCTGGCCAAATGTCTTTGCCGTGAATGGCCCCCATAATGGCTCCCATCACCTGTGCATAAGAATCCGTATCGTGTCCAAATTCGATCATAAGCTGCATGGATGCAAGTGGATCGTAATCTACCATTTCAGCACAGGCCATGACGACAACGATGGGTACCCAGGCCTCCCACCAGTAGGTGGTCTCAAGATTTTCTTCAAGCAGAACAAAAAGTTTTGCAATGTTGCCACCAGCCTGTTCCACTAAATGATGGGATAAATCCAGCCATCTGATCAACTGGCGGTCCACATACAAAACCTCGTTGTATCTGTATGGATCAACCCTTCTCATGGCATTTTCAAAATGCTCCCAGTTTCCGTCCGGTTGCAATGCTCTTGCCAGTCCGGCCACAAGTGCGGAGTTTATATCCTTCGCGATACCTATATCAAAATAACCCAATTCATAAGTTTTTATATAGCACCATTCCGGATCGTTCGGATGAAGTGCAGCTACGGGTAAAAAAGGCATCTGACCCTCCATGGTCGGGATACCACCCCATATGCGTTCTACCGGATAAGCGATTTCGCTTTTACCCAATACCCAGTTTGTGGCGAATGCTATTTCCGGGATCCACTGGTCATAATTGTCTTTGTATTTTTCCGGTAAGGCTTCCCTGAAATCCATTACGGACTGGGCGAAGTTCTGCCTGGTCAGTTCCCCATCATATTTTTCAAGGGCATTAAACAGGATAAATTTGAACCGTGTGTCATCCGTAATGGTGCCTTCTGGTCCGCATGGTTCCCATTGCGCGAACGGTTCAGCATCTTTTGGATAGGGTCTTAACCTAAATAAACCACCCAATGCTGAAATACCCTCTTTCGTAATTTTCTGACCGGTCCTGCTCCAATAGCTTCTTATCGGGGGGGCAATAAATTCAACCGGTCCACCAGCTGCATCACCAATGGCTGAGCCAATAAGCATTCCCTCAATTTTTGAATCCTGTGAGGGTACCACGTTCTCCTGCCCAGATAGGTCCGGGAACAACATGATCATAAGGAGAACCGCAATGGGTCGGGTGCTGCTTGTCACTTCAGTGAGTCTCTCCATTCATTCCGCCTTTCAGTAGATTTTCTCCAGCCTTCGTCTTCCGAGCCGCCAAATGCTAAGTGCCAGGCCGCACGCCGGCTTACACCTTCGGGACCCCAGGCATAACTTGGCGGTGCAACAGGATTATCTGATTCGTTTGTGATTCCTTCCGGAAGCATGGATTTCCAGCCCGTATTTAATTGTGCAGATAATGCTTTGAGTAATTCGGCGTTTTCCCTGTTCAGGGCCAGGTTTACAGATTCTGTGGGATCCTGTTCATAATCAAATAATTCCCGGGCAATGATTTCACCGCTGAAGGTATTGATCCATTCAGTATAACGGTACCGTGCCGTCCGGATGCTTATTCCCTCCCTGTCAGCAATCAGTCCCCGGGGCTGCTGGCTTACTGCCCCTTTTTTCCAGGGGGTGTCAGGATTTTCTAAAACCGGCTTGAAACTGGTTCCTTCAAGGTATTGTGGGACCCCTAACCCCGCTAAATCGGCAAGGGACGGGAAAATATCCACAGCTTCAACCAGCGCTTTGGTTTCCAAACCGGGTTCAACATGGTTTTTCCACGAAACAATAAGGGGCACCTGCAGACCTTTTTCATAGAGATTTGTTTTTCCCCAGTAATTATGCTCGCCCAACAAGAAACCATGGTCGGACACAAACAAGACGATGGTTTCTTCTTCAAGCCCGCTCTCTTTCAGGGCATCAAGAACCAGGCCTACCTGGGCATCCACAAAGCTTGAGCTTGCGTAATATGCATGCCTGATGAATCTCGCATATTCATCAGAAAATGGAACCAGCGGGTCATTATGCTCCCAATCGTACTGGTTAAGGTAATACCGGTCAAGGGCAAAATCAGGCGAGCCCTGGGCCAGATTTTTTGGAACCGGGAGCCGGATATCCTTTTCATCGTACATATCCCAGTATTTTTCCGGGGAAGCAAAGACAAGATGCGGCTTATGAAACCCCGCCACATAAAAAAACGGACGGGAAGAATCACTGATGCTTTGGATCGCCCATGCTACTGAATCGGCAATTTTGAAATCAGCAAACACAGAATCGCCCTCAAGGGTTTTTTCAAATGGTGGTTTAGGCCCGCCTTTTCTTACACTTTCATTGATCTCTTCGGTATAATAACTCCCTTTTATACTGGGTTGAAATGTTGGATTTTCATCTTCAATACCGTGATGGACTTTTCCGAAATGCCTTACATCGTAACCGTTGTTCGCAAAAAACCTGGAAACGGTTCCATGCCTGGGCATCACTTCTTCCAGAAAGTAATAACTGTATGGGTAATCCACGCCGGTTGTGTTGGGTCGAAGGCCGGTTAGAAAACTTGCCCTGGAAGCCGCGCAAACCGGCTGCTGAACGTATGCATGGTTAAACTGAATGCCACTCTCTGCAAGTCTATCGATATTCGGGCTTTTTATGGGACCGCCATAGCAATTGATATCAACGTTCATATCATCAATAATGATAAACAGTACGTTTGGTAGCGATGAATTTCCCTCCCTTGATTTCTTGCCGGTACACGAAACCAGTGCAATGGTAAATGCCAGGAATATCCAGGTGTTTTGTTTCATCATTTCAGCAGGATACATTTTCTTACTTTCGAATAACCATCAATAGTGAGTTTATAGAAATAGATTCCGGCATTATACTTCTCTGCATTCCAGACAGCACTGTGCTGGCCGGCTGTTTTTTGCCCGTCAACCAGTGATTCCAACAATGCTCCCTGCAAATTGTATATGGCCAGCCTGACATGGGCGGTTTCGGGGATACCATATGCTATGGTTGTACTTGAATGAAAAGGATTCGGGTAATTTTCTTTAAGTTCAAATCCGGCAGGTAACCCGATAATTTCATCCTCTGTGCTACTTGTGACGCCTTCTATAAACAGGCTTCCCGAACTCAATCCCTCTGCCGTTGCGGTAATCGTGGAACCAGCCGGACCGGCTGGGATGTATGCCAGGGCAATGCTTCCCTGGACCGCATGGCCAGCATATGCCTCCAGCTCGCCATCACCTTCCAGGGTGAATTGAATGAGCCCGTTGTATGAAGTATCCAGTCTGTTCTGATCATCGGTCGCATAACAAACCACTTTATACATGGTGGAATCTACTTTGGGTGACCACGGCCATTGACCGGGTACGAGTGTATCGGTTTTTGCCAGGAACAACACAAGCCTGGTGGCGGTACTCCCGTCACCCAACCTGTACAGTTTAAATGCAATGTCTTCTTGGTTAATTTCACTGGTGACCTCAGCGGGAAGAATTCCTCCAACCGAAACGGTTGTATCCGTTCCCAGTATTTCCCCGGTCCAGGTGTCAAACCATTGCAACTGGTAAGTTCCGTTATTAAGCTTCGCATAAGATAAAGTTATCGGGGTATTCGCGATGGTAGTTCCAACATAGGTTTTCATCCAGCCAAAGCCTGTGGTATCTGCTCCCATAAAATATCCATCCATGTTTTCCCCCGAAATTTCAGACGGCTTGAAGGGCAAATGGGCGAAATCGATATCCTTGACAAACTCATTCAGGATTTTGTAATCATTTAAGCGAACAGGGGTAAATATTTCAGTTTGGTTAAATTCCCACCAGAAAGGCGTTGTGGCCAATCCATTTGTCAATCCTCCCCAGAAGGAATTGTGAAATTCCCAGGTATACCCTGTGGTATTTGAATCCGTCAGCATGTGGTAATAACCAGCTTCCCCAAGGAATGCAGGACGATCGCCCTTGCTTTTGAGTTTCCTGGCTTCACTGACAACATTGGACAGCCCGCTGCGAACCAGATCTTCGGGATACTTCGTGGGCCAGCCATGTTGTTCATAAAAATGTACATTTGGCATATCGCCCAGCTGATCGGTTTCTGTGTAATGCGAAGCCCCTTGGATACCGCCGAAAGAGGCGGTTGTGGGGCGCTTGAAAGGATCGTTCTCTTTAAAATATGCGTTTACATTTTCCACCCATATTTTTGCTGCAGATTCGTTGACTACCCATCCGGTTGTTCCGTGCATTTCGTTGATGATTTCCCAGATACCCAATGCCCGGCTATATCCCCAGCGTGCGATCATATACCGGTGATGTTTTTCCTGGTAAGCGAGTGCCAGGCTGTCGGTGTAAAAATCCCTGACATCCACCATCCTGCTGTATGGGTTTTCTTCGTACCAACGGCCGTTATCCCAGGGCATTCCATCGATCCTCAGGTATCCATGTACCCAGATGGCAAGCATTACTTTCATAGCTCTTGCCTCTGCCCAGGTCAATACCTCATCAATGCGTGCTGCTTTTCTCTGGTCATACCGGCCGACACCGGATTCCATGGATTCAAGAAGATATATTCCTCCACCATTGCCGCTGTTATCATAGGTGCAATCCCAATAGCCAAAGATATTACCGTCAACACCGGCAAAATCATCAAGGCGATTTTCGGTAACATTCCAGGGATAATAGACCGCCATGCCGTAAAAACTGCTGCTGTCATCATACATCAGATAATTTGGGTTATCCGGGGAAACATGGAGCCATCCCTTATTTGCGGACTCCTCGGCTGTAAAACCATGTGATTCACTGCTGCCGGTTCCATCCAGGTCTGTTGCATAAATGCGGTATTCCCACCTGCCGGTCCTGTTTGCGGCAAAACGGATCTTCCATTCATCACGGTTTTGATAATTATCAAAAAAACCATTCATCCTGACAGAATCGCCATCAGGTGAATAAAACCAGGCGTACACATCAATCTCGTCCGGATTGTAAGGATTATCATATGCCGCATTCAGCAGATTCAGGGTGATTTCGAATTTTTCATACAGGCCAACCTCGCTGGCATTAACGGTATCAACCTCAACTTTTGGGATGGCACCGGGAGCATATGTCCTGATACTGACCTGTGATGGAGCGTGTTCCCTGCCGTGAATATCGAGGGCAGTAACCTTATAATGATAAGTGGTATTGTTGGATAAGGCTGTGTCACGGTAAATTGTATCGGCAGTTTCACCAATTTTGTTCTGTTCATCCATCGGAAATCCCATCACCTGGCTTCTGTAGACATTAAAATGATCGAGATTTGAAAAATCATCAATTTTCCAGGTAAGGTCTACTTTCGAGGAATCGATCAACTGTGCCTGTAAATTATCAACGCTGATCGTAAAGCCTGCTATTTGAAAATCATCAAAATTTACAAGGCCTGATTTTTCCTCGCTGGAGCCGCCGTCAAAATACATATAGATTTTTTGCAGGTAACCACCCGTATAATTAGCCCCGACAAGCTCGAAAGTATAATCATACCAGGCATCATCTGCAGGGATCTCTTTTTGCAGCCACCCGGCATTCCCATTCGAATAAATAGGCTTTATGGTGAATATATTGGCCACGTCCGATCTGATCTTCAGGGTGATCAGCGGGTTTTCCGACACATCGATGGAATCCGGTGGCGTAAAATTGAAATTGTCCCATTCCCCGCTTCCTGCACTGCGGGTGTATGCGATGTTCAAATACCCGCCATTCTCGGTTATCCCGAATGTTCCCGGATGATCTGCCTGCCAGAGGGTATGTACCGATCCGTCCCAGAGCGTGTCAACAGAACCATCCTCGAAATCATCAAAGAATCCTGTCAATTGTGAAAACAGGGGCAGATAAAATATACTGAATATTACAATTCCTATAAGCTTCTTCATAATTTCTTTTAAAAGGGTTCTATTGTCATTTTAATGATTTCAAGCGCTCATACAAGAGCTCAAAGGTTCCATCCCTGTCGATGTCAGAACATCTCAGGATCTTTCCTTTTTTGCCTGAGAATTTATAGGTCAGGTCGGGATCAACCTCCGGGCAGTCTACCACTTCCCAGGTTGCCAGTCCAGGTTCCACCAGGGCAGCGATATCGCCCAGGTCGAAAAATCCCTTGTCGGAACGCTGGTACCACTCCCCGGTCTTCCTGATATCGTGAAGGTATTTTCCCAGTTCCCCGAATGGCCTTACCATGGCTTCTGACTCCTCCATCGGGCAGTAAAGGTGTGTTCCGGTATCAAACAGGATCAGTGGGATGGGTGAGTGGAACAGGGTCATGGCTGCGTTCCGGTCGCCAAACACATTGAAATTCCAGCATTTATCGGGCCAGCGGGTCCTGCCATGCCAGAAAAAAACGGCAGTTTTCGCTATTTCAGGATCCTGGAGGTAAGCCGAAGCCAGGTTTGTCGCTGAACCCAGGGCAACGATCCAGACCGGGTCTTCAGGCGTGGAATTCAGGGCGGTTCGAACAATGAAATCAACCCCTTCGGATACCGAAGGCGCATACCTGTATTGCATGGGTTGTGAACCTGTGTATACGGGGAATGCTCCCTTCATGCCTGCCTTATCCAGTAAGCGTAAAATTTCTTCATAGGATTTATCTATGCTTTGGGGCCCGCCATGGGGATTGTCATAATTGGCAGCCACGAATCCTTCAATCTCAAGCCTGTCGCTGGACAATAGTGCCAGTGCAATCGCCCATTGATCATCCACCTCGTTTTTGGCATCCGAATCAATGATGATCCTGGTCTTTTTTTCACTGGAAGGCATCTCCGGAACCGGGCGTTCAGAGAAGTCATAGTCATTGATATAGTCGAGGTGACGCCTGTATGCATCCTGTGAAAAAACGTTTGACAGGCTGAACAGGAAAATTAACACGGATATCAGTCCCCTGGCATACCTGCAGTAACTTGATATCTTCATGTCAAAAGCATATTTGCGTGATCAATCGATCAATATGGGCCTGCTCAGGTTCAATGTGCCTGAATGGATATGAACCACATAATAACCCGGACTGAAAGCATTGATGGCTATCTGCTTTGGAGAATCGGCCCAAACTGATTCCAGGAAATCTGACTGCACCAGTTGGCCCGAAAGACTGTAAATCCTGATGGCAATCCGTCCCTGCAGGTCCTGATTGAATTCCAGGTTTAGCATCGCCTTCCCTGGTGACAGATAAGCTTTGACTTCAAGTCCTTCCGAACCATAATCAATGATCGCACTCGGTTCTTGCTGTGTATTCTGGTAGACCAGTTCAATTCCGTCCCCTGTTCCCAGGTTCCTGGAATACTGCCTGTCGGCAGGATTGTTCCAGTGCTCATGAACTCCGAGGCTTGTCACCGGGGTTCCGTCACCTTCAGGGTCGTAAGTGATGCTATCCGGCCACCAGTCACTTGAGGCAGCCTGGTGCAAATAATCATCAACACCGCTGAATCTGACATAGGTATACCGGGGAGGGGTTGTGGTTAAATCCTCTTCCTGAAATTCTTCCTGAAGGATATCAAGGGCAACAGATGAAACGGCAACAGGATCCAAAGAGACAAGGATGGAAGAGGACCAGTCGTTATTGAAAGGAGCACTTTGGAATTTTACGGGTGGATCATGTTCATATGATGTCCCCCACAGCAAGTCTCCAATGTAGATCAGTGTTTTTCCTCCCAGGTGCTCGTAGGACATAAGGTCCACGAACACCCTGTATAGTTTGTAACCCTCCCGCAGGGGTGAATCGTAGTCCGTTCTGTGCAGGCCTTTGTGAAGGTGCCATGCACCGTCCCTGGTATTGGAACCAAAATGGTTCTTGGCAAAAAAGGTGATCCCGCCCCAGCGGTGGCCTTTGATGGCCGGCAAACTCAATACATAGTCAGCATTCACGATGCAGTCAAAAAACTGGTGCGCATCAATATCGAGGATGGTCCCCCTGTCGGAGTATTTGAGGCTGTCAGTATTGGTGACCTGCAATTGTTCCCGCTTCGCCACATCGGATTTTGACATGTAATGGATCCCCGGGAATTCAGCCGACAGCTTATCATGGATATGTTTGAAGATCTGCGTATAGGGATCACCGATATAGATGGCCTCCTCGGGTACGCCGGCCTTATTGATTAACTGCCGCAGCACGGCCAGGATGACCTGCGGGGACGTGTCCACGTTGCCATAGTTGCCGTCATTCATGATCGACAGGTCTGGCAGGGTGGTCCATGCATGAACGGCATTGATCTTTATGAAAATTTTCTCACCTTCAGCATACCCTATGTCCCCCTTGCCATGATGCAGATTGAAATATTTGAAGATGGAAGCCCAGGCTTCTTCCTCCGAGGTTTCTTCAGTCACTTTCAAGATGGCTGAACTCAACATCTCATCCACCAGCGCCTGATTGGCATTCTTATCCAGAAAATAACCATCACCATATTCCCACGGAATACAGTCTTCGTTCGTTGCATCGGGATTATGGACCCAGACAACACGTCCTGGCATGATCCCCTTTGCTTCCCCAATGGGATTGTTGGGGCCTAAGGGATCTATAAAATCATAACTTACAGTTTCATTGGCATACAAGTCCTTTTGATTTACGAAAAGTGTTATAAGCCCAAAACAAAGTCCGGTGAACAAAAGGATTCCTGCGAGTAGAAATTTAGATGCATATAACTTTTTCAGTGCTTTTTTGAATAACACAATGGAAGTCAGAAGACCGCCTATATATACAATGAAAGTCGAGGCAAAAGGAACAGCAACTTTCATACATGGATAGGTCGCCCTGTGGGGTTTGGGAATTACCCGGATGAGAATCCAGATCAGTGAGAGTATGCTGAAAACAGGGATGATCCATTTTTTCAAAGCCTTGACAAAAGGTCCTGTTTTCAGGTAAAGCTTAATCAATCTTGTTCTTAAGGTCATGATTGCTAATTTGTTTAATAATTTGCTTGAAAGGTACCCAAAATCATTGAATTTTGATAACCTTTCTGATCTGATCACTCATACCTTAAAGCATCCACCGGATTTCTGCGGGCGGCTTTCCAGGTCTGACCCAGCGTGATCAGGGTTTCAAAAAGGAAGACCAGCAAGATACTGCTGACAAATAGCCACCAGGACAATGGTATCCTTGCCACATAGTCATTCAACCAGTTTTTCAGGTAAATCCAGCATAAGGGTAATGCAATCAATGAAGCGATAACAGTCCATTGAAGGGTTGACATAT
This sequence comes from Bacteroides sp. SM23_62, assembly GCA_001303955.1. Taxonomy (GTDB): domain Bacteria; phylum Bacteroidota; class Bacteroidia; order Bacteroidales; family SM23-62; genus SM23-62. The sequence goes on along the minus strand of LJUP01000188.1, from coordinate 303 downwards.
AGATCATTACCATCATGTCGCGGGTAGAACCACCCATCACTTTTCTGATCCCTATCTCTTTGGTCCGGCTGATTATGTTATGAGAAACCAGCGCATAGATTCCCATGACCACAATGATAATGGAAAGGATTGATCCGGCTCCCAGAATATTGCGTACTCTTTCTTCGCCCTTATAATAATCATCGTAAATGTCACTGGCAAACAGGTGGATCATGATATAATCCTTGTCAAAGGATTTTATTGTGCTGTTAATCAGGTCCAGTGTTTCCATGACATCAGCCTGGGGTGATATTCTGACAGGAA
>LJUP01000187.1 GCA_001303955.1 Bacteroides sp. SM23_62 | reverse complement strand
CGTTTCGATAGGACAGAGACGGCCGTAGTGCGTGTAGTGGACATCCCTTACCTCAAACCCTGCACGCTCCCTTGACAGTCCGCCGGGTCCCAGTGCTGACATCCTCCGCTTATGGGTCATCTCCGCCAGCGGGTTGGTCTGGTCCATGAACTGAGACAGCTGGTTGGTACCGAAGAAAGAATTGATCACCGAGGAGAGGGTCTTGGAGTTGATCAGGTCAACCGGTGTAAAGACCTCGTTATCCCGGACATTCATCCTTTCCCTGATGGTCCTGGCCATACGTGCCAGTCCCACACTGAACTGGTTGGACAACTGCTCACCTACGGTCCGGACGCGCCGGTTGCTCAGGTGATCGATATCATCGACATCGGTCTTGGAATTGATCAGCTCGATCAGGTACTTGATGATCTCAATGATATCTTCCTTGGTCAGTACCTTCACGTCCATTTCCGTGGAAAGTCCGAGCTTCTTATTGATCCTGTAACGGCCTACCTCACCCAGGTCATAGCGCTTGTCTGAGAAGAAGAGCTTGTCGATGACGTCCCTGGCGGTGGCCTCATCAGGCGGTTCGGAATTACGAAGCTGCCTGTAAATATGGAGGACGGCTTCCTCCTCTGAATTACACGGATCCTTCTGAAGGGTGTTATAAATGATGGCAAAATCAGCCAGGCTCTGGGATTCCTTGTGCAGGAGTATGGTCTTCGCACCCGAATCCACGATCATATCTATGTGCTCATTTTCAAGGATGGTCTCGCGATCGATGATCACCTCGTTCCGTTCGATGGATACCACCTCACCTGTATCCTCATCCACGAAGTCCTCTACCCAGGATTTTAAAACCCTTGCGGCGAGTTTACGGCCGATCACTTTTTTCAAGCCGGTCTTGGAGACCTTCAGTTCATCTGCCAGGTCGAAGATCTCCAGGATATCCTTATCACCTTCATAACCGATGGCCCGGAGCAAGGTGGTTACGGGCAATTTCTTCTTCCGGTCAATGTAGGCATACATGACATTGTTGATGTCCGTGGCAAATTCGATCCAGGATCCTTTAAAAGGAATGATCCTGGCCGAATACAGTTTGGTACCGTTGGCATGGATGCTCTGTCCGAAGAAAACACCCGGGGACCGGTGGAGCTGGGAGACGACCACACGTTCTGCCCCGTTGATGATGAACAGTCCACGTTCTGTCATATAGGGAATTGTCCCCAGATAGACGTCCTGGATAACGGTATCAAAATCTTCGTGCTCCGGATCCGTACAATACAATTTGAGCTTGGCCTTGAGGGGAACACTATAGGTCAGACCACGCTCGATGCACTCATCAATGGAATACCTTGGGGGGTCAACCTGGTAGTCCAGGAATTCCAGGATGAAATTATTACGTGTGTCTGTGATGGGGAAATTTTCACTAAAAACCCTGTACAGGCCTTCTGCTTTTCTGTCCTCCGATGTGGTTTCCATCTGGAAAAATTCCCGGAAAGATTTCAACTGAACTTCCAGGAAATCAGGATATTGAAGCTGGTTTCTAGCGGCAGAGAAATTAATTCTTCCTTCGACTTTATTCGCGGCCATTTATCTAAAATTTAAAGAACGATATATATTAGTACTGAATATAACAAAAGGCTTAGAACCCCCTTGAGGGGATCCTAAACCTGTTGTAAGAATCACCAGGAAGATGCTATCTAAGTTCAACCTCGGCTCCAGCGTCTTCCAATTGCTTTTTCAAGTTTTCAGCTTCATCCTTGGGGATACCCTCCTTGATCGGTGCAGGTGCGGAATCAACTACGCCTTTGGCTTCTTTCAGTCCAAGACCCGTCAGTTCCTTCACAAGCTTAACGATCTGCAGTTTGGCTCCACCGGGTGCGGTGAGGATCACGTCAAATGTGCTCTTTTCCTCGGCACCACCTGCTTCGCCGCCCGCGGCGGGTGCACCGGCTACTGCTACTGCAGCAGCTGCAGGTTCAATACCATGCTTTTCTTTCAATACGTCAAGAAGTTCGTTCACTTCTTTTACAGTCAATTCTACCAATTGATCTGCAATTGCGCTAACGTCTGCCATTTCTTAAATAATTTATTAATTGTTTCTAATTCTCTTCTTTGTCAGCAAGTGTCTGCAGGACCCCTGCCAGGTTATTTCCTCCTGACTGCATCGCAGACAGCAGGTTCTTCATAGGTGACTGGAGCAATAACAGTACATCCCCGATCAGTTCAGCCTTGGATTTGAGGGAGGATAATGCATCCAGTTGTTCGTCGCCCAGATAAATCGATTCTTCAACAAAAGCGGCCTTCAGCAGGGGACGTTCATGTTCCTTCCTGAATTCCTTGATGAGTTTGGCGGGACTGTTACCCGTCTCACAAAACATCACGGATGTTGAATTCTTCAAAATATCATAAAGGTCTTTAAAATTGCCTTCGGACTTTTCCAGTGCCCGTTTTAACAATGTGTTCTTCACCACTACCAGTTCAATATTCCTTTCAAAACACTTTCTCCTGAGTGAGGAAGTATCAGCCGCATTCAGCGCTGATATATCCGTCAGATAGAAATGGCTGGCATTGTTGATCTGCTCTGTCAGTCCGTCTATGATGGCATTTTTTTCTTCTCTTCTCATGATCATTCAGATTCATTAATCTCAGCTCCTGCCTTAATCTTCCGCTAGTTTGGTATCGACCTTGATACCCGGACTCATCGTACTGGAAAGGAAAATACTCTTGATATAGGTTCCCTTGGCAGCAGTCGGCTTGAGTTTTACGATGGTGCTGATGAATTCCCTGGCATTGTCCACGATCTGCTCGGGCTGGAAAGATGCCTTGCCGATTCTGGAATGAATGATGCCGAATTTGTCCACCTTGAAATCAATCTTCCCCTTCTTGACATCCTCCACGGCTTTCCCAATCTCCATGGTGACTGTCCCGCTTTTAGGGTTCGGCATGAGTCCACGGGGACCTAGGATCTTACCCAGTTTACCAACCTGTCCCATGACAGAAGGCATGGTAATGATCACATCCACGTCAGTCCACCCATGCTGTATCTTCTCAACATATTCATCAAGGCCAACGTAATCCGCGCCTGCCTGCTTTGCTTCTTCCTCCTTGTCCGGTGTGCAGAGTACAAGTACACGGACCTGTTTGCCCGTGCCATGTGGAAGCGTTACCACACCCCGTACCATCTGGTTGGCTTTCCTGGGGTCAACCCCCAGCCTGACATCAATATCCACCGATGCATCAAACTTGGTAGATGTGATGTCTTTCAGCAAAGTTGCAGCCTCGTTCAGCTTATAGAGCCTACCTTCCTCAATTTTCTCAACAGCAAGCTTTCTGTTCTTTGTCAGTTTTGCCATATTCTATTAGAGATTAAAGATTAGTCGGGAAATCCCCCATTACAGTGATCCCCATACTACGCGCAGTTCCCGCAACCATTCTCATGGCAGATTCGACGGTAAATGCATTCAGGTCAGGCATCTTGTCCTGAGCGATGTGCTTTACCTGCTCCCATGATACAGTGGCAACTTTGTCCCTGTTGGGCTCCGAGGAACCTTTCTTAGTTCGTGCTGCTTCAAGTAATTGAACAGCAACCGGAGGAGTCTTTACAATAAAATCAAAGGACTTGTCAGCATAAACGGTGATAATTACCGGGAGTAATTTACCTGCTTTGTCCTGGGTCCGCCCGTTGAACTGTTTGCAAAACTCCATGATGTTGACTCCTTTCGCACCCAGTGCGGGTCCGACCGGAGGGGATGGGTTCGCTGCCCCACCCCTGATCTGCAATTTGATTAATCCTGCTACTTCTTTCGCCATAACTAAAATCTACGATTTCCGGTTAATCAATAAAATTGCCCAACTATATTGGAAGCGTATTCACCGAGCATCCGGCGAATGATACAGCTGACAAATTTCTTTATGATTCCTTCTCCACCTGCATGAAACTCAATTCAAGCGGTGTTTTACGTCCAAATATTTTTACCATTACCTTCAGCTTCTTCTTCTCGTCGTTCACCTCTTCGATAACCCCTGTAAAGCTGTTGAACGGTCCGTCGATAACCTTGACAGATTCTCCAATAAAAAACGGGACATTGATCTCCTCTTCACTGGCGGCAAGCTCATCTACCTTTCCGAGAATCCTGTTCACCTCGCTCTGCCTCAGTGGTGTCGGCGCCTCATCTCCTTTTGTCCCCAGAAAACCGATTACGTTGGTGACGTTCTTGAGAATATGCGGGACCTCTCCTACCAGGGCAGCTTCGATCAGCACATAGCCGGGAAAGAAATTCCTTTCTTTGCTGATCTTCTTACCGCTGCGGATCTGGTAGACTTTTTCCGTGGGGATAAGCACCTGCGAAACATAATCCTGCAGGCTGAGCCTGGAAACCTCACTCTCGATCAGCTCCTTTACTTTCTTTTCCTTCCCACCTATCGCCCTCAGGACATACCATTTCTTTTCGATTTCACCCATTCGTCCGGTTTTTTCTAAATATTAGTAAAACAGGCTGTAAATCATCTCCATGATATTCCTGAAGCTGATATCCATGGCAAAAATGATCAGGGAAATGATCACTGTCCCGATCATGACCACCACGGCGCTGTTCTGCAGATCCGACCATGTTGGCCAGGATACCTTATGGATCAGCTCAGTCCAGGTCTCTTGCAAATATGTTCTGATCTTCATCTTTTAATCTTTAGCACGGGTGGAGAGATTCGAACTCCCGACCCTTGGTTTTGGAGACCAATGCTCTACCAATTGAGCTACACCCGTATGCTGTATCTGCGGAAACATGCCAAGAGTCCGGTCCCACAAAAACGGGACCGAACCCTGTACATTTATTGAAAGCTTAAAGTTATGGACGCTTATTCAATAATCTCCGTTACCTGACCAGCACCTACGGTACGGCCACCTTCACGGATGGCAAACCGGAGTCCCTGGTTGATGGCAACCGGATAGATCAGTTCAACAGTGATGGTAACATTATCACCGGGCATCACCATTTCACGGCCTTCCGGCAACTGGATCTCACCCGTAACGTCAAGCGTTCTCAGGTAGAACTGGGGACGATAGTTATTGTGGAACGGTGTGTGACGTCCGCCTTCTTCCTTCTTCAGGACATATACCTCAGCCTTGAACTTGGTATGCGGAGTGATGGATCCCGGGTCAGCGATCACCATACCCCTCTTTATCTCCTTCTTGTCAATTCCCCTGAGCAGGAGTCCGACATTATCACCAGCTTCACCGCGGTCGAGGATCTTACGGAACATCTCAACACCTGTGACTACCGTTTTCTTGCCTTCTGCACCCAAACCGATCAGGTTCACTTCATTTCCGGTGAGTACAATCCCTGTTTCAATCCTTCCGGTAGCAACCGTACCCCGGCCGGTAATGGAGAATACGTCTTCAACCGGCATCAGGAATGGTTTTTCAATATCACGGGGAGGAACCGGTATATATTCATCGACGGCATTCATCAGCTCAACCACTTTCTCTTCCCACTTGGCCTCTCCGTTCATGGCACCCAGCGCAGAACCATAAATGACAGGTGCATTGTCACCGTCATACTTATAAAAACTGAGCAGTTCACGGACTTCCATCTCAACAAGCTCGAGCAGTTCATCATCATCCACCATATCCACCTTGTTCAGGAAAACAACGATCTTGGGCACGTTCACCTGGTAAGCCAGCAGGATATGTTCCCTTGTCTGCGGCATGGGACCATCCGTTCCGGCAACAACCAGGATAGCACCGTCCATCTGGGCTGCACCCGTAACCATGTTCTTTACATAGTCAGCGTGCCCCGGACAGTCAACGTGCGCATAGTGCCGTTTTGCTGTTTCATACTCAACATGAGCTGTGTTAATGGTTATACCCCTCTCCTTCTCTTCAGGAGCATTATCAATTGAATCGAAATCCTTGATAGCTGCAAGACCCTGCTTTGCGAGCACCCTGGTGATGGCAGAGGTTAATGTGGTCTTGCCATGGTCAACGTGACCAATCGTACCAATATTAACATGAGGTTTCGATCTTTCAAATTTTTCTTTAGCCATAACTTTAACTTAATTAAGAAATTGAATTATAATCTGTTTTTATTTCATTCTAAAAAGAGCCAATGATGGGATTTGAACCCATGACCTCGTCCTTACCAAGGACGCGCTCTACCCCTGAGCTACATCGGCCTTACAGAGCGGGAAACGAGGCTCGAACTCGCGACCCCAACCTTGGAAGGGTTGTGCTCTACCAACTGAGCTATTCCCGCGGTGTGGGGAGAGCAGGATTCGAACCTACGAAGGCATCAGCCAGCAGATTTACAGTCTGCCCCAGTTGACCGCTTTGGTATCTCCCCGATTGTCAGAGCCAATGAAGGGATTCGAACCCCCGACCTGCTGATTACAAATCAGCTGCTCTGACCAGCTGAGCTACATTGGCAAATCAAAGAACGAAGGGTGTAAAACACCCTTGAAAATCGGTTCGCAAATGTATAAATATTTTATTTATATCACAAATAAAATTATTGGCTTTATTTCAGGCGCGTCTCAGTTTCGTTTTGTGCTTCATAATCTGCCTTCTTAAAGCTTCAACGGAAAGGTCTGTAGATTCTTCAAATGTCTTGCTCTGTTTTTTCGCGAAGAGCTCATTCCCGGGAAGTAATAATCTGATTTCCACTACTTTGTTCTCAAGGTCCTGTGACCGGTCCAGCCTGAGGAATACCTCGGCCCCGATAATATCGTCATAGTACTGCATTAATTTCCGGATCTTGGCATTGATAAAATGAAGCAGCTTCTTGTCTGCATCAAAACGGATTGAGTGGATTTTGATATTCATAGTGATTCCTCCATGCTTATGCCCTTGGATGAGCCTGTTTATATATTGCAACTAATTTTTCAAACGTATTGTGTGTATATACCTGGGTGGCTGATAAATCTGCATGACCCAGGATCTCCTTGATGGCATTGAGGTCTGCCCCCCTGTTCAGCATATGTGTTGCGAAACTGTGACGCAATACATGCGGACTGCGCTGCTGCATGGTGGTTACCAGCCTCAGGTAGTTATTCACCACCTTATAGACAAATTTCGGATACAATGGTTTACCCTTATCGGTAATGAAGAAACGCGGCGTCGAAGGTCCGGGGAATGACTGCTTTCTCAGGTTGAGATAATTCCTGATAATATCAATGGCAGCATGTTCCAGCGGGATGATCCTCTCCTTGTTCCTCTTTCCTGTAACCTTGATGGTATGTTCATAAAGATCAATATGCCGGTCCTCCAGCTGGATCAACTCCGATAATCTCATCCCGGTGAGATACAGCAGCTCGATGATCAGCTTGTTCCTTGCCCCGTGGAAATCTTTACCGAAAGCATGTGAATCAAGCAACTCATCCATTTTCTCCTCTTCGACGAATGCCGGGAGTGTTTTTTTCAATTTGGGACTGATCACCTTGTCCATCGGGTTGATCTTTATGTGCTGCTCACGCATCATGAATTTGTAAAATGTTTTCAGCGTCGTGATTTTCCGGTTGACTGAACGGACTGACATTCCTGATTCCATCATGTGGGCGATCCAGGAGCGGATGACTTTTGCACCGGCCCTGTCAAGTCCCTCCTCGTCCTCGAAAAAATTGCGGGCATACCCTTCAAACTGATCCAGGTCTGTCTGGTATGAAATGATAGTATGTTGAGAATACCTCTTCTCGAATTGGAGGTAATTCAAAAACAACTTTTTATAATTCATGAAGTTTACAGGGAATCGGTTTTATTCTAAAACCAGCAATATATATAAGGAAGCATGTACCGGGTTCAGATCCGCTGACGCAAAAGCCTATTGATCCAGATCCTGAAGTTTCTGGATGTACTGTGCACGCTTTTTGGTCTGGCGTTTTTTTACGGAAGGCTTTACATATGCCTGCCGTCCCCTTAGTTCCTTTACTGTGCCAGTTCTTTCGAATTTTCTTTTAAATTTCTTTAATGCGCGCTCAATATTTTCACCTTCTTTAATGGGTACTACAATCATGATTTTCTCCTAGCTTAAATTATTGAGCCGCAAATTTATAAATTGTAGAGAATTAATCAAAAATATTCATAAAAATTCCATAAAACCTTGATTTTGTGTTAAATTATTCTGGACAGTGCCCCTAAGTTCATACAAATGACTGACTTAGGATATAAAGTTTCATTTGGGATGTCCTATACAAAATACAAAAAACCGGGGATAAAATCCAGTGTTCCCTTGTTAAAAAACAAATAAAATCACGTGGATGACAGGACCATCCCGACTGATGCCGCTTTCCGTTCCCGTCATCATTCAATCTTCAGATAGGGCCTGATCCGTATAAAAACCGAATCAGGGAGCAGCTCATTCCGCCTGATCTCATTGATATCCTTCCACTCCCTTTTGTAATCCCTGTATGCGATGATGGCATCCGCCTGGTATGATGTCAGGTACGGATGTCTGAACAGGGCCTCCCGTTCCACCGTGTTCAGGTTCATCCTCTGCAGGAGGCTGGTATCAATAAAGACATGCCTGATGATCTGCTCATATTGCTGCTGCTGGAGGCCATATACCTCTTTTAACTGTTCCTGGGTGTAAAATCCGCCAAGCAGGTCACGGTACCTGATGATCCTGCCGGCAAAGACGGGTCCGATCCCATAAATCCCCTGAAGCTGGAGGGTATCTGAACTATTCAGTTCAAAGGCACCGGCCTCATGCTTTTTCATATCTATTGCCTTGACGGGCGGGATGTCTATGAAAGGTTCCAGCCTGTTGAAATCTGTACTGTTGAGACCATAAACCTTCAGCAGGTCCTGCCTGCTCTGGAATTTTCCTCCGCTCATCCGGTAGTTGATCAGTGTCCGGGCAACCCCGGCAGAAAGGCCGAGTTTCAACAGCTCCTCGTAGGCGATGTGATTGGGGTCAAAATCGAAATATTGAATGGCGTCCCGGGATTGGGTATGTATACTGCCGGCCTCCCATCCGGAAGATCCTTGTCCGGGCCGCTCCCTGGTTCCAGCTTCCTGCAGGGCGGACCTGAATGCCATGAATGCTGTCTCGGCTTCGGTAAAATCAGGGATGGGCCTTACCGTGATGACAGGTATGAGGATACGTCCGACAAGCAGGACCATGATCAATATGGCCAGCAGGAAGAACCCGTTCCGTTCTCCGCGGCTCAATGACAGATAGGCCCTGAGGATCCTGCGGATCATGCCCGGATCAGAACCTGATCAGCCCGACCACATTCAGAAATACCAGTGCGATAGCGATGGGTGCAAGGTACCTGACCAGGAAGATGAAGATGGGATAGTAACGTATCGAACGTTTTCCTTCGCTGGATAATTCTTTCTTGCTATTATTGCGCCCATAGAACCAGCCCACGAAGATCACTATGAAAAATCCCCCGAGAGGTAGGAAATAGGCCGGTGAAGCATCGAAGAGCTCGAAAATATTAAGGTCCCTGAATGTCACATTGGCCAGGGGTCCCCATGACATCGTGACCATCAGTCCCAATATACCGATAGAAGAACCGGCGATCAGGGTAGCCCGTTTCCTGTTCATGCCCAGCTCTTCAGAAAAATAGGCGACCACTACCTCAAGTACGGAAATGGTCGATGTGAGGGCAGCGAGGCAGAGCAGGAGGAAGAAAAGCAGTGCCCAGAAGGATCCGAAAGCCATTTTCTGGAAAATCACCGGCAGCGTGATGTATACCAGTCCCTGACCTGAATCGGGACTGATCCCGAACGCAAAAACAGCCGGAAAGATGGCCAGTCCCGCGATAACGGCAATAAACGTATCGGCAAATGCAACACTGACTGCCGTATTGGCCAGGTTATCCCTTTTCTGGATATAGGAACCATAGGTGATCAAAGTCCCCATCCCCACCGAAAGGGAAAAAAAGGCCTGGCCCAATGCCACCAGTACGGTATTGCCTGTGATCTGGGAAAAATCTGGCTTGAAAAGGAATCGAACACCCTCCCGGGCACCTTCCAGGGTAACTCCCCTGGCCACCAATACAAGAAGTATGGCCAGCAGGATGGGCATGAGGATCTTGGCATATTTTTCGATCCCGTCCCGGACACCTGACAGGACGATAATGACCGTGAGGCCCATCATGGCTAAAAAAGTAACAACGGGCTTCCAGGTGCCTGCCAGGAATGAATCATAACCCTCCTGGAAAAAATGCCGGAGCTGCTCGGTAGACATTTCTCCGAATCCGTATTTGTCCGGCTGCACGAGGTACCTTGCCGAATCAAACAGGTAGCTCAGGGTCCAGCCGGCGACAACCGCATAAAAAGCGAGGATCACAAAAGCTCCCGCTACGCCCATCATGCCGACCAGGAACCAGGGCTTGCGTGGTGCCAGCCGTTTAAAAGAACCTACGGCATTTTTCTGGGCACTCCTGCCAATGACAAATTCTGACATCATCACTGGGATGCCAACCAGGGTTACGAAGGCCAGGTAAATCAACAGGAATGCGGCACCCCCGTTCTCACCTGTGACATAGGGGAAGCGCCAGATGTTGCCAAGTCCGATGGCAGAACCTGCCGCGGCTGCAATCACACCGAATTTACTGGAGAAGCTGTCTCGTTCTGAGGAGGGTATACTTGCCATATAACTAGATCATACTGCTTAATGATGATCTTTGCGGTATATCATAAACAATTGAGGTCCTCGAATGCCAGTTTCAGCCTTTCTACCATGGATTTCTCCCCTTCACGCATCCAGACACGGGGATCATATTTTTTCTTGTTCGGTTTATCCTCTCCCTCGGGATTGCCTATCTGTCCCTGCAGGTAATCATGGTTTGCCTTCTCATAGTTCCTTACACCATCCCAAAAAGCCCACTGTGTATCGGTGTCGATATTCATCTTGACCACACCATAACTGATGGCTTCACGGATCTCTTCACGGCTGGACCCTGACCCCCCGTGGAAGACAAAATTAACCGGCTTGTCGGAGGTATTGTATTTTTCCTGGATATATTTCTGGGAGTTTAACAGGATCTTGGGGGTAAGTTTTACATTGCCGGGTTTGTATACACCATGGACATTGCCAAATGAGGCAGCTATGGTGAACCTGTCACTGACCTTGCCGAGTTCACTGAAGGCATAGGCCACTTCTTCAGGCTGGGTGTAGAGTTTGGATGAGTCTATACCTGAATGGTCCACCCCGTCTTCCTCTCCCCCGGTTACGCCTAGTTCTATTTCCAGGGTCATGCCCATCCTGCTCATCCTTTCCAGGTAGTTCTTGCAGGTTTCGATATTTTGCTCAAGCGGCTCCTCGGACAGATCAAGCATATGGGAACTGTACAATGGCTTCCCGTGTTGCTCAAAATGTTTTTCACCGGCACCGAGCAAACCGTCGATCCATGGCAGCAATTTCCTGGCGGCATGATCGGTATGCAGGATCACCGGCACGTTGTACAGTCCCGCAAGGTAATGCACATGTATGGCACCTAAGATCCCCCCGGCAATGGCGGATTGCTGGTTGTCATTGGAAATGCCTTTCCCTGACCAGAATGCAGCACCCCCGTTGGAATACTGAACGATCACCGGAGAGTTAACCATCTTTGCTGCTTCCATCACTGCATTCACGGAATTGGTACCTACCACGTTGACGGCGGGAATGGCAAACTCATTCTCCCTGGCTATGGCAAACACTTTTTGAACATCATCTCCGAGGACTAAACCCGGCTTTACGGCATCTAAGACTTTTGCGGACATTTAAGTTATATTTTATGGGTTAATAATCATCAAACCTTCAGGATTAATTCCGCAAAAATAGGAGTTTCAGGGATAGAATAAAACAGAAGTCAGTATTTATTTCCGGCAGCAGCCATGGCTAACCCTTTCCGGGAGGCCGGATGAATGGCCTAAAATGGATAGCCAATGGCGATATTAAATTGTGGCCTGTTATAACCGCTGTTCATGAATACCCAGCGGCTGCCCTGGGGCTGGGCGGGATCCCGGACCTTCATTCCCATGTCAAACCTGAAAACGAAAAAAGAGAAATCCATACGCAATCCGAAGCCTGCCCCCAGGGCAAATTCCTTGTAGAAACGATGCCACTCAAAGATGGATCCGGGCCTGTCATCATCCTGGTTCAGGGACCAGATATTCCCGCCATCAACGAAAAGGGCCCCCTCCAGCAGCCAGAACAAATCGAAGCGGTATTCAATATTCCCCTCAATGATGACATCCGCAGTCTGGTTGGGCCACCTGGGTGCATCAGGCTCATTACGAACATTGTAGGAACCCGGTCCCAGGTTCCTTACCTGCCAGGCCCGTATACCATTGGCCCCCCCTGTGAAATACTGCTTCTCATAGGGGATCGTAATCGAGTTCCCGTAGGGATAGGCAACCCCCAGAAAGATCCGGTACACGAGATTGGTCTGATCATTCATGATATTGAAGTACCTGAATTCCACATCTCCCTTCACATACTGGGCAAATGCATTCCCGAACATGATATGCCTTCCGAGGCTGTCCCTCACAGCACCGATCGCCCTTGCCGCTCCTTTTAACAACAGGCCGGAAGATTCAATGTTGGTCCTGAAAAAAACGAAATCCCTGGTCTTCTGGATATCCTGGTCGGTATAGATAAAACTGTAATTGGTCCCAAGGATCAGCCTGTCCTCAAAACTGTATTCAAGGTATGTATCCCGGATATCATCCAGGAATTCATCCGAGGCATTGAGCATCCCCACGTAATTCAGTGCCAGGGGGTTGATGATATGAGTCATATAGTCCCCGCTCGTCCAGTTGTACCCGAAAGTTGTCCGGAACATTGCCCTGGTATAATCGGGCCTGCGCTGATAATTGTACCTTATTGAGGTGCTGGTTTTCGGATTATACTTCCTGATGAATTGCTCCGTCTTAAAGGGAAGCAGAAATTTCGGGAAGGTCAGCCTGCCTTCCAGGCCCAGCTCAATCATATTCCCGAATCCCTGCTCATCGATTTCCCGGATGGTCTCAACAGCTCCTGACAGGCGTGTGGTAAAGTTCTCTGCACCCCCGAAAAGATTCCTGTGGGTATAGTTCAGGTTACCCCCAACGCCAAGATTCCCGGCTGAGTTCGTACCTTCCAGCTCAACTGTATAGGATTGTGAAGTGGTAGGGCTCAGCTGGATATGGCATACCAGCGGATAATAATCATGCATATAGGGATCACCGGGATCCTTTTCCTCGAATACGATGTTAACAAATTTGTAAATACGCAGCGAGGACAGGTGCTTATAGGTTTGCTTTACTTTCTCAGCGTCATAGCCTTCACCGGGCAAAATGAAAACGGACTGTGAAATGACACCAGGATCGGCCTTGAGCTTATCCTCATGCCTGAACTCAAACTCATTGTACCTGAATGTTGTGAGTCCCTCGATATAACCCTTGTTATCCGCAATGGCCCTCTTGGGATCAAATCCCGGATAGATATTGACCTCCTCGATCCTGTATTTCCTGTGCGGGACTACCAGATAATATCCCTCATCCGATGGCAGGATGTATTTTTTAATCCCTATCGTCAGATCCACCTGGCTGGAATTCAATGAACTGTCAACTTCATAGTAGATATACTCCCTGTTGAAATTATAATACCCCCTGTTTCTCAGGAAGGTTTCTATCCTGGCCCTCTCCGCCTGCATGGCATCCACATCGAACAGGTCACCCGGCTTCAACAATGAATTTACAGAATCAGGGGCCAGCAATGATCTTAACGTGGTATCCTCATAATGATAGTCAATGGATCGTAATCTGAAGGGGATCCCGGCGACAATGTCATAGCTGACCTGAACCTTTTTCTTTTTGAACCTGACACTGTCTGACACTTCGGCATCATAATACCCCTTGTTCCTCATATAGAGTCCCAGCTGCTTGCTGTTGCTTTCTGTTTCATAACCATCGTAGAGGACAGGTGCTTCACCGATCTTCCTGAGCCAGCGGTTCCAGCCATTGTCCTTCTTCCCGGAAAGATTATACAGTCCCAGGTAGAATTTTGTGCCCAGGATTTCCCGGTTGGGTTTTGGCTTGATATAAGCATTCAGTTCCTTCGTGTCGACCTGTTCTTTATCCACCCTAACCCTGTAACTTTTCAGCAGGTAAGCGTCTTCAGGAACATACTTGGTCGACTTACAGGAAGCAAGCAGGAAAATGGTCAATCCGATCAGGCAATGGCAAAAGGCAGTTTT